>DAORKK010000310.1:0-3334 GCA_035439525.1 Chitinophagaceae bacterium
CTTAAGAGTTGTATGCCACCACCACTGTTTATTTGTTGTTGTAACGTTCATTGCTACTGCAAATATGTGGTGACAAATCCGAAAAAGCAAAAAAATCTTGATAGCTTTAAGAAAAGTTCAACAATGACTATCCATCACAAACAAGCCGGGGGCAAGGGGCTCTTTTTTGTGGGGGAAGAGGGCGCATACCTTGCGGAAATGGTATACACCCTGCCTGCCACCGATAAAATGATCATCGAACATACGGAAGTTAGTGAGGAACTCAGGGGTCAGAACGTGGGCTACCAGCTGGTGCAGGCCGCCGTGGAACATGCCCGGACTTATAGCATGAAGATCATCCCGCTTTGTCCCTTTGCCAATGCGGTGTTTAAGAAGAAACCGGAATATGCGGATGTGTTGTTTAGCTAAGAGAGCATAATACTGATTTGTAAAGTTGTATTCTTTATGAAAATTTCGCATCAGCGGGTATTCTGTAGATCCGCTATACTTTTGCTGGTCCTCCCCAGTTTTTTGACAATGCCTGTTTGTGCGCAAAAAAATCCGGGCCGGACCAGTTTTGAAGGACCACCCCCGCCGCCCGCTAACTGGAAATCTCCAAAGGGGATAGCCAATACCACCTCCCCGACTGACCTGAGTTACCTGGTACCCGGGATCAAACTGGTGCCAGAAAAAAAACCGGTGTATAAACCGAAAAGCTATTACATTGAACAAACCATTGACTCCAGTTTCTCGGACAGTGCCGGCTTTGCAATCCTTCCACGTGATTACCGCATTCAACCCATCCGTTTTGAAGGAAAAAAAAACTTATTATTCCAAAAATATTTTGAATCCGTAGTGGTTAAAAACAAATCGCTGCTTCCTCTTACCCTCGTCTTAAAAAGATACCAGATCGAGGAAAAACAAGTGAATAAAGCCGATCTGGATATCAGCCTGGCACTTTGCTTTGATGTCTATTGCCGGGTCGACAGCCAATTGTACCTGATACAGCATATAGGGGACACGTTACAGGCGGAAGGCTATGTTGGAAGTAAACGCAAATACGACAGCCTGCTGAAAGTGCATATCCGGCAATTCCTTGAAATCACAGACGAATTTACAGGACCGTTTAAAGAATTTGTTGAGCATGCGGAAAACACCCAGGCTCTTGTACAACTGGCAGCACCTAAGGACGAAAGCGAGGATGCAGACACATTATACATCGATGATAAACGATACCTTCAATGGTCGGACTTCAGGGGAACACCAAAACAGAAAGGCATCGCTTTTGGTAATTACGGATTATTCCTCACCGCAAACATTCTCCCGCAGGACAACAAAGTAGTTGCCGCAATAACTATCTACCCGGTTTTCATCCGTAATAGCTCCTGGGCAGATGAAGACTCACGGTCCGGCAGGCTGCTCAACCATATCAATTATGAACTACTACTCACATATAGTCATGCCCTGCAGCTGAAAAAAAAACTACACAACCAGACATTTCCCGCAAACAAAATGAATGAACAGCTCAACAGACTGCTGGATCAGGAAATTGAATTACTTAAAATTGAACGGGAATTATATTTTAAAGAAACCCAGTCCGGCCAGAATGTTAAAGCTCAGGCTGAATGGGAAGAAAAGATAGGCAACGACCTTAAGCAATATTCCAAAGATCAATAACTCGTTCAACCATTTATTTTCAATAAAAAAAGGAGGTCACCTTTCAAAGTAACCTCCTTCCTATTTTTATTCACTATTCCCCATTCCCCATTCCCCATTCCCCATTCCCCACTCTCCCTACCTTATCAACGTCACCGTCCCCTTCTTAAAGATCACATTCCCGTTATAATCCACTCCCTTGGCTTCCCACACAAATACATGACTGTCCTGGGGCTGACCTTTGAATACACCATTCCATCCACGGGCCGCATCCTGGGTCATAAAGACCAGTTCGCCCCAGCGGTTGTAAATCCGGAAGAATTGAAGTTCGCGGATACCGACTGGTATCACTACGGCCTGATCATTTTTTCCATCCCCATTCGGGGTGAAGGCTGTCGGGACATAGAGATCGGCTTTGACAAAAGCAGTGATCTTAATATCATCGCTGGCTTCACAACCATCGGCCGTACGGGCCGTAACCAGATAGGTTGTACTGCCCAGGCTGTTGAGGGTAGCCACAGGTGTTTTGACCAGGGCATTATTCAGACCGAAGGAAGGTGACCAATGGTAACTGGTGAATCCACTGTTGTTCATATCCTGTGCATTGAGTTGTAAAGGCTGGCTCAATGCGATCAGTGTATCATTACCGGCAAACACGCGAACCGGCGGCAACATCGTCACTTTTACCGTATCGGGTTTTAATGCCGGGCATCCATTGGCACTTACATTCAACACATACGTATAGACCCCGGCTGCGGGTAAAGTAACCAACGGACCGGCAATCGCCGTGCTGGATAAATAAGTAGCCGGACTCCACTGATACTGCAATCCGCCGCTACCGTTCAGCCGCAAGGTCTTACCATAACATACGATGGCATCCGGCCCTGCATTGGCTACTGGTGTTGGCATAACATAAACCATACCGGTACGGATATCCCCATCGCATCCATTATTCGCATGCTCCTGGACGGCCAGCTGGTATACCCCGGCAGTAGTCCAGGTAATGGGCAACTCATGGCGGTTGCCGGGCTGGGTAATTCCATTTACTGTCCAGGTATAGGTAGAAGGTACCGACGCATCATTCACTTTGTAGATCCGGTTGGTACCAATACAAACAGTATCAGGCATGGCCACCTGGGCCATTGTCAGCTGGAAGCTGAAAAGTCCCAGCAGCCATGCACTGATATGTTGTATTGTTCTGGACATTGTTACGATTTTCTGCTAAAAGACTTTAATTGACAAAAACTGGTTTTTCTTAGTTTACTTTTTTATCTGGTTCACCTCCCCTCCTGTCCCGGTGAGCCGGAACAGGAGGGAAAGAATTGGGTGAACCATTTTATTCATTCATCGATCACGATTAGTTGTGCGTGATTGCAGAGGTTACAGGTTTCGGTGTCACGGTCACGTTCAGGGTATTCGCTGCGGAACATCCGGAAGCGGTGATCGTTTCTGTTACTGCTACTGAACCTGCACCCGCCGTGGTCCAGCTGACGGTGATACTGTTGGTACCCTGACCGGATACGATTGTACCACCGGTTACTACCCAGTTGTAGGTATGTCCTGCCACGTTGGTGGTGCTATAGGTAGAGGTATTTCCTGCTACACTTACGCAGACCGGTGAAGGACCAGTAACCACTGGTGTCGGCAACGGATTCACCGTTACTAGTACGGGTTGGATCGTTGCGCATCCACCTGCTGT
>DAORKK010000311.1:0-3301 GCA_035439525.1 Chitinophagaceae bacterium
ATGTTTACAATCCCGTTTATCCGGCAACAGGTCTGGTAAGCCGCTGTATAACCATTCTGGTTGACCGGTAATTCAATGGTCAGGGAGTAGCTGGCATACGTATAGTCGAGTACCGGAGCGCCTTGTATACAGGTAGGTAAAACGATTGGTACGGGCAGTACACCGGGAGGTACATCCTGTGTAACCAGCCAGTTGTTATTCACGGCAGTACCAATGACTTTGGACCCGTTATCGTTGTTGTAAACTCCTATTACATAAGAAGGGGCAAACTGGGCGCCGGTAGGATCATCTCCCCTGAATAAGATCAGGGTAATGCGATATAGTTTGGTATTCGGCGATCCTCCCGGGCCGACATAGGTATAGCGCATTTCACCCCCGATAATATGTGCCGCAAAGGAGGGCAGGGTGAAACTGAGTAAAAACAAAAAGGCCAGTAGAATTCGTTTCATGAATACAGTCGTCAGTTAATGTTTCTCCGTTCCCCGCAAAAATTCATCCAGAATCCGGTTACAGGTATCGGGTTCTTCCAGCATTCCCATATGGCCGGAATGGGGCAAAAGGTGAATATACGCTTTTTCCGGAAGGTGGCTTTGTTGCAGGCTATCATCCGGTGATACAGCATTGTCCGATTTGCCGATGATAAAGAGCACAGGCACATGGGTTTGTCTGAGCACATCGGTCCGGTCGGGCCTGCCGATCATGCCTTCGTAATAAGCGACCAGTGCCTCCCGGGTAAAACGGGAAAGTCCGGCTATTTGTTTTTCAATGAGGGCTGATTTTTTTTCTTTTGTTTCGGGTGCAAACAGGTTGGGTGTCGCCGTTTTCAGAAATTCAAAGGCACCATGCTCCCGGATAAAGGCAATCCCCTTGCGACGGGTTGCTTTTTTCTCTTCACTGTCCGCATAGGAACTGGAATGAAAAAGTCCAACTGCATCCAGGTGATTCCAGTATTTTTCTGCGAATGCGAGCGTGATGTAACCGCCCATACTATGCCCGATCAGGGTGCAGGTATTAAGGCCTTCTTCGTGTACTATCGCATGTATGGTTTCAGCCATACCGGACATACTCATGTCCGGTATCAGGTCTGATTCACCCGAACCGGGCAGGTCGGGTACAATGAGTTGATACCGGTCCTTCAGGTAGGTAACCAATCCATCCCACACATTGGCTTCTTCCCCAAAGCCATGGACCAGGATAACCGGACGGCCCTGCCCATAAACACGGTAGCAGAATTTGCTGCCTTCATGGAGGATTTGTTTTTTCATATTTTTT
Organism: Chitinophagaceae bacterium; assembly: GCA_035439525.1. GTDB lineage: Bacteria > Bacteroidota > Bacteroidia > Chitinophagales > Chitinophagaceae > JJ008. The sequence goes on from DAORKK010000311.1 coordinate 1,273, forward strand.
ATTGAAGTGCCGGAAATTTCTTTTTAAAATATTTATCACGGACTTTTAATCCAATCGCCCATCCGATGAAAAGAATGCTGAGTCCTCCCATTAGTTGAAAGAGCAGGTCACCATAAAGAACATAAAATGACCGGGGTGTGGTGGTGGCCGGTATGGGTAACTGAATGGCGGCAGCGGTATTGTAAGGTTGTGGTTCAATTACATTGCCGTTGGGATCAATAAAACAACTGATGCCGGTATTGGCACTGCGGGCCACCCAGGTTCGTGTTTCGATAGCCCGCAGCCGGGCATAGTTCATGTGTTGTTTATGTCCCGGTGTTTTTTTCCACCAGCCATCATTGGTAATAATACAAATAAGATTGGCACCCTGTTTTACATATTTCCGCATAAAATCACCATAAATACTTTCATAACAGATGGAAGGGGCGATACGGAATCCGTTTTTTTCTTTCAACACATCGCGTTCATCCTGTTTGGCATACCCGGCCGTGGTACCTCCGAATTTTTCAAACCAGCTGTCAATAAATTTCAGGAACCAGGGCAGGGTTTCCACTCCGGGTACCAGCATGGATTTATGATAATAGGCGGAAGCACCATTACTGTCGAGCAGGGCAGATCCATTGTAGGATTCATAAAACTGTCCGGAGAATTCCTTACTGTATGTTGTTGCAGCCGGAAACTGCCGATAACTTTCCACCCCGGAAAACAAGGTCATTTTCGGATGGCGCTGCAAAAAGGCCCAGAGCGGATTCAGGAAATAATTGTCTTTGATTTTTGCTTCATCAATACCGGATCCCATATACAGGGCGGTTTCCGGCCATACCAGTAAGGTGGTCTGTGCATTTACTTTTGATTCACTGATCGCAAGCAGTTTTTGTAATTGGGCCTCAAAGGATCCGGTAACCTCGGAAACTTTTTCATACGGATCAATATTGGGCTGAACCACTACAATATTGTTTTCTGTGGAAGGGGTTGTTTTTACCAGTGGAACCAGGAATGATATAATAATTGGAATAAATAAAGCGGCAACAGACATACCCAGGTAACGGTAAGAGCGGCCCCCGGAACGGTTCATATTGTCTTTGAAATAATGAAAGAGCAGCAGATTTACCAGCAACACCCAGAAAGAACCACCACTGACACCGGTATAGCTGTACCATTGCACCCATTCCGGGTGGGTGGCAAAGGCATTGCCGAGGGTAAGCCAGGGCCAGCTCAGTCCCCAGTCCTGCAGGTGTATATATTCAAAACACATCCAGAAAGCGATAAGGGCCATATATCCCGCTTTATCACCCAGCCATTTTTTCGCGATTTTAAATCCCAGCCAGGGCAAACACATCAGCAGGGAGTTGGCGAGGAAAGCCGCAACAGCCCCGGGTGCCGATGCATTCCAGATCCACCAGGTGGTGGTTACATTCCACACAAACATCGTGATATAGGTATACCCGAAAAACTTTTTGCGACTGGTGACTGTTGATTCAAGCCAGAGCAGGGGTATCCAGGCGACAAATAAGAGAAAAGTGAGCGGCGATACCGGCCAGGCGGCCCATAAAAGCAATCCGCTGCCCAGGGAAAGGAAGAGGTGAGTGTATCGTTTCAAGGGAGAAGTTTTGGTAAAAGTAGTAGTTGTTGGTGTTCTCACCAACAACTGCTGTTCTCTCCAGCAACAACGGTTTTTAGCAATCAGTTTCGAGTTGCGAGTTTCGAGTTGCGAGCCCCGACACGATGGAAAATTCGTTTAGCCAGATGGTTCATTTCAATTGGTATCTTCCCGCTTTATGTCTCGCAACCCGTTACTCGAAACTCGCAACCCGAAACAGCCCACCTCCTGATGCAATACTTCCTGATTTCCACAAAACTTTTTCTTTATGGAAACCCGGCTATCCGTTCATCTATCTGGAAAAGTGTAAACCATGAAATCAAACAACATTCTGCAGTCAGAGCTGATAGATATCATCTTTGACGGTCGTAACAAAGATTACGGCGCTTATGAGTTACGAAACAATTATTCAAAACGGATCCGGAATGC
>DAORKK010000312.1:0-3297 GCA_035439525.1 Chitinophagaceae bacterium
CCACGGTCCGGCAACTGCATGTCGGAGTGCTGGCTTCCACCGAAAAACGGGAAGTCGTGGATACTTCCTGGGATGTATCGGAACTCATGTTCTTCGACGACGCGGCCGGACAGAAAGTGTACCAGGATCATCCCATTCACCAGGAATTTGTGAAGCAGTATGCGCATCTCTGGAAAAAAGTAGTGGTATATGATGCTATAGACATTTAACCATCCAACCCCGAACCTCGAACCTCCAACCCCAACCTCTATGCCCCTTCAATCTGCAGTCCCCATTCTGGCTTTTCTGGATGCCAAAGAATCAGCCGCCTTCTATCGTAAACTCGGTTTCGAGTGTAATGACAGCTGGAAGGAATACCTGATGTGCAACCGGGATAAGATCGAGATCCATTTATGGAAATGTGATGATCCGGCCATTCCTAAAAATACCGGCTGTTATGTAAGGGTGGATGAGATTGATACGCTTTACAAAGAATTCAATGCATTGGGTGTTGTCCATCCCAATGGTCCGCTGGAAAACAAGCCCTGGGGGATGCGGCAGTTCAGTATCCTGGACAACAGCGGAAATATCATCCATTTCGGGCAGTACCTGGATTAGCCGACAGACGGTTTTTTGAAAATAGCAAAATCCATTTCACACCGGATTTCATAGCCGGCTTTTTCATATAAATCAATGGCCCTTTTATTATCATTCCGCACATGCAGGAATGGAGTTTGTCCTTCGCTCACAATGCGGTCCGTGGCTTGTGAAAGTAAGGCGGCACTATATCTTCTGCCGGAATAATCAGGGTGGGTGCAGATCGCACTCACTTCAGTATAACCGGGAAATTTTAAACGTTCTCCGGCCATAGCCACCAGGCGCTCTCCGTCAAACACCCCGATATAGTTACCGAATTCAATGGTACGCTGGTTAAATGGACCCGGTTTGGTCAGGGCAGTCAGTTCGATCATTTGCGTAATATCCGCTTTACCCAATGCCCGGATTTGGATACCCGGCGGTTGAAACGGCAAATGTTTCCGGCAAACCAGTTGGAACAATTTAATAGTAAATCCCCTTTTGCAGCGATCGGGGAGATCCAGCGATTGGGCAGTGATATAAAAAAAATTCCGGTCAGGCGGTAATTGCTCCACCAGGTATTTCTTATCCGCCTCATCCCAGTCAGCCATGGCCACAAAGGGAGATATCTCCGGATAGAAATATTTAAGCTGCTCATCCCCTTCGTTAAAATCCCGGTGATGTGTACTTAATGCATGCCAGATGGGATTATCTAATATAATTTCCATGCCAGCGGTTTTATTTACCCGGTAGTTTTTTTCTTGGATTATCGAGATAAGTGGCCACCACTTCTTCCATGTCCACGTTCATGAGATTGGCCAAAGTGAGCATCCACATCAGTACATCCCCAAATTCTTCTTTGGCATTTTCTTTATCACCACGGGCAATGGCGGAAGAGAGTTCGCCCACTTCTTCATGAAACCAAAGGGCTGTATGATAAATACCCCGGGCATTGTCATTTTCAAAATACCGTTCCCGTACGATCTGTTGCAGTGCTCCGATTTCCATATTCAAAAGGATGATTAGTTAATTTCTTTTTTGGGGGTTGAGCGGCTGCCGCTGTACAGTTCGTACTCAAAGAGGCGACAGTCAATTTTACTGGTATAAAATTCAATCCGGCGTTTGGCTTTCAGGCCGATCTTTTTGGCCAGTTCGAGATTGCCGGTAAACACATAGCCAAAGTAGCCGCCGCATTTCTGTTTCATAAAGTCCCCGATCCGGGCATAGGTTTCTTCCAGTTCCCTGATATCACCCAGTCGCTCCCCATATTCGGGATTCACGAAAAAAATACCAGGTACCCCTTGTGGCACTTCTGTATCGGCAAAATCGCAGACCCCGAATTCGATCAGGTCGGCTACGCCGGCAGCAATGGCATTCTTTCTTGAATTTTCAATAGCGCGGGCACTGTAGTCCGTGGCAATGATCCGGAGTCCGGGTACTTCTTTTATCTGTTCTTCCAATAAAGCATCTTCTTTAAAATAAACCGTTTCATCATATCCATTCAGATGCATAAAGGCATAATTCGTGCGGAATAATCCGGGTCTCCGGTTGGTGGCGATCATGGCCGCTTCGATGGCCAATGTACCCGAACCACACATGGGATTCACAAAAGGCGATTGACGGTCCCAGGTGGTGGCATAGATGGTGGCGGAAGCCAGTGCTTCCAGCATCGGTGCCTGTCCGGGAATTTTCCGGTAACCATGCCGTCCCAGCGAATCACCGGTGGTATCAATAAACACTTCGGCGTTTTCATTTTTCCAGAACAGGTTTATTACCGCCCCGCTGAGTTCCGCACCGGTACTGGGACGAACACCTCTTTTCTCCCGTAACCGATCCACGATTGCGTCTTTCACGCGCAGGTTGGCAAACATACTGTTGTTGATCGTAGGATTATTCACGTTACTGGTAATCGAGAAATAGCCATCATCCGGTAATATGTTTTCCCAGGGATAATCAAGCAGGTGCTTATAAATATCATCTGCATTGACAGCAGTAAACTGTTTTATTTTATACAATACCTGGCTGGCGCAACGGAGATTGAGGTTGAGCCGGATACAGTCGGTCACAGTCCCGGTGAGTTTCACCCCGGTAATAAACGTCTCATCCGGTTTAAACCCCAGTTCCCTTACTTCCTGCTCCAGGTAAGGGGCGAGCCTTTTGGGGCAGGTAATAATCAATTCCGCCTTATTGGTAAATACATTCATGTGGCGGTAAAGATAAAGCTTTAGGCATTGGCCCGCTAAGCGGGATTTTTTTATCACATAGGTTTAGTGAGTGGACTCAGGCTGAAAAGCAGTAAAGGCTTTTGCATTTCAAAAAGTGGGAAACCGTAAAAGGTTAACATAGAATCCTTCGGATTACACATAGGGTTTTACCTGCTCTATGTGTAACCTTTGTGTCCTATGATCCTATGTGTTAAACTGTATTTGCCGCCAGGCGGCCCCCGATACGCGGGAATATTTTATCACATAGGTTTAGTGAGTGAACTCAGGCAGAAAAGCAGCCATACCTGATAAAAACGTAATGTTGTTATTTGTCAATTGTACAACTCAGTTTACAAACACTTCATCCGCGAATATCCAGCCCTTATCTCCTTTGCCGGGATGCCATGGCGGAAGCTTCGACACCGGTACGGCTACCAGTTTAATATATTTCAACTTAACCGGGGAAAAGGATAACTCGAAAGCTTTGATATAACCGGGCACCACTTTAAGCGGTTGCTCTGGTGTAAGCCGGCTCAGT
>DAORKK010000313.1:0-3292 GCA_035439525.1 Chitinophagaceae bacterium
CGGAGTACCTGATTGAGATTGAAGCGACGGCGGTTATGGTGTAAGTGAGCTGGTTGATCTTGTCACCATGAGCCTGCCTACCGGACAGGCAGGCGTGTCGAAGGGTGGCGAATGAGCATGTACTTTTTGTTGATCATGCTTCGGCACGCTCAGCATGACATCGGGCTACACCTTGTCATTTTTGTTGATCATGCTTCGGCACGCTCAGCATGACACCAGGCTACACCTTGTCATGGTGCCCGTCCCGCCAAATGCGGGAAGCCTGCCTACCGGACAGGCAGGCTTGCCGAAGCACACCCTTCGACACGCTCAGGGTGACAACGAACACTACTTGTCATGGTGAGCTTGCCGAACCATGACTAACCAACATTTCTAATTATTCCTTTACTTTTAAACATGATTTCTTTCTATAAACGTTGGTTTAAAATAGCAGCCATTTTCAGTAGCCTTCTGGTCCTCCTGGCCTCCTGCACCGAACAAAAAAAGCCCGCCGCCGAACCCACACCGGTAATCACCCCGCTGCCTCCCATTGTTGACAGCCTGCTCATTACCGACAGCAGCTGGGGACTGATCCGGCAGGACATGAACTATTCTGATCTGAAAGTGATTTACGGAGAAAGCAATCTCAAAGACGAACGCATCTGCGGACCGGAGTGTGTGGATTCCGTGGATGTCACCAAGCTGTACCCGGGTACCGTGAACGAAGCGATCATTTACTGGAAAGACAAAGCCTGGCATAAAACCATCGCGATGATTATGTGCTACCAGGACCGTGCACAGTATCACACGGATAAAGGATTAAAATTAAAAAGCGGGTTCAGTGAACTGCTGCGTCTGAACGGTAAAAAAATCAGCTTTATGGGTTTTGGCTGGGATTATGGCGGTACCATTACTTCCTTTAATGGAGGAACCCTGGAAAAAACGGCACTCCATTATGAAATAGACCTGGCAGGAACACCCGCCGAAGACGAAATGTCTGTATTCGGCGACACCTACCTTGATACCGACATGCCGGTTGTTAAAAAATTATTGCCCGCTATCTATATCCGCAAATTCACGTTAGTCCTGAACAACCATGAATATTGAAACCCTCCGCGACTACTGTCTCTCAAAACCCGGTGCCGAAGAAACCCTGCCCTTTGGTCCGGATACGCTGGTGTATAAAGTAAATAATAAGGTCTTCCTGTTGGTAGGGCTTGATTCGGCGGACCTGCGATTTAATGTAAAATGCGATCCGGATAAAGCCCTTGAGCTCCGGGAAGAATATCCCTGTGTGCTTCCCGGCTTTCACATGAATAAAAAACACTGGAACACCATTGTGGTCGATGGGTCTGTTTCTAATGCTTTGTTAAAAGAATGGATTGATCACTCATATTCACTCGTGGCCCCGAAGTCAAAGAAGAAGTAACTTTTTTCTTTCCTATTTTGCATACCCAAACCGTTATTATGAAAAAATCTGTGCTTGCTGCCTCTTTCCTTTTTGTTTCTTTCCTTGGCTTCTCCCAGACCTACAAACTCACCTGGGGTGAAGAGATGAAACTGAAAAAAGGAACCACCGACCTGGATATTATCACAGCTGATAACAGCGGGCTTTATGTGACCGAACAGCGCGTAAAGCTAAAATCCTATTTCGTGATCGGAGCCACCTATGGCAGTGCTTATAAACTCATCAAACTCGATAAGAATTTCGGGGAAGTGTATGATAAAGAATATAAGAAAGAGCTGAAGGGCCTCGACTTCCATAGTTTCCAGCCGCTTGAAGACAATCTCTTCATGTTTGCCACCGATTATGATAAAAAAGCAAAGGAATTCATTGTGCTGGGTTCAAAAGTGGATAAAAACTCCGGCGACCTGAACGGAGATTTCCTGGAACTGGGTCGTTTTGGCCTGGAAAGCAAAAGAGATGACTATGATATGAAAATGACGTCCATCCAGAACGGGAAAGCCTTCCTGATGGTTAGCAATATCTCCAACAAGGACCGCGTATCCCTGGCAGTAAGTGTGCTGGACAAGACCCTGAAGCGCAAAGAAAGCGCCGTCATCAACATGTCCTTCAACCCCGGTCTCTACCAGCTGGAAGATGTGAAATTCACCAATGATAAAAAGATCGTGGTAATGGGCCGTGAATTTGACGAAGTGGAGTACGGTAAAAGGAAAAGAAAGAAACTGGTCTTTAAACAATATGTAATGACGGTATATGATAATAAAGGCCGGAAAGAAAAAGATATCGTAATGGATGCTGCGGACCGCTATATCATCAGTGGTAAACTGGTTGAACAACCCACCGGTGAGCTTTTACTTGCCGGATTCTATAGCAATAACGCTAAGAAAGAAGAGTTGAACGGGTTTTTTATCAATAAACTCAATCCGGTAGAAGGACAAATGACCCTGAGTTCCTTTAAGGAAATAAATGCCGGCATGTTGGGCAACAGTATTGAAGATGCTGCCGACGAGGATGCGGAAAGTAAAGCCAGCAAAAAAGCAGCTGAAAAAGCAAAGGCCGATGATGAGGAAGTGGATTTTCCCAACAGCTATGTGATCAAATCGGTGGATATCAGCCCGGCGGACAACGCTATCGTTATCTCCAGTGAAATTTCTAAATACTCCTATTATTCCTATACGACCCAGACCTATAATAATGCCACCAAAATGTGGAGTACCCAATGGCATTATGTGCATAATTTCACCAACAAGGATATCCTGGTAATCAACGCCGACAAAGACGGGAATATCCGGTGGATAAACGATATCCCAAAATCACAGGTCGAACAAATCACCAGCAGCAACCGTACCGGCAGCGGGATCAGTTTCAGTTATGACCAGGGTAGTTTCTTTGCCCAGGCCGGAGGTATGCCTTTCTATTCTTCTTTTGCCCGCCTGATTCACAATAATAATCTCATCCTCCTTTTCAATGACCATAACAGCAATAATGTAATGGCAGAATATGGGACAAAAGTGAAAACGATCAGCAATTTCCGCAAGAGAAGCACCGTATACGCGATCGCCATCGACCTGGCCACTGGTAAAATGACCCGGAAAATCCTGGGGGCGAATAATGAGGAGACGATACTGATGCCGAGGCATGCTTATGTTGTTGGTGATAATGCTGTTGGTGATAACACCAACAACAAGACGGGCGAAATCATCTCCCCCTCCTGGCGGATGCACGCACTGGCAAAGACGGAGCTGCGCTTTGCGCGGATCACCGTGAGGTAGTGTTGCGGGTGATACCACCCGCAACCGGATGCGTGCTGTTGGTGTTATCACCAACAGCATATCTTTGCCCCATGAC
>DAORKK010000314.1:0-3290 GCA_035439525.1 Chitinophagaceae bacterium
TGATCTGATACTGGCCAATAAAGAAGAAAATGTAAAGGAACAGATCGAGGAGCTTGCCAAAAGATGGCCGGTATGGGTCAGCGACATCAATAACCTGGAGGAAGCCCTTGCCATGATACAACAAATCGGACAGCTTACCGGAAAATTTCAGCAAGCTGACCACCTGCAGAACCAGATAAGAACTGTGTTCCGGGCATTGATTGTAAAAGATAACAAACCACGTACTGCATACCTTATCTGGAAAGAGCCTTATATGACTGTCGGCGGCGACAGCTTTATTCATGCCATGATGGAGCATGCCGGCCTGGATAATGTTTTTAAAATGCAACAACGGTATCCGGAGACCAATCCTGATGAACTACGGTCATTGAATTGTGAAGTTGTGTTGCTTTCATCAGAGCCCTACCCTTTCCGTGAAAAACATATAGAAGAATTGCAAACGCAGTTACCGGGCACACAGATTCTCCTGGCTGATGGAGAAATGTTCAGCTGGTATGGCAGCCGGCTTTTACAGGCACCAGCGTATTTCCAAAAACTTCGGGAGATGATAAAATAGTACGAAATTGCATTTAAATCAGTTGTCAGTTGTCAGCTGTCGGTTGTCAGGATACAGCCCCTACTTACCAACTTATCAACCTTTTAACTTTTCAACGCTCACATGCGCTTCATTGATAACCAGAACGACCGGGAGACCAAGGAAGGCGATAAACCTTCCCGGAAAAAGCCCATGTACCCGGTAAATACCAAACTCAGAAGTTATTTACGGGAACGGGGAAGAGAAGTCCGGTTGCCGGTAACCTACCATGACCTGCTCCGGTTTACCTGGTCCACTCCCATCATGGACAAAAACGGGCAACATACGCATTGGGAAAAAGCGTCGTATGACAGCCGCGACTGGGATTATATACGGGAAGGGCTGGTTAAAATTTACGCGATTCTGAAAACAGAGGGTGATTTCAGTTTTATCACCCACCTGGATGTAGCAAGGATTGATTATTGCGCTTTTGGCAATTCCAATCCGTTCCGGATCCGGATTGTCAATAAATTCAACGACAACTACGATCATTATTATATCAAAATCGCGGATGCTTCGCGTATTTACGGACTTGAACTGGAGCATATCCTGTCACCCAACCGGATTACTTTTTTTACCTATGGTAATACCCTGGTAGAAGAACATATTCCCGGGATACCCGGTGATATGTTTATCCGACAGATTCTTGAATCACCCGAAACGAATAAGATCCGGCTGGCCAAGGAATTTGTGAAATTCAATGAACGCTGTTTTGTCCGCCTCCTCGGTGATATGCGCAGTTATAATTTTGTGGTGAGTATTACCCCGGATATTGAGGATTACCAGTACCGGATCAGGAGTATCGATTTTGACCAGCAATCCTATGAAGGCCGTAAAAACCTGTACCTGCCCCAGTTTTTTAAAGAAAACTATGCCTATGTGGAATCTGCACTTGGCGTATTGAACCGCGAATCCATTGAACAATACCAGGCTGAGGAACGAACCATGATCACTTTCCGGCTGGCCAGCTCAAGATACCGGATAAAAGACCTGCTGGATATCATGACCCATGATAAAATCAGTACGCCGGAAAAGGTGGCCCAACTGAAAAATGAACTGAAGGAATATATGAATACCGCTGACTATGATAAATGCCAGAACATGGGACAGATCGTGAAAGTGCACCTCAAGCTTACCCTGCGGAAAAACCTGCTCCTGGTGCAAAAAAATCTGGGAAAAAGCAAACGAAAATCACGTTGAACTCTAACAGATGTTAGCTTTGCGAATAACGGAAAAGCTATATATTAGCGGGCCTTTAACGATTACCTGCCTGCTGAAAAGCATTTGCCACTTTAAAAATTTAAAAAATCAATGAAAAAGTACAGAGCCGGGGTGCTCTTCGGCGATGAGCTGGAAGCACTCTACAATGATGCCAGGGATAACCAGTTTGCTTTACCTGCTGTGAACACTATCGGTACCAATACCATTAATGCCGTGCTGGAAACCGCAGCTAAAGTGAATTCCCCGGTGATCATCCAGTTTTCCAATGGCGGCGCCCAGTTTATCGCCGGTAAAGGAATGCCCAATGATAATCTGCAGGCCAATATTGCAGGTGGAGTATCCGGTGCCCTGCATATTCATAATGTAGCCAAATACTATGGAGTGCCTGTTGTCCTGCATACCGACCATGCGGCCAAAAAATGGTTACCCTGGATCAGCGGTTTACTGGATGCCGGTGAACAATTCCATAAGGAAAAAGGACAGCCGCTTTTCAGTTCGCATATGCTGGACCTGAGTGAAGAACCTATTGAGGAAAATATTCATACCTCTGTTGAGTTTTTCAAACGGATGAATCCGCTGGGCATGAGCATCGAAATTGAACTCGGTGTTACCGGTGGTGAGGAAGACGGCGTGGATAACAGTGATGTGGAAAATTCCAAACTGTATACGCAGCCTGAAGATGTGGCTTACTCTTACAGAGAACTCAGTAAAGTAGGTAAACTCTTCACTGTTGCCGCTGCCTTTGGTAATGTACACGGGGTATACAAACCCGGAAATGTGGAATTACGCCCGGTCATCCTGAATAACAGCCAGGAATATATCCAGAAGGAGTTCAATACAGCTGCCAAGCCGGTCTATTTTGTATTCCATGGAGGAAGCGGATCACCGCAGCACCAGATCCGTGAAGCCATCAGCTATGGGGCCATTAAAATGAACCTCGATACTGATCTGCAATGGGCTTTCTGGGAGGGCGTGCTGGATAACTATAAAAAACATGAAGCCTACCTGCAGGGACAACTGGGTAATCCTGAAGGGGATGATAAGCCCAACAAGAAATACTATGATCCGCGGGTTTGGTTACGAAAAGGAGAAGAAGCCTTTATCAAACGACTGGAAGTGGCTTTTGAAGACCTCAACTGTATCAACAGAAACGCATAACTTGAAACCCGGCAAATCGCCGGGTTTTTTTATTTAAGCACTGTCTTACACAATATTACAGGGGTAAAACAAGTTATCCACATCCTGAAAAGCTGTAAAATCTATACTTTTTCGGATTTTCCAGATTTTGTAAAAAAAATCCAATTTTTGGAAAACCCAGCTAAGTACATTCACTTATCGTATTGAAATCCAATGAAATACGTTTTGGCATATTTGTAGTGTCAGCATCTATGAAAATCGTACTTATGAAAACAAAATTCTACCTTATTCTCCTCCTCCTGGCTGTATCCAGCCGGGTCACTGTGCTGTACGGGCAGACCGTATGCGATAGTGAAAC
>DAORKK010000315.1:0-3289 GCA_035439525.1 Chitinophagaceae bacterium
GACTCCCCGTTCAGCCGGTATAGTTTCCCGGTGGTGATCTTGATCATATCACGGCTCAGGTCATGTTGTGTTGGTTTTTTTATCATGGTATCCAACGGAAACATTTGCTGCATGGTAGCTTTACCAAAAGTTGGGCTGCCCACAATCACCGCGCGGTTATAGTCCTGTAACGAAGCCGCCAGCATTTCAGAAGCGGATGCACTTTGTCCGTTCACCAGCAACAGCATGGGCCCGGAATAGATGGTTCCCCTGTTCGGGTCTTTCAGGTACACAATTTTTGGCTCTTTTGTTTTAATCCCTGCTTCCGGACCTTCATCCACAAATATGCCAATCATTTCCATGGCCTCCCCGACTGATCCGCCCCCATTATAGCGCACATCCAGGATCAGCCCGTCTATATTTTCTTTCTTCAGTTTTACAATTTCCTTTGCCACATCATTGGCACAACTGGAACCGGTCTCGTTTTCCCATTCGGTATAAAAACCGGGTAACAATATATAACCGATCTTTTTCTCTCCCTCCAGCATAAAACCCTTCACCACATTTTCCTCATTCTGAATTTTTTCCTTACGCAACATCGTCGTCTTACTGGTACCATCCGCTTTCTGCACTTTTATGATCACTTTCCCTTCGGATGCTTTTTCCATTTCTTCATAGGCCTCCTGCAATCCTGCACCGGTCAGATCCTTATTCTCTTTCCCTTCCCAATGCATACTAAGTAAAATGTCCCCTTTATTCAGGTCCCCGGATTTCCAGGCCGGACCTCCGGGTGCCAGTTTATCCACGATGATCTGTCCTTTTTCATTTTCATCCAGGTCCAGTCCCAATGATAAAGCCTCCGTACTCAGCAGTTCCTGGAATTCCTGTTTGCCTTGTGGCGAGAAATAATTGGTATGCGGATCATAACAACCGGCCAGTGCATCCAGGTAGAGTTCCATGATATAGCCTTCCAGGCCGGTGCTGTGCTCCAGTATCCTTTTCAGTTGCCGGCCTTCATTTTTTTTCAGTTGTTCCCGGACACGCAATTCATTTCCGGCAATAATTGTTTTAATTCCGGTTTTGCCGGTGGTATCCAGGGAACTGATATCATATAAGGCATCGAGTGCCCTGAATTTGAGGTAGCGGTTCCAGCGCGAGATCAGGGCCGGCCGGTCGGCGGCAAAAACAAACGCGTCTTTTTTGCCGGTACTGACCGTTTCATTCACTGTAAAATCAAACGGCTTTGCTGTCAGTTTTAATAGAATAGAATCTGCCCTTTTTATTGCTTGCTGGTACAAGGCTGAAAACTGGTTATAAAAACCCCATTCCCGGTTATTGAGTTCATCATCCAGTTTCAGACTGAATGCCTGCAGGGATTTAAACTCAGCATCGGTGAAAAGCAAACGACGTTCGTCGGCCCGGTTAATGATGGAAGTAAACAAGCGATTCGAAAAACTATCATCTACCGCACGGGGTGAAAGATGATTCAGTTCAATCATCCGTTTTACGACCATCGCTTTTTGCTGTACAGGATGATATTGACATAAGGCTGTTTGTGTAAAAACAAACGAGAGCAGCAGAATAGGAACAGGTTTCATAACAATTAACTGGTGAAGAGTTATGAAAATAATTAATTTATATTATTTATACCTAAACATAGGCCCGAATAATTCCTGATTTAATACGCTTCCCGGCCGGATTTCGGTAAATTTGGTAATACCAACGAAACCCCACCGAATGAAGCAATTCTTAAGAAAACTTATAGACGTAAGTACCCGGGTTCCGCAGGCAGCAGCGGCAAATGGCGAAAACAAAATATCTCGCTACCGTTATGCCAAATCCTATCGCGAACTGACGATTACGGTAAAGCGGTTGATCCGCGACTTGTTGCTGATGACCGCCGGCGTATTCTCCGCCGCATTTGGGTTCAAGGGCTTCCTGCTCACCAATGAATTTATAGATGGGGGTGCAACCGGTATTTCTTTGCTGATCTCCTTCCTGACCAAAATTCCACTGTACCTGCTGATCATCGCCGTAAATATCCCCTTTATCATTATGGGCTATAAGATCATGGGAAAGGCATTTGCCTTCAAGACCATGATTGCCATAAGCGGTTTAGCCCTGGTGCTGGCCACCGTGAATTTTCCTAACGTGACTAACGACAACTTACTTGTGGCCGTATTCGGCGGTTTCTTTCTCGGGGCAGGGATTGGTCTCAGTGTCAGGGGAGGTGCTGTAATTGATGGTACTGAGATCCTGGCCATCTGGCTCAGCCGTAAACTGGGCACCACGATCGGGGATATCATTATCCTGATCAATATTCTCATCTTCTCTGCCGCCGCCTACTTTCTCTCCATCGAAATCGCACTTTACTCCATGATCACTTATCTCGCCGCTTCAAAAACACTCGACTTCATTGTTGAAGGAATTGAAGAGTATATCGGTGTGACCATTGTATCCTCACACAGTGAAGAAATCCGCCAGATGATCATCGATAAAATGGGTCGGGGCTGTACCGTATACACCGGAAAAAAAGGATACGGAAAAAAAGGAGAGACCAGAGACGTGGACATCATTTACACGGTAATCACCCGGTTGGAAATTAATAAACTCAACACGGAAATCGAAAAGATCGAACCAGATACCTTTATGGTCATGAGCAGTGTAAAAGATACCAAGGGCGGCATGATCAAAAAAAGGCCACTGAAACATTAATATCAACCCATGACCATCCAGGCGGCTTTCGCGGAGCGGGTAAAAAAACGGGTACAGGAAGATCCTTCTGTTAGCGGACTGGCTGTGGCCGGCTCCTGGATCACCAATGAAATAGATGAATACTCTGACCTGGATCTGATTCTTGTGACCAAATATAAAATAGCGGGGAACAAGGAGAAGATGATGGAAACGGCCCGCCGGTTTGGCGATCTGGTATCCGGTTTTACGGGCGAACACGTGGGTGAACCCCGGGTCCTTATTTGCCTTTATGACAATCCACTCTTACATGTCGATATTAAATTCCTTACGCCTGATGAATTCAAAGACCGGGTTGAAAACCCGGTGATTCTCTTTGAGCGGGACGGACAACTCAGCAAAATTATTCATGCCACCACGGCAACCTGGCCACAACCAGATTACCAGTGGATCGAAGACCGATTCTGGATCTGGGTTCATTATGCTGCCCTGAAAATAGGTCGCGGAGAATTAATGGAGGCCTTTGATTTTCTCTCCTTCCTGCGCATGACTGTACTCTCCCCCTTATTACAGGTAAAAAACAACCGCCATGCCCGGGGGCTTCGTAAAGTGGAAACCG
>DAORKK010000316.1:0-156 GCA_035439525.1 Chitinophagaceae bacterium
ATACTGAAGAATTACACTACCGGCAGGCAGGCTTTAAGAGAGGGGCTAAGAGCATTCCGTAAACCCCTGCTCAAAAAACCGATAAATGTTCAGAGATACAAGAAACTGTTCTTCCCTTCTCGCTTCTAGCTTCTTGCTTCTAGCTTCTCTCTAAAA
>DAORKK010000316.1:256-3281 GCA_035439525.1 Chitinophagaceae bacterium
AAGGACATCCCGTAAACCCCTGCTCAAAAAACCGATCAATGTTCAGGGATACAGGAAACTGTTCTTCCCTTCTCGCTTCTAGCTTCTTGCTTCTAGCTTCTCTCTAAAATCTTCTTCTTCCATTCCCGCCATTACCGCCTCCGCTGTTCTCGCTGCGGCGGTCCAACTGCCTTTGCGCCGGCTGAGATTGTGGCGCGGTCCGGCGTTCCATCCGCTGCTGTCCGTTATTTCCTCCTGATACTGGACGACGCTCAAATGACCGGTTATTATTCCCCTGAACGGTACCTCCTCCATTATCATTACGTCTTTCAAAACGACGGGGTTCCGTATTGCCTGTGTTTCCATTATCGGGTCTGCGTGGCGGACGATCGGCACCTGGTCCGGTACGTGGATTGTTGCTTCCGCCCATACGTGGATTGTTTCCGCCATTGTTGCCATTATTATCATTCCGTTCAAAACGACGGCCACCGGTATTATTGTTAGGCGTACCTTCTCGCTGTGGTTGTCTGTCCCCGTTGCCATTGGTACGGAAGTCGCGGTTCACCGGTCGACCACCCCTTGTATCATTGATACGTCCGTTGTCCCGGCTACCATTCGTATTCCTTCCAAAACCATTGCTGCGGTTTCCGTTCTCCGGACGACCATTACCACCTCCATTATTTATACGGCCATTGCCATTGCTGCGGGGGGCAGTTCTGAAATCCCTGTTACGATCATAGCGCTCGAAACGCTGCGGCGCATACCCACGGCCTTCATCACGACGTACATTGGGGCGATAAATTCTTACTTCATTATTCCGGAAATAGGTACGGCCGGGTGAATAACTGTCACGGAAACGAACCGGTGTGATACGGCCGCAATAGCGTTCTGCTTCCCAACGGCTGGGTCCTGAACGATAGCCCCAACGTCCGCCAATATTAAAGTTGATCACAGTCGTGACACTGAAGATGGAATAATTGCGGCGATAGTCCACACAGTAATCCCTTACTCTTGGATAGAGAATATAACGTCGTGGGGTAAAGGACCAGAAATCATAGGGCGGTGCATATGAACCCATATTGTAATTGACATCTATACTGATACCCGGACGTATGGGGGCCCATCCATAGTAATCCCCGCCATCGCGCCAGGCGACCCAGGCCGGAGACCATTCATAACCCGGTACCCAATACCAACCGTAATGCTGATCCTGGTCCCAGCGACCATAGTGAAAAGGCGCCCAGCCCCAGTCATAATCGGATACCCACATCCATTCGGCATCCTCTGTCCAGACCCAATGTCCTTCCGTACTGTACGGCCGGAAATCCGGGCCCGCATCGGGGATCCAGATATACCCATGGTCCGGGTGATCCACCCACTCACCATAAGGACTCAGCTGATCATAGAAGTCCTGGTAAGAAACCTCCCGGTTCCGGTCATTGGAACTGTACTGATCATCCTGATCGTAGGAATCGTTCTGATTGTACTGAGCCACCGCTGACTGGAGCCAGGCACTGCCCAGCACCATGAACAGCGCCAAAGCAGCCAGATTAAATGTTCGTTTCATGTCTTTTAGTTTTTGTAATAATCGAATCATGCAATAATTGTTAAGTGGTTTTCATTCTTTCTATATACCAGACGCTATTTCTGTGCCACCGGATAACAATTGTTAGCGGGAAATGGTCTTTTAAGAAAACATTTGGTGAAAAATTTTCACAAATCAAATACAAGTACGAAGTACGAGGTACGAAGTACGACTGACGTGCTTTGGAGTATATGTTGTCAGGAGGGGCTGTTTCCTTCTAGCTTCTAGCTTCTTGCTTCTAGCTTCTTGCTTCTAGCTTCTTGCTTCTAGCTTCTCGCCTCTCCACACCTCACCCCAACCCCTCTCCCTGCCTACCGGCAGGCAGGCTTTAGGAGAGGGGCTAAGGACATCCCGTAAACCCCTGCTCAAAAAACCGATCAATGTTCAGGGATACAGGTAACTGTTCTTTCCTTCTCGCTTCTAGCTTCTTGCTTCTAGCTTGAAGTGTTTCTAAAAAAACCATACCTTTAAGAAGAACAAAAATCAACTATGAAACAAGAATACATCAACCTCTACGACGAGTACACCCACAAACCACTCCCACGTCAGGAATTTATAAAACGATTAACGATGATGGCCGGGAGTACTGCAGCCGCTTTAGCCCTTCTGCCTTTGCTGGAAGTAAATGGTGCCCATGCGGCGATAACTCCACAAGATGATTTGTTTACCGAACGGATCAGTTATGCGGGGGTGAACGGGGATATGCAGGCCTATGTGGCCCGGCCAAAAGAAGATAAAAAATATCCGGCCGTGGTGGTGATTCATGAGAACCGGGGACTGAATGCACATATTGAAGATGTGGCCCGGAGAGCAGCTAAAGCCGGATTCCTGGCTATTGCCCCGAATGCACTGTCCTCCCTGGGTGGCACACCGGAAAATGCGGATGAGGCCAGGACGAAGTTTCAGCAACTGAAACCGGAGGACAACCTGCAGAATTTTATAAAAGTCTTTGATTACCTCGGCTCCCGCAAAGATGCCAATGGTAAATATGGTTGCGTAGGCTTCTGTTGGGGTGGAGCCATGAGTAATAATCTGGCCGTTAATGTTCCTTCCTTAAAAGCCGCTGTGGCATTTTACGGCCGGCAACCGGCTGTCGATGATGTAGCCAAAATAAAAGCCGCCGTTCAACTGCATTACGGCTCCATGGATGAAGGCGTGAATAAAGGTATTGCGGCCTATGAAGAAGCCCTGAAAAGTAATAAGATCACGTACGAATTATACATGTACGAAGGCGCTCAGCACGCTTTTCATAATGATACCGCTCCTACCCGCTACAACGAAGCCGCCGCTAAGCTCGCTTGGGAACGTACGATTTCCTTTTTTCAGAAGCATCTGTAAGGATTAGTAATTATTAGATTATTGATTATTACAAAGCAGAAAGCGTACTAAAGAAAGAGCCGGTACGATCAGTGCCGGCTCTTTCTTTAGTACTTTATTTATTTCTTCCTATTCTGTATTCCC
>DAORKK010000317.1:0-3263 GCA_035439525.1 Chitinophagaceae bacterium
ATATTCAGCTGCCCTTCGGCATCGGCCACCACTTTCTTCAACGCGGCTACCAGTTCAGCCGAATTTTCGATGGCATCGCTCACTTTGGACGATAGCATATTGATCAGCAGGCCGACCGGCACCAGGATGACAATAAAGGAGACCAGCATCAGTAATATCGTCGTCCAGCCCTTCCGCCACTTCTTCTTCTCGGTCAGGTAAAACATGGCCCTATGCATCAATATATATAAGGTGATCGCTCCCAGCAGGGCCGGCAGGAATGAATACAGCTGAAAACTCAGCAAAATACCCAGCAACAGGATAATAATGATAAAAAACACCTGCCGGAGACGATTCTGATCGAGGACGTTTTTGCTCATGGATGGGTTATTTGGATGACAAGTTACGAATACTGATGTTTTGCAGAAAGGGTTTGGTCAGGCCCCTTCTTGACAATCTTCGTGCCTGCTTTTCGTCACCCTTCGATACGATGCAGTAAATGCATCTCCAGCCCTGAAAACTTTATTTGGCATCTACTCAGGATGACACGGACGTCACGATTCTTAAGAGGTTTCTTAGGAGTTTTTTCAACCCCAGAGCCTTTTGCTGCTTTTCAACTATCGGAGCCGAATGTTCGTGTCATCCTGAGTAGACGCTAAAGCTAACTCTCAGGGCATGAGATATATCATCTGCGTCGTATCGAAGGGTGACGTAGCCGAATTTTCTTGTCATCCTGAGTAGTCCCGCATAAGATTCATTTCAGGGCTGGAGAATAAAACTCACGCGGGACGTATCGAAGGGTGACGAAACTACACCTTCACTTCCTTCCACTTCCCCTTCTTAAAATAATACCAGGCCACTAGTGCAATCAGGGTCTCGGCCACGGGTACGGCAATGAAGGCGCCGACCGGTCCCATCTTAAAGACCTTGGCCAGCAGGAAGGCGAAAGGGATCTGAAAGAGCCAGAAACCGGCGATATTGATCCAGGTGGGAGTCTTGGTATCACCCGCCCCGTTGAGGGCCTGCACCATCACCATCCCGATGCCATAAAAGATATAACCGCTGCCGATGATCTGTATACTTAATACCCCGAAGCGGTGTACTTCCGGCTGACTGGTGAAAATGCTGATAATGGGCGAGGCAAAGAGCAGGAAGATGAACATAACCACGGCCATAAAAATGGCATTGAACCGGGTGGCCAGGATCACACTGCGCTCCGCCCTTTCCGGTTGATTGGCTCCGAGGTTTTGTCCCACGAGCGTGGCCGCCGCATTACTGAGTCCCCAGGCCGGTAATATAAAGAACACCACATTACGGATGGCGACCTGGTAACCGGCCGTGGCATGCGTGCCCCCGGTATCCGATACCAGCCAGGCCAGCACGATCCAGCTGCCGCTCTGAATAAAGAACTGGAAAGTGGCCGGCCAGGCCACTTCTAACAGGTGTTTGATGACCGGAAAATCCATTTTAAAATGGGCCCATCGAATCTTCATATTCCCCTTGCTGTGAAAAAGGTAATAGCACTGATAAATGACCCCGGTGCCCCGGCCGATCACGGTGGCAATGGCGGCCCCTTTTAAACCCAGTTCAGGGAAGGGTCCATAGCCATTGATAAGCGTGGGACATAGTATGATATTAATAATACTGGCCAGCCAGAGACTGCGCATGGCAATGGCTGCATCTCCCGCACCCCGGAAAACCCCGTTGATCAGGAAAATGAGGATGATGACCATACTGCCCCCCAGCATGATGCGGGTAAAGATGGCTCCTTCTTTTATCACCTGCGGTTCAGCCTTCATCAGTCGTAAGATATCCGGCGCATAGATCATACCGGCCACACTGAGTACCAATGCAGCAAGAATACCGATCAAAATAGCCTGGGCTCCTGCATGAGCCGCTGCTTCCGGGTTTTTTTCCCCGATACGACGGGCCACCACGGCGGTGGCACCCATTCCGAGTCCCATGGCAATAGTATATACAATGGTAATCACCGATTCGGTAAGACCGACAGTGGCGATCGCGTCCTCACTGTTGGGGAGGTGACTGACAAAATACATATCCACTACGGCAAAAACGGATTCGAGCATCAGTTCCAGGATCATGGGAATGGCGAGCAGTACAATGGCGCCGCGGATAGACCCCTGGGTATAGTCATGCTCCCCGCCTTTGAGCGATTGTTTGATAATGGAAATAAAATGCGAAACCTTGTTGGTTGGTTGTTTCAACATGAGTGAAATACTTTAGTAAAATAATTGAATAATGGGAATACACTGCAATGCTGTATTGCAGGTTAAAAAATGGTCCGTAAAATCAGGTTCTGATCCGGATGACCCGGATTACAATGGGAGCGAACCTTATCAGTATTTCATATTCTTTAATTGAAAGAAGAACAAATGTAGGGGAAAATCTAAAAATCAGGATTTTTGAAGAGGATAAAGTGGAGATTTGTGGTTCGGCAAGCTCACCATGACAAGGACACCGGCTCAGCATGACAGGGACCGTTGTCACCCTGAGCGTGTCGAAGGGTGAGGAAGAAGAAGAACGTTTTGTTTGGTCGTGCTTCGACAAGCTCAGCATGACAACAACTGTTCACCATGACATAGAATAGTGCATAACAAAAAAAATATATTAATCGTAGGTGTAGGTAACACCCTCATGGGTGATGATGGCATCGGCGCTTATGTGGCTGCCAGCATCGAAGCAAAGCAACAGCCCGATGTACATGTAATTCATGTCCAGCAGATGACCAGCGACCTGCTGGAGGATATGCTGAAAGCGGAACAGACAATCATCGTAGATGCCGCAGTAGGGGCTGATCCTGTACAGTTTTATAAAGTGGATGAGACGGCACCGGCCGGTGCATCTTATTCCCATTATACCAGTGCTATTCAGTTGCTGAAAATGGCTGAACTGGTGTATGAACGAAACTTATCCGTTTATATCTGTGCCGTGGGCGCCTGGGATCTTACACTGGGTGGAGCATTATCCCTACGTGGAAAGAAAAATGCTGACCAGGCGGTCAGCACTATTCTCGGATGGATTAATGGACATGAGCATCAGTAACGTTCAATGGAACGAATCAGGTTTCCTTTCCGGTCTTTCAGATCAATCACCATGGGCATTTTGCCGATGGCATGGGTGGAACAGGACAAACAGGGATCATAACAACGGATGGTGGATTCCACCCGGTTCAGCATCCCTTCTTTAATATCATCTCCTTTTACATATTGCCGGGCTACTTCCAATACCGAACGGTTCATGGACGGATTATTCTGCCCGGTGGC
>DAORKK010000318.1:0-3260 GCA_035439525.1 Chitinophagaceae bacterium
GCATTACTGACTGAACACCAGGTCCCGGTTACCCATATCCGCATCATCCATGCCGAGCAGGTGATCGATATGCATGAGCATCCCACCCGGGCGCTCAAGGAAAAACAAAAATCGTCCATTGCCATTGGATTCCACCTGCTGGCTTCCGGAAAAATGGATGCCTTCATCAGCGCCGGTAATACAGGGGCGATGCTTGTTGGCGCGCTCTTTAGTATTAAAGCCATTGAAGGAGTGATCCGTCCCACCATTTCCACCATCATTCCCCGTATGAATGGCGGTACCGGACTTTTACTTGATGTAGGACTGAATGCCGACTGTAAACCGGAACAACTGAACCAGTTCGCCATTATGGGTTCCGTATATGCCCAATTGATCTTAGGAATAGAAAAGCCAAAGGTCGGGCTTATGAATGTTGGCGAAGAAGAAGGCAAAGGCAACTTACTGGCCCAGGCCACTTATCCCCTGCTCAAAGAAAATAAACACATTGATTTCATTGGGAATATTGAAGGCCGGGATGTACTGACGGACAAAGCCGATGTGATGGTATGTGAAGGCTTTACCGGGAATATTATTCTGAAGCTTGCCGAATCCCTGTATGAAATTGCCCAGGCTCAAAACCTGCATAACCCCTATTTCGATCGCTTCAATTTTGAAATTTATGGCGGCACGCCGGTACTTGGAGTGGCGAAACCCGTGATCATTGGTCACGGTATCTCCGGCGCCACCGCTTTTATGAATATGATCCACCTCGCCCAGCAGATGATCGAGAAGGATGTGATGAAGAAAATGAAGGAAGAACTCAGTTAAGAAGTCCACAGTCCACAGTCGACAGTCCACAGAAAACAGCCGATCCCGTTTCCTTCACAAATATCTCCATAGTAGGGGGCTGTTTACTCCCGACTCCTGACTCCCGACTCCCGACTCCTGACTCCCGACTCCCGACTCCTGACTATTAAATACCCTTTTCCCGGTATAAAAAATCTCCATTCCCCGCATTATCTTTAGCGTCATGTTTAACCCTAATCTGTTTTCCCTTACCCTTATTTGCTGTTTGCTGACGGCTTCCGTTTTGCAGGCCCAGCCCGGCACCAGTGTTTCCACGATCAGTTCGCCTAAATACCTCCCGGTAACCCGTACCATTGCGCATACATTGGGCAACCGGACGGTCATTATCAAAGTGATCCAATATGGAGAACCCAATGGTATTTATTGTATCAATATGCATGACAATGAAGGTACTGCTGTAGAAGGCGCAGTTCCTGTGCTTGAAATGACCGGTGGCACGCTGATCCGGGTGGAGAACTTCAGACAACGGGTCATCAAATTCAGGCTGAATGGGGTTTTATATGGATTTGATCCAAACAGGATCTACTCACGGATTGGTATCGGTCAGACATTAAGGGATAACAGGAATTACAGCCTGAAAGCCGTACAGGAAATTGAAAAATTTGCCGGCCGGTTATTATCCCTGATCCCGGATACAGCAAAATGTCTGGTGGCCTTGCATAATAACACCAATGATCTTTTCTCGATCAAAAGCTATATTCCCGGCGGAATCAGGCAAAAAGATGCAAAAGCAGTTTATTACAATGAAACGGAAGATGTGGATGATATTGCCCTTACTACTGACAGCCTGGTCTATAAAGTGATGGCTGATGCCGGGTATAATTCAATCTGGCAAGACAATGTAAAAGCTAAAAAAGACGGTTCCCTGAGTGTCTATAGCGGAGAAAAAGGAATCCGGTATATCAATATTGAGACAGAACATGGAAAAGTGGAGCAATACCGGATCATGTTCGAAAAACTGATGGCCTGGCTGCTCAGCCCTCCCCCTCAACCCGTTGAGAATCCGGTAGAAGAAAAAGAATCCACCGGCGCTCAAAATCTGTTGATAATTAATTGAAAAACTTTTGGATGCAAACCATTTAGCCTTTATTTTTGCACTCCCAATTCGGTAAACGAATAAGGAAAAAAGGTTGATCTCGTAGCTCAGTTGGTAGAGCACAACACTTTTAATGTTGGGGCCCTGGGTTCGAGTCCCAGCGGGATCACAACCAAAAAAACCAGGCTTTGCCTGGTTTTTTTGGTAAATGACAAGAACCAAGATGCCCCTCCTTCGCCAAGGCTACGGAGGGCAAGCAAGATCCAAATAAGCATCAAATCTCAAATACCTCCTGAGAAGTTCTTGTTGAATAAAATCCCTTGCTTTCAATATAACAATATCTAAGTACCCCCACTCACCACTCACCACTCACCATTCACCACTCACTACTCACCACTCACCACTCACTAGACATACACTGCATTACTGTGCACCTAAAGCCTATCCACAAACTCCCTTATTCTATTCAGGATATCCTCAAATAGTGGTTGACCTTTGTAATACAACGCCTTCGTTGCTTCGTAACGTTTTTGCAATCGTTCATAGATCGCAGGGTCGCTCAATAAGAATGCTTCATTCTTATTGAGCGGAACAGCAAAATCTTCAGTTGGGAATCTGTTTTTCTTATGTGCCATGTATTCTTCACTACCGATAAACTGTTGTACGGATTCAGTTGCTAATAAAGAAAATACATCATAATACTGCCGCATATAATTGGTCGAAACCTGCCCGGTTTCCATTTCCTTGCGGAATTTCGTGGCAATAGTTTGCAGCTTTTCGACAAAGGTATACCTGGGGTCATAGCACAGAATATCCAGCGCCCGGTTATCAAGCAGCTCAATACCCGGAGTTTTACTGGCCCGGTCATAAGCCCAGGAACTGATCATGACGGGATGGTTCGGCGCTACAGTATCATAACCTGCCTCCAGCAGTATTCCTTCTTTTACACCTTCAATCGGATTAGTTTGTCGCTGGTATATCAGCCTTATTCCTCCACTGTTATAACGATTCTTGTCATCAAAATCCGTATCCCGCCGCACTTCCTGTATGCCATCAATACTTATTTCCTTCGCCAGCTGATCGTAATACTCTTTTTTCTTCTGTATGTTCTGTTTATTCTGATTTTTAGGATTTTCATTGATGCCAAGATCCACCGGCGGATTGATATGCATATCTATATCCTCGGAGAACCGTTCAATAAGTCCGAAACCTTTTGAAAGTGAGGTCCCACCTTTTAATTGAAAGAGATAGCCTTGCTTTTTCAGGCCATACAGGCAATGCATAATCCAGTAATCCTTTTCGATCAACCCCCGCTCAATGCCGGTTTCCTCCCAGAGAATATTCAAGAGGTTCCCAAATTCCGGATGATTATGCAGAT
>DAORKK010000319.1:0-3251 GCA_035439525.1 Chitinophagaceae bacterium
GTCTTTTGTGCATTGGAACTGTACAGCTGCGGATCAAATTGCCCGCGGGCAATGGTAATATCCGCTTTGGCCATATCAATATTTATATCGGCAATCCGGGCTACAGGATGGTATCGTTTAACGATGGACATTACCTGGCTGGCTGACAGGGTTTGGAGCTGCAGACTGTCCTGCGCCATCGAAAGTTTGGCAAGAAACAGCAGGATCAGCATCAGTCCTGTTAGAAGGATTGTTTTTTTTCGTTGCTGATTCCGTTGCCGCAGCCAATGGATGATTTTATATTTTGAATGCGTTTGCATGGTTTATTTTTTTTCAGGTTCAGCACCGGCTTTATAATAATCCGGCGGAAAGCCATTGATATTCCGCCACAGTTCATACCAGATGGGTACATCTTTCAACAGGGCCATGCCCTGGGCACCGGTACCCATTTTCAATTCACGGGGCCAGGGTTTATCTGCCGGGTCTTCGGTAACGAGTATGCGGAATTTTCCATTATAACTTACTGAACTTTCAACGGCCACCACCTTACCCCCGAATGTACCATACGAAGTATTGGGCCACCCGCTGAAGACAATGGCCGGAAATCCATCAAACATAAACCGTACTTTCTGACCGTTGGACACCAGGGGCAGGTCCAGGGGTCTGACAAATAATTCCACCGCGTACTGTACCTGGTCAGGTACGATTTCCACGATCATTTCACTGTCTTTCACGATTTCTCCAATTCCGGCCTTGCGGGCTTTAGTGATCTGTCCGCTCTGCGGTGCCGTGATAAAATACAAACCATTACGAATGGAATAATTACTGTACTGATTTTCCAGTTTGGCAATATCTCCTTGTCCGGTAGCAATTTGTGAAAGGGATTGAAACTGATCCCCCTGCGCCTTGGCAATTTTCTCCATATAGTCCTGCTGGGTGGCATTCATTTCTATCCTTGTAATCGTAAGATCCTGCCGGGCATTCTGTAATTTATTTTCCGCACTTACTTTTTTGGCCAGGCTGTTCTGATAGGATTGATTTCGCTGCTCCAGTTGGGTAAGCGACACCAGGCCGCTATCGTACATCGCTTTCTGCCGGCTGAACTGTTGAGCAGCGATTTTAAAATCATTCGCCGCAGCGATGGATTCCATACTGTCGCTCTGTACTTTTAATTGCAATTGCTGCAGTTTATTCCGTAGCTGATCCATTTTCAATTGCAGGGCTTCATTCAATGCATTGATCTGCGTGCCGGACGTACCTACTTTGTTTTTATAGTAATCCACCGTAAGGGATTTGGCCGATAATTGTTCTTTGGTCCTGCTCAGCAATTGCGGATCCAGGTAATCGTCCTTGATCTCGGCCAGTTGCAGTATCGTATCCCCGGCTTGTACAAAATCCCCTTCTTTCACATACCATTTGATGACCCGTCCGGGGATAATGGTATTCAGTTGCTGGGGCCGTTGTTCCTGCCGTAAAGTGGTCACGGTTCCTTTGGCCCGGATATTCTGTGTCCAGGGAAGAAAGAGAATGATGGCCAGGGCGGTCATCAGTCCGTAAAACCAATAGCGCACCCTGCTTCTTTTATTATAACGGTACACCTTGCTGAAAGAAGTCCATTGCGGGTGTTCAGTATTATTCATGGTTCGTTAATTTATTCGTTTTGACAATACAGCCATCGCTGTTTACATCAATTACTTTGCTGCATCGACTGGTAAATTCAGGATCATTGCTGACTACAAGAATAGTGGTATGCGGATATTCATTCAACAGGAGCCGGATGATCCGGCTGCGGTAAGGTTCTTCAATATGTGTCCATGGTTCTTCCAGTAACAGCAGCCGGGGTTGACCAACAAGGGCTCTTACCAGCAGTATCTTATTAATTACATTCCTGGGAAGCCGTTTTCCGGTCGGATCCAGCCAGGTGTCAAACCCCTGCGGTAAAGAGCCGAGGAAATCGGCCAGTCCTACTTCCCCGAACAACCGGATCACCTGCTGCAGGTCAATGCCGGGTTGCCCCATACTGATATTGTCCAGCAGACTGCCATGAAATATATCCTGCTGATAAAGAAGTATACCCGTTTGTTCACGCAGTGATTTCAGTTCATAGTTACCCACCGGCAATCCGTTCAGCATCAGGGCTCCCTCAAAACCCTGGTATGAACCGCTGACCAGTTTGAGCAGGGTTGATTTGCCGCTTCCTTCTTTTCCGGTGATGCACACCGTTTCGCCGGCATCAATACGGAAACTGGCATTCTTTAATACATATTTTTCATCGTCATAAGCAAAACTTACTTTTTCGGCTTCAACAGTCAGACCTTCCTTTTTCTCAGGAAGGGTATAACTGCCGGATGTCTCCACCGGTTTATCAGTGATTTTTGCAATTTTATCTACGGAAGTCAGTACATCATATACGCTGTCGAGATTGCCGATCAGTTTTTCAACCGAAGCGATCACAGAGATGATCACAATCTCAGCGGCAATAAACTGCCCGATATTCAATTGCTGATTGACGAGTAAGAGGGACCCAATGATCAGCATGGCCGCGGTGATGAGTACTTTAAATGCAATCAGTACTTTGAACTGAAACTGAAGGATATTAAAATGGCTGTTGCGGGCATCCAGATAGCCGCTGACCTTCTCATCCGTTTTCCGGAGATTGATGACCGATCCTTTGGAAAATTTGAACGACTTGATCAGCCGGCCCATTTCCTCCAGCCAGGCAGCCACGCCGTATTTATATGCACTTTCCGTCAGGCTGGTCTGTAATCCTTTATTACCGGTATAATATAAAATCAGCCAGAGGATCAGCACCAGGATCATCCCGAATAAAATAAAGGCCGGATGATAAAAGGAGAGAAGAATCAGTCCGAACACAATCTGTATCGTAGCAGTAGGTATATCCAGCAGGAGTTTCGCCAGCCCCTTTTGTAAGGCCGGTATTTCAAAAAAACGGTTCACGAGTTCAGGGATATAGTAAGCATCCGTTTTTTTAAGGTCGAGCCGGGGTATCCGGTCGGCCAGTTCAAAGGAATAGCGGACAAATATATTTTGCTGAATTTTTTCGATCAGTTGCATTTGGCCTACCTGTAGCAGACCTGTGAAAAACACGCCCATAACAACCAGGGAAATCAGGATCACCAGGGAGGTGGACATGGAACCACCCAATACAAACCCGATGATCGCCTGTACCCCTACGGGTAATGACAATTGAATTAAACCATTCAGGATGGCATAAAAATAAATAGCAGATATTTCTTTACGTTCCAGTTTGA
>DAORKK010000320.1:0-3247 GCA_035439525.1 Chitinophagaceae bacterium
AGAGATGCTGAAGCTTGGTCTTCCCGAATTCGGCAATATCGGCAGTTTCAATTTCGCCCTCAGCGGCCCCACCCAGTACCCCAACTGCCTGGTAGAAGTCGCCTTCTTAAGTAATAAGGAGGATGAACAGCTGATTAAAGATCCGCTGTTCCGAAAAGACGTAGCAAAAGCGATTGTGGCGGGGATCAAAGCGTGGTTGAAGAGTTGTGAGGGGGATTGAACAGTGGATGTTTCGTTTACATTGGTATTCACAATACACCACCTACGGGGTGAAAAAACAAACCGGTACAGCCGGTATTCTTGCTACCAATAATGCACCCCTACGGGGTGAAAGAAGCGTTTCATTAAATCGTACAACTAGAGAATTGCTTCTTAGAATTAAGGTTTAATTAGTGAACAATGCGTTCCACCCCGTAGGGGTGCATTGTCGGTAGCTACAAGGTGTAAGAAGATGCCCGTCTCACCCCGTAGGTGGTGCATTGTGATTTTCTTCAAAAAATAATTTACGGCCTGCCAACCTCAATTCAGCTAGTTAAGCACTTAGCCCTGGTAGTAAAATCCCTCTTTTACAGGAGCCCACTGTATTTTAAATTCTTCATTTTTGTTTGGTTAGCGATTCTACCCCCGCCAACACCCAAAAACAAAAATCGTTTCCTTATTTGTATACTACCGGGATGGCAACTGCTGGCTGTCAGTTATAAATAAAGTGTAGGGCATAAGGTTTTTGATAAAAATATTGGAGGACTAAGAAAAGTACTTTCTAATGAATACCTGCCCAGATTGTTGGCTAAATAATAATCAGATGAAAAAATACCTGTTGGTTTTATTTATTTTGTCAGGTTTCGGCTCATTTGCCCAACCCCTGACATTTGATGTATTTACGGCCACTGTACCGGATGGATGGACGAGGGATGAAACAGCAAAGTCAAATATCAATTTCACAAAGATCAACCAGCAGCAAAAAACCTGGTGCCGGTTCTTATTATATAAAAGCACTGTGGGAAGTGGTAATCTCCGCGATGATTTCAATAAGGAATGGAGTGACCTGGTTGTGGCCGCGAATCCGGGAGCAGGGGGACCGGTGATGACTGAACCTGTAACGGAGAACGGATGGTCGGTTATTTCTGGAACCGGACAATTCATGTTTGACAACAAGAATACCACCGTCATTCTGAAAACCTATTCAGAAGGGCAGCGTTGCGCCAGCCTGCTGCTGATGACCAATGATCCCACCGGATTTGAATCAGTGATCAATGATTTTCTGTCTTCGGTATCAATTACTCCCGTCAGCAACCCGGTGCAACCACCGTCATCTGAATCAGTCGGACAGCAGGTACAATTACCGGCACCTATGGTTACGGGCTTTCAGTTTAATACCTCCAATTTTGATGACGGTTGGACCAGTGTGGTGAAGGAGGACTGGGTGGAAGTGGTAAAAGGTGATATCCGGGTATTGTTGCACTATCCCCGGGAAGAAGAAAAAAAATATATCTCGCAGCAGGATGAAAAAACCCGTTTATTCTGGAACCTCTTAGTGGCACCCCGGTACAACAATCTCCGGAATTATGAAATGCTGAATTACAGTATGTCCTATGAACCACCGCACTTTGCAGGAGGCCTTCTCCGGGATATTCAAACCGGCCAGGATGTTTGGGTGACGCTTTTTGAAAAGGCTAGGACCGGCTGGATTGAAATCATTACGAAGGACAAACAAAGCTTTGTCAATGCTTTTGGCATTAATAACCCGGATAGCTATTTTTCGGAATGGGACCCACTGATGAAACTGGCTGCTTATAACAAGTTTGCAGTAGGGGAGCAAGACCTTCCAGGTAAGTGGTCCAACGATTTCTCCGGTTCTTCCAGTTACTATAATGTATATACAGGAATTTATACCGGCTCGACTACTTATGCTTCCCGTGTCACGTTTACATTCGACAAAAGTAAAAAGTACAAATGGCACCTGGTGGTAGCCAGTGGCGGCACGGGTATCCGGACGAGTGTGGAACAGGTCAATGCGAACGGTGCTTATAAACATATAAATAACTGGCAGCTGTGGTTTTCAGATATTGAGAAAAAGCCAAAGACGTATAATGCCTATTTCTCCTGTATAAAAGGGGGACGAATCCTGTGGTTGCAGGATACAGGCTATGGGGATTATAGTTCTTTTGGCAGAATTGAATAATCCGAACTGGCCCGACCCATTGATAGTGAAGGAAATAGAAGGGGAATTTCGCCGATATTTGCTCTTTAAAGAATAAATATTTAAAAATAATAGATAAATATTTATCGAATATCAATAATTTATATATTTTTGTGTCATCAACATAAACCTACATGTTATGGCAACAAAAAAAGATTACCTGCTGATCGTACTGCACATCCTTTCCTGGATCATCTTTGTTGGTCTTTTAGTGGAGGCAGGTGGATTTCTCTTCAACACGCTTTACACTTTATTATACAATCCGGCCGGGGCCGCCAATTTCTGGATGAAATCGGATCTCAGTGGGCTGTACTCCTTTAATCAGAGTCATTTCGTTACACTGACAGTCATCATGGTTATAGCGTCTGTGCTGAAGGCCATCATGTTTTATGTGATTGTCAAATTGTTTCATGATAAAAAACTGGATCTCACCGCACCGTTCAATGAATCATTCGGACGCGGCCTATACAACCTTTCTTACCTGACAGCGGGCATCAGTTTGTTTACTTACTGGGGTACAAAACTATCTGCCAGCTTAACTGAACAAGGCGTCAGTCTGCCTTCCTTGCAGGAACTGCGGTTGGCCGGTCCGGATGTATGGTTATTCATGTGTGTAGCCCTGTTGGTCTTTGCCCGGATCTTTAAAAAAGGAATCACCATTCAGCACGAGAACCAATTAATCATCTGACCTATGCCTATCATTGTAAACCTGGATGTGATGATGGCAAAGCGGAAAATGTCATTGAATGAGTTATCCGATAAAGTGGGACTCACCCTGGCCAATCTCTCCATTCTTAAAACCGGTAAAGCCAAAGCCATCCGTTTCAGCACGCTCGAAACCATCTGCAAGGTATTACATTGCCAGCCGGCCGATATACTTGAGTATGTGGCGGAGGAGGAAAGCTGACCTTTATTAATCTATAATCATTAGCATGAAAAAATATACCGTTTTTATCCTCTTGTTACTTTGCAGCATCATCCGGCTCAACGGGCAAGTGATTGATTTAAGTAAAATCATCCTGGCTCCGGTGCAGGTATCCATGAGTA
>DAORKK010000321.1:0-3230 GCA_035439525.1 Chitinophagaceae bacterium
CCCCCAATGTCACCGGGGTGCTCCACATGGGGCATTGCCTCAATAGTACCATCCAGGATATCCTGATCCGCAGGGCACGCATGCAGGGAAAAAATGCCTGTTGGGTACCGGGAACCGACCATGCTTCCATTGCCACCGAAGCCAAAGTGGTACAGATGCTGCGCGAAAGAGGAATTGCCAAATCATCACTCAGTCGCGAAGAGTTCCTGAAATATGCCTGGGAATGGAAAGAAAAATATGGTGGAATCATCCTGCAGCAACTGAAAAAACTGGGTTGCAGTCTCGACTGGGACCGCACTTCCTTTACCATGGATCCTGATTATTACCAATCAGTAATCAATGTATTTGTAGACCTGTACAAAAAAGGAATTATTTACCGCGGCCTGAGAATGGTGAACTGGGATCCTGCCAGTAAAACAGCATTGAGTGATGAAGAAGTCATTTTTAAGGAAATTGACTCCCGGTTGTATTATGTAAAATACCCGTTGGCAGAAGATGCCACCCGATTTATTACAGTGGCCACTACAAGACCGGAGACGATTCTCGGTGATGTTGCCATTTGTGTGAATCCGGCTGACGAGCGTTATTCATCCTGGATCGGAAAAGAAGTGATCGTACCCCTCATCAACCGGAAAATACCCGTTATCGCCGACGAATATGTGGATGCGGAGTTTGGAACAGGGGCGCTTAAGATCACGCCGGCCCATGACAAAAACGACAATGAACTCGGAAAAAAACATGGCCTGAAAGCGCTGAATACGCTGGATGAAGAAGGCAGATTCACGGCAGAAGAACTGGCCGGTGATCATCCATCCCCGCTCATACTTTCCTATAACGGAACAGACCGTTTTGAACTGAGAAAAAAAATCGCTGAAGATATCGGGCAACTGGGCCTGCTGGAGAAAACGGAAGCCTATAAAGGACAGGTTGGTACCAGTGAACGGACAGGAGCCATTATCGAATCACGGTTAAGCCTGCAATGGTTTATGAACATGCAGGAATTTCTTAACCGTAATCCGGAAACCTTATCCTCCGTGATGAATGATAAGATCAGCTTTCATCCGGAAAAGACAAAAAACACCTACAGCCACTGGCTGAATAATATCAAAGATTGGTGTATCAGCCGCCAGCTTTGGTGGGGACAGCAGATTCCTGCCTGGTATGATGAAGCCGGGAATGTGTATGTGGCGGCTACAGAAGAAGAAGCTCAACAACAAGCAATGAGTTATGAGCAACGAGTTACGAGTGAAAACTCGTCACTCGCCACTCATAACTCGAAACTTTCTTTGCGACAGGACGAAGACTGTCTGGACACCTGGTTCTCTTCCTGGCTCTGGCCGATGGAAGTATTCAAAGGCATCAGTAACCCGGGGAACAAAGACATTGAATATTATTATCCGACCACGACCTTAGTTACCGGACAGGATATTATTTTCTTCTGGGTAGCCCGTATGATCATGGCCGGTTATGAATACAAAAAAGAAATACCTTTTAAAGATGTGTATTTTACCGGAATGGTTCGGGATAAACTAGGCCGGAAAATGAGCAAGCAATTAGGGAATAGTCCCGACCTGCTGGAAATGATTGAAAAAGACGGGGCCGATGCGGTTCGCTTTGGCATCATGATCACTTCCCCGGCCGGCAACGACCTGATGTGGGATCCTTCCGGAAATGAACAAGGCCGTTTTTTCATAAATAAAATGTGGAATGCCCTGAAGCTGGTGAAAATGTGGGAGCAAAGACAGGCACCCGAACTACCTGCAGAAAAGTCCGGCTCCCAAAGTGACGGGTTGAAAGAACAGCATTTCGCCATTGACTGGTTTGAAAACCGGCTGAAAGAAGTACGCTTGCAACTGGACGATCAGTTTGCGGACTTCCGGCTGAGCGAATCACTCAAGACCATCTATTCTTTGATCTGGGATGATTTTTGTTCCTGGTACCTGGAATGGGTGAAGCCCTCCTACGCTAAAGCTTCGGAGGACCAACCCGGTCAACCGGAACCAATCAGTCCTTATGTGTATGAAAAAACAGTTGGCTTTTTCGAAGAACTGATGCAGATCCTGCATCCGTTTATGCCGTTCATTACTGAAGAAATCTTCCACCAGTTACGGGAAAGAAGTGATGATCTTACGGTAAAACAAAATCCGGCTGCGAACCAACCGGAGAAACGGATACTGGAATCTGCAGCCTTGTTAAAGGAAGTAATTTCCACCATCCGGGATGCCCGTGTGAAAGCCCAGTTGAAACCAAAGGAAACCATCAAACTGCATATTCAATCCGAAAACCCGGATGTATATGAACCGATTCTTTCGATCCTGGCCAAGCAGGTAAATGCAGCTTCAACCACATTCACCAGTGATCCCGAAGCGGGTTGTATCACTTTGGTGGTTCAGAAAGATAAATTCTATCTTGAAACCACCACGGTTATGGATACCGGTGCGCAAAAAATACAATTACAGAAAGACCTTGATTACCTGAAAGGCTTCCTGGTATCCGTCGATAAAAAATTATCGAATGAACGGTTTGTACAGAATGCCAAACCGGAAGTGATCGAAATTGAACGGAAGAAAAAAGCGGATGCGGAAGAAAAGATCAAAGTGATTGAAGAAAGCCTGGCCTCACTTGGATAAAGATAAACCCTGACTAAAAAAACACGTTGCCCGGTTAACGTGTTTTTTTATTTTCAACGATGCAGTTTTTAAAAAAAATAATTCCCTTTTGCCTGCTCTGCAGTTCCTTCAGCTTTTCGCTGCAAGGCCAGCAGAACAACGTCGAATATGACCTGCTGCGATCGCTGGCGGAGAAAAGAACCAGCGCCGGCAATAAATTTCATAAAGCGCTTTCTAAAATAAACAGCCCCATTTGCCTGGCTGTACCGGCTGGGTTGTTTATTACCGGACTGGTCGAAAATGACAGAACATTGAAAGAAAACGCCCTGTTCATTACGGAAAGTATCGTCATTTCTTCCCTGGCCACCTGGACGATGAAATCTGTGATCAAACGGGACAGACCGGCCGTCCATGATCCTTCATTTATTGCGGTAATAAATGAAGACAGTTACTCCTTCCCTTCCGGGCATACGTCAGAAGCCTTTTCCATGGCCACTTCACTCAGCATGAAATATCGAAAATGGTATGTGGTTGCTCCTGCTTTTGCTTACGCAGGCTTAGCAGGCTATTCGCGCTTATACCTTGGCGTGCACTATCCCACAGATGTATTGGCAGGGGCCC
>DAORKK010000322.1:0-3224 GCA_035439525.1 Chitinophagaceae bacterium
CCGCGAAAATATTATTGATGAATAAGAGTTCATTGATGCCTTCAGCTTTGAGCATACCCAGGAAATCACCGGTATAATAACGCTGATCCACTACAATCACTTTTTCATAGTTATTGATCAGGAAAGGAGCAAATGCATTTCCGTATGACTCCTTTACGATCGCGATCTTACGGCCGTTTTTTTGCTGGGTTTCCATTTTTACAATAGGGAGATCGCCCTGCAGGAATACTGAATAGCTATTACTCCCGCTGGCGCCTTCTCCGTACATTTTTGATTTGGCCCAGTAGTTCAGGCTCGTCACACTGCCAATATAAAAACGTACAGAATCTTTAAACATATAATAACGAACCGAATCCGGATTCTCTTTCAGTTTGGGATCTCGGGTGAGGCGGTAAAGTGAACCCAGGAAGGCGGGTTTTACTTTAGAACGGACGGTATCCAGTGATACCGGAGTCAGTCCCGCCGTCTCACAGAAAGCCCGGTACGCATAATAAGCACCCAGACTGGTCCAGTGGTGGTCAGTATTGAAATAAATATATTCTTCCCGGTGCTTGCGCATTTCATCAATGGCCCAGACTTTTTTAATATTCGAATCAAGTGAATTATATACATGTTCAATGGCCGGACGGTTAGGCTTCTGCAGTTTCTTGTATTTCTCCGTCAGTTCAAACTCGAGTGCCACCGGAATGATCAGGTTATAAACCTGGAGATTGGGAATACCGGCGCGGTTATACGAATTGATCACATCCGCATAGGCTTTGCCCATAGCGGGGCCGCCGCCAAACATTTCAAAAGCACGGTTCTTGAAAACAAACAGGCTCTTCTTCACTTCTCCCACGGCACCATCATCCGGACGAAGACCGGCTGTCTGGTTTTTTGTGGTATCCATTTCCTGTTTTTCATTGGCCTCTGCATTGTTTTCAGGGGCATAGATCTTGATTTCCGTGGATTCAAACCCGAGTTTGTTGCGGAATGAAGTAGATACATCCATCCATTTATCCCGGAAGGGGAAATTGTCCGCGTAATACATTTCGATGCCGCGGAAATAATGACCACTCCAGAGGGCGCTGTCGGAATAGGCCGGAAAGGCAGCGAGCTTGCGGTTCTCTGTTTCCGAAATATCCTTTTTCTTCATGGACAGGGAAATGACACCACCAATCAGCAGTACACTGCAGAAAAGCGCGACATTGATTACCTGGATTATTCTGTTTGTTTTTTCACTCATAGGTTAAAAACGGAAGTAAATAAAAGGGTTATAACTCTTGCCCACCAGCTGGGCCACACAAATAAACAACAGCAACACATTGACACCAATGGTCAGACTATCATACCAGGAAATCCGGCCGGACTTTTTGCCCACCCAGGCCATCACCTTATGGTATACCGGCATACAAAAGACAATGGCCATAATCAGCCAGAACAGGTGCAGGGTCAGGGTGTTTTTAATATCCAGATAACCGTCTGCAGCCGGTGAGAAAACAAAGAGCTTTTGTATATAAGCAAACAGCATCTCGGTATCGGTGAAATAAAAGATCACCCAGCCCGGAATGATAATGGCTAAGGCATAAAAGTGTGCAAGAAAGGCCGGGGCTTTATCCAGCCATTTCTGTAAAAAGGCTTTTTCCAAAGCAATGAAAATAAAAAAGTACAATCCCCAGAAAATAAAATTCCAGCTGGCCCCATGCCACATTCCGGTGAGGAACCATACGACCAGGAGGTTGAAATACACGTGCTTTTTATTTCCCCCCAATGGGATATAGACATAATCGCGGAAAATGCTACCCAGTGAAATATGCCAGCGCCGCCAGAATTCACTGATGGATTTTGATATGTAGGGATACTCAAAATTTTCCCGGAAGTGAAAGCCAAACATCCGTCCCAGACCAATAGCCATATCTGAATAGCCGGAGAAATCGAAATAGATCTGAATCGCAAACATGATGAGCCCGAACCAGGCTTCAGCAGTGGACAGGCTGATCAGCTCGGTCATTGTAAGCGGATCACTGTTATCACCCATGTATTTACGGACGAGTTCAGCCGCCACATTGGCGATCACCACTTTTTTAAACAACCCGATACAGAAACGAGAGATACCGAGACTGAAATCCTTCAGGTTTTCTCTCCGGCTGTCGATCTCCGTGGCCACGTGGGCATACCGGATAATAGGACCGGCGACAAGTGATGAATACAAAGAGACATACATCAGAAAGTTGGGGAAGTTTCGTTGCGCTTTAATGTCACCCCGGTAAACATCCACCACATACGAAATGGTATGAAATGTATAAAATGATATACCGATAGGCAGGGCATAGCCCGGTGCTTCGAAATGGGAGCCAAAAAGGGCGTTTACCTGGTCCACCAGGAACTGGTCATATTTGAACGTGGCGAGGAGACAGAGATTCAGCACCACGGTGAACGTCACCCCGATCTTGGCCCATTTGGTGCCCCGGTGCTTGTCGATGAAAATAGCATTGGCCCAGTCCACCATGGAGGAAAGAATCAGCAGGGAAATCCAGATCGGTTCCCCCCAGCCATAAAAAGCCAGTGAAAAAACGATTAATACCCAGTTTCGCCAGGTCGCATTTTTCGTACTGTAATATAACAGCAGGTTCAGCGGCAGGAAAAGAAACAGGAAAATCAGGCTTGCAAAAACCATTGTTCAGTGGGTTAGGGAATATTAGCCGTGTAAAATACATTTTTGCCTTCTGTTTTTATAGTGAATAGCCTGCTTTTTTATAAAAAATACCCTTGAAAGGGTATCTGCCTGCTTTTAATTGACAGTTGCTTAACTTCACGGCCGAAATAAACACACATGCAGCTTACCGCCAAACTCATTCAATTGCTCCCTTTGCAGACCGGTAATGGTAAAAACGGTCAATGGAAAAAGCAGGATATTATTGTTGAAACCGAGGGTACCTACCCGAAGAAAGTATGCATCTCCATCTGGGGAGATAAAATCAGTGAATCACTGCTAAAACCGGGCTCCATGCTCAATATCTCCTTTGATGTGGAAAGCCGCGAATACAATGGCCGCTGGTATACCGATGTAAAAGCCTGGAAAGTCGAACCCGCCGGTGCTGCTGGTACCGTTGACCGCATTCCGGACGATAATGTTCATTTTGAAGAAGGACAGATGGAGGGGGGAGGGGATCTTCCGTTCTAGTGGTTGGCCTTGTATAGTTTGACAAGTTAACAGGTTGATAGGTTGACAAGGGGCCTCCTTA
>DAORKK010000323.1:0-3199 GCA_035439525.1 Chitinophagaceae bacterium
TACGCTCCGGTTTGCCCACACTGGTGCCGCCAAACTTCATTACTTTCATCTTACACGTTTTAATAGTTATGGGGAACATCCCCTTCATTCACCTTACTGCATACCGGATCAGGCTGTATTAAGGCCGTCCCCCCTCCCATAAATTTCAGGATAATAATTAGTAAGCGGCGGCAAAGATACCTGTAAAAATTATTACTCGTACAGGCTTTGCGGTCATTTTACGGTAACGTTACCGGAATCAGAACGGAACAGTAAACCGTTGTGCTAACTGTTGTAAGTCTTTCACTACGGGTTCCAATAATGGAATACCATTCGCCATTCGTTCTGCTTCATATTCGCGCTCAGGATCCCCGGGCACCAACACTCTTTCCTCACCAGGTACGGTACGGGCCGACCGGAATCCCTGGATCCAATGATCCATAGCCGCTTTGAATTCATCTGCCGGACGAAAGGCATCTACGCGCATGGCACCCAGGAAATGCCCAATGCCTTTTCCGGGTTGTTGTGCCGGCATCGGAACATAGGCCGGGAATGGTGGTACCCAGGGGGCATAGTTGGCTCCGCTCAACAAGGCGGAAAAAATATCCACTACGGCACCAAGGGCATAGCCCTTATGCGAACCATGTTCACGGTCACCCCCAAGTGGCAATAAAGCCCCGCCTTTTTTCAGAATATTGGCATCATTGGTCGGATTACCCGCTTCATCCTGCACCCAGCCATCAGGGGTATCCGCATTCTTTCGTTGCAGTATTTCAAGCTTACCATTGGCCGCTGTGGTAGTGGCGAGGTCAGCAACGAATGCAGGTTCCTTACCCGCAGGAGCCGCTACACAAATCGGGTTGGTACCCAGCATTTTGTCTATGGAAAAAGTAGGGGCCACCAAGGGACTCGCATTGGTCATGGCCATCCCGATCATATCATGTTCCAGGGCCATCATGGCATGGTAACCGGCAATACCGAAGTGATTACTGTGCTGTACACTCACCCAACCCGTACCAACCTGCTTTGCTTTTTCGATTGCAATCTGCATGGCAAATGGCGCTACCACCAGGCCAAGCCCGCTGTCACCATCCACCACCGCGGTAGAAGGCGTTTCATGAATAATCTTTATATCCGGCGTCGCATTCACGCGTTTGGCTTCCCATAACCGCACATAACCACTGAGCCTGGCGATCCCATGTGAATCGATCCCACGTAAATCTGCAGAGAGTAAAGTCTTTGTTGCTATTGCCGCATGTTCATCACTGCAACCAATACTTTTGAATATGTTTTCGGAAAAGGAGTAGAGTTGTTGGTAGGTGTAGTTCGTTGAAGACATAGGGCAAAGATAAGGTTGATAGGTTTACAAGTTAACAAGCCTGTCTGCCGGCAGGCAGGTTGACAAGGTGGGTTCTTAGAAGGTTGCCTTGTCAACCTGTCAACCAGTTAACTTTTCAACTTGCTAGCTTTTCAACTTCATCAATTCGCCATCCCAATTCATCACCTTCCCCTGAAAATAACTTTCATTACATGCCAGGCAGGGAGCAGCGGCGCGGAAACCGAAGGAAGCGTCTTCCACGACTGGTGATTTTGTCCGGACCGATTCGAAGAAATTAATAAAATGATCGAGGCGGTCATCATAGCCATCCGGGGCGGCGAACTTAATAGCCGGAAGTTCAGCCATCGTTTTTCCGGCATACTTTTTTGCATAGGCCTCCTTTATCTTTTCCTGCATGGACAGCGGGTAGGTATCAAAGGCATCCCAGCCTCCATAGCCTGGAGCAGGTGCAAATTTATTGCGATATAAGACAAAATCATTCCAGCCAAAATCGAGCATGCCTTCTGTGCCGTAAAACTTCACTTTACCACTTTCCACTTTTTCCGCACCACTCGCCAGGTTTACTTTCAGGAGAACCTGGAAAGCCGGGTGTTCTTTACAAGCTTTATACTCCATCACGCCCGTCATCACATCCGGCACATTACGTCCGTCTTTCCAATAGCCGAGGTCGCCGGTTGCGTAAATACGCGAAGGACCTTTTGAATCGGTCAGGTAATGAATGCCTGATAACAGGTGTACAAAAAGATCACCCGCCACCCCTGTGCCGTATTCTTTATAATTCCGCCACCAGAAAAAACGTTTCGGATCGAAGGCCGGCGAACTACCGTCTTTGAAATATTTTTTCCAGGCAATCGAATCCACCGAAGCATCCAGCGGCATGGTATACTGCCAGGCCCCCATCGCAGTATGACGGTCAAAGGAGGCTTCAATACAATTCAGCTGACCGATCTCGCCGGCTCTATATAGCTCCTTTGCTTTGGCATAAGCCACGCTGCTTACGCGCTGACTGCCCACCTGCAAAATGGCGCCGGTTTGCTTTTGTACATTGATCACCGGCCAGCCCTGGTTCAGCTGATGAACCATCGGCTTTTCACAATACACTGCTTTACCGGCCTTCATGGCATCGATGGAAATTTTATCGTGCCATTGATCGGAGGTGGCAATGATCACCGCATCGATATCCTTCCGGCTGAGTATTTCTTTATAATCCTGGGTGATAAAAAGGTCTTTCCCGAACAGTTCACGGCTTCTTTCCAGTCTTCCTTTATAGAGATCACAAACACCTACCAGTTCCACCCCCGGCACCTGCAAAGCGGTTTTTACATTCCGCTGTCCCATGATGCCCATGCCAATACAGGCAATGCTGATCCGGTCTGCTGCAGCAGACTTCCTTTCCACCAATAGTCTTCGTTGTTCGATATACGATTCACTGGCATTTCCCTGCAAGGATATCGCCGAACCTGCAATTACCGAAGCACCGAACTGTTTCAAGAATTTTCTTCTGTCTGACATAGAATTTTATTTTTTCTATAATGACTGTTGCTACTTTCTGCTCATCCTTCGGCAAGCCTGCCTGTCCGGCAGGCAGGCTCAGGATGACAAGTACTTCCTGCCGACTCCTGACTCCCGACTCCCAACTACTTACCTTTCATCAACTTATTCCGCTGACTTTCATAAAACAACAAACACTCCCTAAGATCTGCCATATTATTCTCCTCATGCACTTCATACTCCAATGTCACTACTCCTTTAAATCCCTGTTTTTTCATTTCCTTCATCACTGCAGGGAGATCACAGACGCCTTTACCAAAAATCGTATCGGTGGTATTCACGTTATCAAACTCCCGGATATCCTTGTAATGCATCCCCCAGAGTTTGCCC
>DAORKK010000324.1:0-3198 GCA_035439525.1 Chitinophagaceae bacterium
ACCAGACGATAAAGGCCTTTCAGTACCCGCATGATGTTTGTATTGATGATGAAGAGAATCTCTATGTGGCTCAATGGAATTCGGGACAGGCATATCCTTATAAATTAAAGCCTGTCCGATGAGGAGTTACCTGCTGATACTATTATTGGCCTGCAGTTTCCGGCCCCTGTATAGCCAGGAACTATTTCAGCTGGCTCCTCCATTACTGAAATACCCCTCCGTGTTCTTTGAAAATAAAACGGTAGCCGAAATAAAATTTGCGCAGGAAGGCAGCACCGTCCATTATACACTGAATGGCCAGGAGCCAACTCAAAATGATCCGGTTTATTCCGGCCCGGTAACCATTACTCAAAACCTGACCATACTGAAAGCAAAAGCCTTTGGTGCCGCTTTTCTGTCATCAGAAACGGCAACAGCAACCTTTATAAAAGAGGGTAAAAAGATAAAATCACTAACGTATACAACCCCTCACCCTTCTTATCCGGGAAATGGTGAACAAACCCTTATTGATAACCTGGGCGGGGTGGCGCAGACCGGCAGTAAAAACTGGATGGGATATCAATGTGATACAGTTTCCATCACGGTTGATCTGGGTAAACGACAAAAAGTAAACAGTGTACTGCTTCATTTTTTACAAAGCGAAATGGCCTGGATATTCCTGCCGGAAATAATCCGGGTAGAGGGCGATAACCGGAAGGCA
Source organism: Chitinophagaceae bacterium (assembly GCA_035439525.1). Classification (GTDB taxonomy): domain Bacteria; phylum Bacteroidota; class Bacteroidia; order Chitinophagales; family Chitinophagaceae; genus JJ008. The sequence continues at coordinate 701 of DAORKK010000324.1, forward strand.
ACCGGTCTTCAACTCATAGGAACAGCACAACTGAAAGCAGACAAAGAAACAACCGGCACAAATTGCCGCTACCAGCAGATTAAAGCAATCCCCAAAATAAAGACCCGTCAATTATATATCACCCTGTTGGTCCCGAAAGAAATGCCCGCATGGCATGCCGCAAAAGGACAACATGCCTGGATATTTATTGATGAATTAAAGATTTATTAAGTATGCAACGCACCAGGAACCTGCTTTTCAATATTTGCTTTGCCCTCAACAGCCTGCTGGTATTCCTGTTGTTGTTTGAAAGCCGGCTGACCATTCCGGCCTGGCTGCAAGTGGCCGGCCGTATGCATACCATGCTCCTGCATTTTCCGTTGGTACTGCTGATCCTCTATATTACCTGGATGCTGTTTATGGGAAAACGGGCCACGGAAAATGAATTTACCAGGCATATCAGTGAATCCCTGCTATTCTTCTCCGCTTTGACAGCCGCTATCAGCGCACTCATGGGATTATTTCTTTCCAAAGAAGAAGGTTTTGATACCTCGTTGGTGAACTGGCATAAATGGGGTGGTGTTACGCTGTCCTTACTTAGTCTGGGTTGGTTTGCCTGGCGGGAAAAGATCAACCGCCTCACCGGATTCAGGATTTCAGTATCACTTGCCTGCCTGCTGCTATTAGTACTCACCGGTCATCAGGGAGCTACAATTACGCACGGTGAAAATTATTTACTGGCCCCGGTAAGTCCGGAGAAAAAAGCACCGGTTGTATTGATGGAAGAAGCGGAAGTATATGCGCATATGGTCCGGCCGGTACTGGAGTCAAAATGCATGAGTTGCCATAACGCACAAAAAGCAAAGGGCCATTTATCCATGGAAACTGAAGCGCTATTGGCAAAAGGGGGAAAGAACGGGAAACTCTGGGATACCACTGCTGCGGGTTTTGGTTTACTGCTAAGCCGGGTGCATTTAGATCCCGAAGACAAAAAGCATATGCCGCCAAAAGGAAAACCGCAACTCACTGACCAGGAAATACAGCTGTTGTATTTATGGATAAAAAGCGGAGCCGGTTTCAAGGCCCGGGTACTGGATCTGCCGGAAACAGATTCGCTCCGGATCATCGCCCATTCCCGTTTCAATACCATTGAAACGGATGATTATGATTTTACGGCTGCGGATGAAACGAAAATAAAAAACCTGAACAATAATTACCGGGTGGTCTCCGCCCTGGCGATGAATTCACCAGCATTAGGTGCTTCATATTTCAACGCATCGGCTTATTCAACCGAACAGTTAAAAGAGCTGCTGGCTGTAAAAAAACAACTGGTGAGCCTCAACCTGACCAGCATGCCGGTTAAAGATGAAGAATTGAAAACGATCAGCGAATTCAGTAACCTGCGCAAACTGAATCTGTCTTTTACTTCAATCAGTGGGACGTATTTAGATGAACTGAATAAGCTGAAAGAGCTTCGCCAGCTTTTGCTTTCCGGCACGACGGTAAAAAAAGAAGATATCCGTAAACTGACCGGACTTAAAAAGCTGGCACAACTGTATCTCTGGAATACCGGGCTCAGTGAAGCGGATATCAAAGAACTGGCAGGCAGTCTGAAAGGGGTAAGGGTGGAAAAAGGATTTAACGGGGACAGCACTCTCTTGAAACTGACACCACCGGTGCTCCTCAATGAAGAACAAATTATCAGTGACCCGATCACGCTTAGGTTAAAGCATTATGTAAACGGAGTGAGTATCCGTTTTACCCTGGATGGTACTGAACCGGATAGTATCAAATCACAGGAATATAATAAAAACACCCTGCTGACGCGGAATGTAACCGTAAAAGCAAAAGCTTTCAAGCCGGGCTGGATCAGCAGTGATATTATGGAAACTTATTTCTATAGCGCAAAGCACCGGGTGGATTCGGTCATCAACCTGCTACCACCGGAAGAACAGTACAAGGGAGATGGTCCGCGTACACTGACCGATCTGGTTAAAGGAGAAGCCGGGAATTTCAAAAGCGGCAAATGGCTGGGATACCGGAAAAATAAAATGGAATCCTTACTGCAGTTTTCATCTCCTGTTACCGTTTCCAGTGTTACCCTCAGTACACTGATAGATATCGGAGGCTATATCATGCCGCCGGTGTCGATTGAAGTCTGGGGTGGTGATGAGGCTGGTCATCTGAAACTATTGAGCCGGCTTACACCAGAGCAACCGCTTAAAGTGGCGCCCGCTTATCTCAAAGCTTTCGAATTATCCTTCTCCCCGGTACTGTTGAAATATATCAAAATAGTGGCGGTCCCGGTGTCGAAGCTGCCGCTGTGGCATCCGGGGAAAGGAGATAAAGGATGGATATTCGCGGATGAAGTGTTTGTAAACTGAATTGTACAATTGACAAATAACAACATTACGTTTTATCAGGTATGGCTGCTTTTCAGCCTGAGTTCACTCACTAAACCTAAGTGATAAAATATTCCCGCGTATCGGGGGCCGCCTGGCGGCAAATACAGTTTAACA
>DAORKK010000325.1:0-3193 GCA_035439525.1 Chitinophagaceae bacterium
AGAATCAGGAAAATTCCCGTCAGCGCCATTACCCATTTTTTTCCTACAGAAGATGTAAAGAGTTCAGACCATTTCATAAGCAAATTACTTGAGAGAGTAATTAAAATTTCGGCAAAAATACTACCCGGGCGGCAAAAAGCGGCAAAAGATTTTCAACCGACCTGAAACTTCACCCGGTTCAGCCATTGCCCAGCCGTGCACCCAGTTCATTATCGATCTTTTTAAACAGGTGAAACGGCTTATAGGTTCGCCAGTTTTCAAGTTCCATCAGCTCCACAAAACGGTTGAGTCTGGCCTGTTTAAAGTCATATTGTGTCTGTTCAGGCATGTTTAAACAAACCACCCAGCCATTCTCATCCGAAACTTCATCATAAAGCTCTTCATAGTAATCCTTGCCATCGCTGTGGTAATTGAGTACATTTTCTCCGATCAGTATAAATTTAAAAATACCCTCTGCCATGAATTTCTCCAGCACTTCACGTTTGAGCTCCATGATATCATTCTCAATCGCATCATTCCACTCCCCGATCAGTTCAAGAATGGCGTAATGTTCTTCATAATCGGCCAGTAAAACTTTGAGATAGAGGGTCCGGCTGCCAAAATCATCCCATTGGGGATGGATATAATAATTGTAAACGGTCAGCGAAAATTCAAACTCGGAATAGGTCCTGCCATAGAAAGGCGAGAGCGGATCTTCTTCGCTGATATAAATATGCCGCCAGTTATAAAAAGGCTCAATATCCTGCATAGATAAATATTGCCTGCAAAGATACAAAGGAGGAAAAAGCCGGAAAAACCATGTTTAATCCAGCAGGTATGATTTTAATGCTTCATAATCCGGACCGATTAATGTGCTCTTCTTTTCCTGTTGCATAATTGCACTTACCGCTTCCGGTATAGGTATGGGCTGACCGGTAATCCGCTCCACCGACTCCGGGAATTTTACCGGGTGTGCGGTTTCCAGGAATATTCCTTTTTGTCCTTCATGCGCCAGTAAATAGCGTTCGAGCGCCAGGTAACCGACAGCTCCGTGCGGATCGGCCAGGTAACCGGTTTTTTCCCAAATTCTTTTAATGGTGGCTTCTGTTTCCGTATCGGTAATTGAATAGGAAGTCAGCCTTTCTTTTAAATCCGGAAACCGATTTCCAAAGATCTCGAGGATACGGACAAAATTGCTTGGATTTCCTACATCCATCGCATTGCTCAAGGTGGGAACGGCTTTCTTTGGAATCAGTTCCTGTGTACGCAGGTAATCACTCACAATATCATTTACATTACAGGCGGCGATAAAATGACTGACGGGCAATCCGGATTGCATGGCCAGCATTCCGGCACAAATATTTCCGAAATTACCACTGGGTACGCTGAAAACAGGGGGCTGTCCTTTCTCTTTCCATTGCTTATAGGCAAAGAAATAATAGAATTGTTGCGGCAGCCAGCGCGCCACATTGATCGAATTGGCTGATGTCAGGAACCGCTGACTGGTCAGTTCCTGGTCCATGAAAGCCTGTTTCACCATCGCCTGGCAATCATCAAACGTTCCCTGCACTTCAAGGGCTTTAATATTCCCGCCAAGTGTAGTCAGTTGCTTTTCCTGTACCGGACTCACTTTACCGGATGGATACAGGATCACCACTTCCACCCCCTCCACGCCATAGAAACCATTCGCCACCGCACCACCGGTATCGCCGGAAGTGGCGACGAGGACGGTGATGCGGTTGGCGGAAGTGGTCTGGCCATTAAGAATGGCCTGACCACTTCCGCCCCCACCTATCGCCTCCCGCAAACACCGGCTCATAAACCGCGCGCCAATATCTTTAAAGGCCAGCGTTGGCCCGTGAAATAGTTCTAAAGATGAAATCGAATCCGTTACCGGCACCAGCGGTATCGGGAAATTTACCGTCTCACTTACAATCCGGCGAAGGGTCTCCTCGGACATCTCCTCCCCCACATAAGGCGCTATTACGCGGTAAGCAATCTCCTCATTGGAATACTGCTCAATATTTTTTATAAACTCCGCTTCCAGCTGAGGAATATACTCCGGAAAATATAATCCTTTATCCGGCGCCTGTCCTTTAATGGTGGCTTCCTTGAAGGAGACGGAGGGAGATTGTTTGTTGGTACTATAGAATTGCATGGAGAGGTTGAAAAGTTTAAAAGGTTTAAGAGGTTTAAGAGGTTAAAAGCAAAACTACTAAAGCGGGGCTGTTGACTACTAACTACTATCTGCTAACTACTAACTAACTAACTACCTCAACTCCTTTCTTATTAATCGTCGTCACATACGTATAAAAATCAATCCCTATCCGGGAATAAACATCTTTCATTACCGCTTCCACTAACCGGGCTGTGGCTTCATCCCTGCTAAGCATAAAAACAGAGGGGCCTGATCCGGAGATACCCCCGCCCAATGCACCGGCTTCCTTGCATTTCCGTTTCACTTCATCAAATCCCGGGATCAGGATACTGCGGACCGGTTCTATGATCACATCTTCGAGGGATCGTCCTACCAGATCCAGGTCGTTTTTCATAAAACCTGTAACCAAGCCGGCGATATTTCCCCATTGACGAATCGCATCTTTTAACAGGACCTGTTGTTTGAGTATCTGCCGGGCATCGGATGTACGTACCTCAATCTGGGGATGCACCACGGTTACAAAAAGATCGGGTGAAGGAATGGACACAATATCCAGCGGGTGGATGGAACGGATCAGGCTGATACCTCCCAAAATGCAGGGGGCAATATTATCCGCGTGCTTTACACCTGAAGCCAGTTTTTCTCCGTTCATGGCAAATTGTACCACTTCATCTGAACTAAACCGGTTGCCCAACAAATGATTCGCGGCCACTGCAGCCCCGGCGGCACTGGCCGCACTCGAACCAATACCGCTGCCCGGCTTGATATGCTTCTCAATCGTTACTTCAAATCCAATAGTCCCACCCAGTTTCTCCATCACCGATAAAAAAACCACACCCGCCACATTCCTCTCCGGATCCGTAGGCAGATTATAGGCATCCCGGTTATGGATAATCACCTGCGGCTCATCCAGTAACTTCACCTCCATAATATCCGATGGTTCATTCAACGCCAGTCCGAGAATATCGAAACCGCAGACCAGGTTGGCAACTGTACCCGGACATTTTACTATTATTTCTTTCATACTTTATAATTAAAAGAACCAAGAAACCAAGA
>DAORKK010000326.1:0-3190 GCA_035439525.1 Chitinophagaceae bacterium
TATTGACAAAAAGAATTATTTCGCTGCAAAAGGCGGATTGTGCAGTGGCGGAGAAACTGCCCCTGGGTTGGACAGGAGGGTTTGTTACCGTTTGGAAAAAAGCCTGAAATAAATCTGATTATTTTTTGAAGTAGAATAGCAGATTTTCTCCTTTCACATCAAAGTCAAACTGGCGGCCACTGACCATCCGGAACAAGGAGGCAGAAGTGCCTGGTTTCATCCGGTCATGTAATTCGATCACCAGCATATTACAACTGTCCAGCCATTCTGCAGCATCTGGGGCTTCCAGCACTTCTTTCTCGCTACCCTCAATGTCCATTTTTATCCAATCAAACCTGGATACGGATGTATGACGCATCAGGTCTTTCATACTAAAAGCGGTAATGCTGTTTTCATCCTGCTGCTCAATTTCCTTTATCGTAAAGCCCCAGTTATCCAGGCCAAGATCAACGATTTTGAGATAGCCTGATTTTCGCCATAAACCACCCTGAACAGCTGTTATATCCGGCCAGGCGGCAATATTTTTTTTCAGGATTTCAAAGTTACCCGCCTCAGGTTCGAGGCAGACAATTTTTACTCCGGGATAGCGATTAGCAAAGTAGATAGCAGCCAAACCGGTGTTGGCGCCGGCGTCCAACAGGTAATTGGGTTTAATTTCTTCCTGAAATTCATATTCATGCTGAAGAAAAATCTGCTGGAAGGTGAATTCATCGGAGGTATGGGCCCGGATATATACAGGCGATCTGAGTCCTGGCAATTGAAGGGAAATCAGTTTGTTTTTGGGACTAAAGGAAATTTTTAACAGGAGGCGAACCCCGCTGATCCAGCCAAAGTGCCGGCAATAAAGTGCAAATCTGTAGAACTTATTTCTCATCCTTTATGTTTGACTGCATGATACGTTAAAAATCAAATATTATTGTCTATTTTTCGCAGAAATAATTATCAATCGGGCTGTGTGTAATCCAGATCAGGCAGCTCCTGTTTTATATTCAACATTTATGGAAGAAAAAAATGAGTCCGGCCGTTATCATGGTATTGATGCCCTTCGTGCTTTTGCCATGATCCTGGGAATTTTTTTGCATGCTTCCATTGTGTACAAGGTTAATCCCCTGCCGGTATGGCCTTCTGATCCGGGATCCGCCCTTCCATTATTCGATTTCCTTTATTTTTTTATCCATACTTTCCGGATGCCCTTGTTTTTTCTGGTAGCTGGTTTTTTTTGCCGGCTTTTGCTGGTGAAAGCCGGTATCCGTGGTTTTATCCACCGGCGTTGGGAACGAATAGGTATTCCCTTTCTGGTGAGCCTGGTACTCATCCTGCCATTTACCGTTTTCCCATTTATTGTTTATCAGCAGATTCCTGTATTTGGCGATGACTGGATAGGAAATTTCAGGCAGGCATTCAGGGAGCTGATTGGCTGGAATGGCCTGGCCCATCTCTGGTTTCTCTATTATATGATTATTTATTATGTCGGGTTTGTGCTGATTGTATGGCTGGCCCGTCATAAATCAGTGGCCCCATTTGCCCACCGGTTGTCAGATTGGTGGCTGGGATCCAAATATCAGCCATTCTATCTTGGCATATTGGGGGTAGGGGGTACCTGGCTTCTTTTAGCGGCACAACCCCATTTACTGATACCAGTTTATACCGGACTTTTCCCTTCAGCAGTTCATTTACTCTATTACTTTTTTTTCATGTGGTTGGGCTGGCTGATTCATATTCAGCCTGGCATTTTTGGAACATTGCAAAAAAACGGGGTAATCCTGCTGATTGCCGGGATCGGCTTATCGGTTCCGGGTTTTTTAACCGAGCAACGGGAAGCTACCGGCCAGGCTTTTTTTATGGATTTAGTTTATGCAAAAGGGTTATTGAGTCTGCAAATAGTGTTTTTGGTAGCCGGGTTTGCCGGGGCATTTCTCCGCTTCTTTAGTGAACGGAGTACGTTCTGGCGCTATTTGTCAGATGCCGCCTATTGGTTATACCTGCTGCACATGGGTATTGTCACATCCTTGCAAATCGCTTTTTTATATATTGATTTACATCCGGTTATTGAGTTTTTTCTGATTACCGGAATCACCCTTTTGCTGACAATACTGAGCTATCATTTTTGGGTCAGATATACCCGAATCGGGGTATACCTGCACGGCCCCCGTACATTGGGGAAAACCCCTAGAAAAATAGTTAAAAAAAAATGAGGGTTTTCCTTTAAAATCATGGGAAAAGTGCTACCTTAGTGCCGTCTTCCGCTTATTCTAGCAAAACCGTAAACCTTTCCAAATTCCTATCTAAAGGCTCTCACGTAGTTGATTTTCAATATTCTGTATTGGAATCATTAAACTATTGTTTTTAATCAAACGGTATTAAAAAAACTTTATGAAAATGTCTTTAAGAAAATTTTTTGTTGCAACGTTAGCTTGCTTCCTTTCCTTTTATGGAAATGGTCAGGTGATGAACCCTGCCGATCCTGTGATCGAGTATGTTAACGGGTTTGTAGCTCAGCCAACCTATGGTCAGGTTGGGGATTGGGTAAAAACGACCCGTCTCAACTGGAACACGGATGAGTACAAATGTTACATCTACAAAGGGAATATCTTCCGTCTGAAGTTCCCTAAAACCTATCAGCACAATGTAGCTGATGGTAAAGTGTATCCCGTATTTATCTTTTTCCATGGTCTTGGAGAAAGCGGGAACGAGAACATCTATGACAATGAATACCAGCTTTTCCATGGTGGTCAGCGTCACAGGGATTCAGTAAATTCAGGTGCTTTTGACGGGTTCCTTTTATACCCTCAGAACCAGTATGGGTTCTTCGGTCCTGCACAGTATGATGCATTGGCTGAGTTGCTTCAGAATTTTCTGGTACCGCAAAATAAAGCGGATATCAATCGTATATATGTAAACGGACTTTCTGCCGGCGGTACAGCCAGCTGGGAGTTCACGATTCGTTATCCTACACTGGTTGCTGCATCTTTACCCATAAGTGCGGCAAACAGCAGTTTTCAAAGTGCGGCAAATACACTTAAGTATATTCCGATCTGGCATTTTCAAGGCGGATTGGATAAAAACCCCGATACATCCTTAGCCCGTCAGCTGGGTAATTCCATATTAAATGTGGGAGGTGCGTATACGTACACGAAATATCCTACACGTGGTCACTCCTGCTGGAACGATGCCTGGAGTGAAAAGGATT
>DAORKK010000327.1:0-3190 GCA_035439525.1 Chitinophagaceae bacterium
CTTTACGGCCAAAGCCACCGTGATACTGGCGAACCCTCCTTTTAAGGGTAGCCTTGACCGAGAGTCCATTGACCCAAAGTTGTTGAATATAGTAGATAGTAAGAAAACGGAATTACTCTTCTTAGGACTTATTCTGAAAGGCCTTAAACTGGGCGGACGCGCCGCGGTGATTGTACCGGATGGTGTACTCTTTGGCAACAGTAATGCCCACCAGGTGATCCGTAAACGACTGATAGACGAACATAAACTGGAAGCTGTAATCTCCATGCCCAGCGGGGTGTTTAAACCATACGCCGGAGTGAGTACCGGTATCCTTCTCTTTACCAAAACAGACAGCGGGGGCACAGACAATGTCTGGTTTTATGATATGACGGCTGATGGCTTTAGCCTGGATGATAAACGAAACCCTGTCAAAGAAAATGATATTGACGATATCTTAAAGCGTTGGAGTAACCTGAAAGCTGAAACCAAACGGGCCCGTACCGACAAGAGCTTTATGGTGCCGGTGAAGGATATCCGGGACAATAATTATGACCTGAGTATTAACCGGTATAAGGAAGTGGTGCATGAGCAGCAGGTGTATGAAAAGCCGGAAGTGATTATTGAGCAGATAGAGCAATTGGATAATGAAAGGCAAAGTCTGCTAAAGGAGTTGAAGAAAATGATCAAATCTGATTTTGTCACAAATAAAAAGGCCAAGTGATGAAATGGGAAAGAGTAATATTAGGAGACTATATTGATATACTATCAGGGTACCCTTTTGAATCTAAACTGTTCAGTGAATCAGAAGGCACACCATTAATTCGTATCAGAGATGTTGTTCGAGGCTACACAAACACGTTTTATAAGGGAGACTTTGATAAATCATACCTTGTAAAAAGAGGTGATATTCTTGTGGGGATGGATGGCGAGTTTAATACAGCAAAATGGTCTTCCGAACCAGCTCTGTTAAATCAGCGAGTTTGTAAAATTACTACAAAGAACAGTACAAAAATTTCTGAGAAATACTTATTTCATCTTCTCCCCAAGAAACTTAAAGAAATTGAGGATCGAACCTCTTTTGTAACTGTAAAACATTTATCAGTTAAAAACATTAATGCAATTGAAATTGATCTCCCTCCCCTCTCCATACAGCAGCAGATAGCCGACACACTGGATAAAGCAGATGCCCTGCGCAGAAAAGACCAGGAGTTGCTGGATAAGTATGATGAACTGGCAAAGGCTGTATTTTATGAGATGTTGGGGGATCCGGTGAGAAATGAGAAAGGATGGGAAAAGAAAACACTGTCGGATGTTTGTTCAAAACTCACTGTTGGGTTTGTAGGTGTTTGTGAGAAATTTTATACAGATGAAAATGGAATACCTCTCTTAAGAACAGGAAATATTGGCGACGGTCAATTGATTATGAATAAATTAAAATATGTAACAGAAGAGTTTCATATTAAAAATAAAAAATCACAAGTTGGGCCAGGAGATGTTTTAATAGCAAGACATGGAGATAATGGGAAAGCTTGTATGATACGAAATGAAATACCAGAAGCTAATGTGCTGAATGCAGTAATACTGCGTCCTAACAATAGTCTATATCATAGCCGTTTGCTTGTAGACTTATTTAATAATTCGGCGTTCCGATTATACATGAGTACTTTTACCGGCGGTGCGACTCAAAAAGTAATTAATACAAAAGCTCTTGCTAAACTTGTAGTAATAACCCCGCCTATAGATATACAGATCGAATATGCCAATAGAATTAATTATATTGATAATTCAAAAGCATATTTGTATCAGATTATAAATAATTCAGAAAATCTCTTTCAAAACTTCTTAAAAAAACATTTCTGAGTTCAAATTTCAAACATATAACCTTATCCACTTACAAAAAACTTGCCCCCACCTTAGTGGACGCCGAGAAGAACATCTTCACCGCGCCCCCATACGCCGCCGTTCTCTGCCGCAAAAGCCTGGAAGAATGGATCCGCTGGCTTTATGAAAATGACAGTGACTTAGAAAAGCCTTACGACACTTCCCTTAACTCCCTTTTGCATAACCAGGATTTAAGAGACCTGCTGGCGCCCTCCCTGTTCAAGCAGGTGAACCTGGTACGTAAACTGGGAAATGATGCCGTGCATGCTACCGCCCGGATACACCCGGAGCAAGCCTTACATGCCCTGCAGATTATGCATGGCTTTACGGGCTGGGTGATGCGGGTGTACAGCGATACCAAACCAGCCATCCCTGCTTTTGATGCCAGCCTGATCACCCGGGAAGCACCAGTAGCCAAATACAAGGACCGGATAACAGAACTGGAAGAGCAGTTTCAGCAGGCCAGGGAACTGCTGAAACAGAAGGAAGAAGAGCTGCAACGGATACAGCAGATCAAGGAACAGCATACGAAAGTAACGCCACCGCCAGATCCCAATGAAGCTATTACCCGGGAAATTTATATCAACCTGCTTTTACAGGAAGCGGGCTGGGACCCCAAAGGGCATAACGTAGCGGAATATCCGGTTAACGGTATGCCCACCGGAGATGGGAAGAACGATGGTCCTGGTTTTGTGGATTATGTACTCTGGGGCGATAATGGCAAACCTTTGGCCGTGGTGGAAGCCAAGCGGACCAGCAGGGATGCCCGGGTGGGCGCCAACCAGGCCAAACTCTATGCGGATTGCCTGGAACGGATGCATGGTCAACGCCCGGTGATATTCTATACCAACGGTTTTGAAACCTATATCTGGGACGATACCTGGTATGCGGCCCGGGAAATCTATGGCTTCTATAAAAAAGAGGAACTGGAACTGCTGATCCAGCGCCGGACCACCCGGGGCTCACTGTCACAGGCACCCGTAGACGCCACAATAGCTGACCGGTATTATCAAATAGAAGCCATCCGCAGTGTAGGCCGGGTATTGGAAAACCGCGGAAGGGATGCCCTGCTGGTAATGGCCACCGGTACGGGTAAAACAAGAACTGCTGCCGCCCTGGTGGATGTATTAAGCAAAAACAACTGGGCAAAAAGGGTCTTATTCCTGGCCGACCGGAATGCGCTGGTGTACCAGGCCAAGAATGCTTTTACCAAACTGTTGCCCAATCTGCCGGCCATTGACCTGACAAAAGAAAAAGACAACCTGCATGCCCGGGTGGTCTTCAGTACCTACCAGACCATGATCAACCTGATCGATAAGGAATATGA
>DAORKK010000328.1:0-3125 GCA_035439525.1 Chitinophagaceae bacterium
AGGGTTAGGCCTTACCGCTTTTAATCATTCGGAGCGAAATGATCGTGTCATCCTGAGTAGACGCAAAAACATATCATCAGGGCAGATGAATATTGTTTCTGCGTCGTATCGAAGGATGCGTCGTATCGAAGGATGCGTCGTATCGAAGGATCAAAACCCGATATCATAAATATCACTATTCGCTTCCCCCATGACCACCAGTACTTTTGCTTTTTGTTTGTTACCATAGAGGAACAGGTTCACGGGAAGATATACCTGGTTCTTACCGGCCTTTTCGAGATAAAAATATTCGGGGGGCGCCTGGCTCTCAGGTATTTTAATGCCAAAATAAGTAGTGGCGAGTTCATTGACGCGATGATAACCAGACATGTCCGCTACTTTGGAATAATCGGTAAGTGGTTTCAGTTTTTTTGCCAAATCATCATACAATGATTTCGCGGCTGCATAGGTGGTATCGGCCGTGTACATAAAATAGACCAGCATCCGGTCATAGCCAAGAGGTATGATACTGCTCTGGAGCCTGCGGTCAACGGCGATCTGTAAATCCGGAAAATATTCGGTGATCTTTCCTTCTTTGGCGGCTCTTTCCTTGTCATAGGTTTTAGCAACCGTCCTGAAACCCGCGGTCCAGTTACTGGCCAGGTAATTCAGCCGTTGCAACATTCCCCAATTGGTATCTGCCGGCTGCCAGCTGGTATTGAGGCGGGCTACCGAAAAATCGACAAAGACGGTGTCGGCTACAGAAGAAGAATATTCATCATCCACATCATGAGGAATCAGGGGTTCTTTTTTCAGGGCATTGCACAGTACATCAAATGTGTCAGTACTGGGTATCCGGAACAGCAACACACTGCGCCAGGTTTTTCCCCATAGCGCATGTTTTGTCGTGTCTTCGATGGTAGAAATATACTTGCCGATCTGCCGGTCATACACATCAATACTGACCGGATTACCTGATGATTGGGCCATCACCACCAGCCAGTCGTCTTTTTGGAGGTAAACGGCCTGACTGATATACTTACGGCTTTTGCCCAGTGGTTTCAGTAAAGGAACATCCTTCTTAATGATAGTGCTTACCGGCCCGTTCAGAATGCTGGCCTTGGGTTGTGCCTGCAAGGCAACACTGGTCATCAACAACAGACAACAAAAACAGGCTTTTATAATCATGGCAGCAGCAGCATTGTGGTTAGTGGGTATTGTTTCCGTAAACAAATTAGGCTATTTTTAAAAAAAGTCAATATGAATATGTTCATCCAACTAAAACGCCGCATTGGCTTTCTTTTTTTCGCCTTATTAATAATATCCCTTAGTACAAAGGCACAAACTCCATTGGAAAAAGCCCTTTCTGCCAATGATACGGTAACGGCCTTGCAGCTGATCCTTAAGGGCGAAAACCCGAATCAGATAGTGACCAAAGGAGAAGGCTCCTTGCTGATCCGTTATTGCCGCTATTCGGAGAATGACCCGATCGCTTTCTTTCTGATGAATAACGGGGCTAAACCCGACACCCTGCGTACCCCGGCCGGACGTACCGCCCTGCATGTGGCGGCCGCTTACTATGCCTGTGAATCCCTGTGTGACGCATTGGTAAAAGCAGGTGCGGATATCAATGCCCGTACAAATGATGGGGCAACACCACTGATGCTCGCTGCAAACAGCGCCAAACTGCGACTGGTAAAATGGCTGATACAACATGGAGCAGATCCTTTACTGAAAGACAAAAAAGGGAAAACGGCCTACGATTATGCCCTGTCGGCAGATGGTCTATTGGATCTGCCGGAGTTCCGGAAAAAGATGGAAGAAGCCTGTGGGTTTAATAAACGCGAAACGGTGATTTTTCTGAAAGAGAAAACCGGTATGCAATAATTGCGGTACAAGTGTTACGCATTTTATTTAAAACGTAAGCATATAAATCAGCTTTACCCAGTTATACTATCAAAAACTTCTTAGCAAGGGCCGTTCCCTTCTCGCCTCTCGCTTCTCGCCTCTCGCTTCTTGCTTCTCTCCATTCACCGCCATTCACCGTGACCTCACCGAATCTTCTTTGTCCTACCAACTCATGTTCCGCACCTTTACATAAATATTCACCTCACGCATGACCTTTTTCAAAGCATTCGGCCGCAGGCCCGGGAAAAAACAACAAGCGCAATACAGCGGGCTACCGAATTATAAAGACGGCCAGTTTCAGAATCCTGTTCCCACACCGGCATTGGCCGAGGGACAAACCATGCCTAAAATACTATGGGAGTTTTTAAAGAAGCATCCGGAGACCAGGCCGGAAAAGCCAATGCCGTTTATTCAGACCGATCTGAAGCGGCTTCACCCATTGGAGAATGTGCTGTTCTGGTTTGGGCACAGTTCTTATTTTATTCAAGCGGATGGCAAACGTTTTTTGGTGGACCCGGTCTTCAGTGGCAATGCATCGCCGATACCGGGTTCGCTCAAATCCTTTGCCGGTACCAATACCTACCAGGCAAGCGATATACCGCCGGTTGATTTTCTGATTATCACGCACGATCACTGGGATCACCTGGATTTTCAAACGATTCAACAATTAAAACAGAAGACAGGACACGTGATCTGCGGTCTGGGCGTGGCGGAACATTTTCGTTACTGGGGCTGGGAGAAAGACAAACTCACTGAACGCAACTGGTACGATACGGTTGACCTGGCACCGGGCTTTAAGATCACCCTCACCCCGGCACGTCATTTTTCCGGGCGTACGTTCAAACGGAATGTGTCACTCTGGACCTCCTATGTGTTACAAACACCTTCCTTTAAACTTTTCCTCGGGGGCGATAGTGGCTATGGTCCGCATTTCAAAACCATCGGCGATCAGTATGGTCCCTTTGACCTGGCCCTGCTCGAATGTGGCCAATACAATAAAAACTGGCCCTATATCCATTCCACCCCCGAAGAAGTGATACAGGAAGTACACGACCTGCGTGCTGAACGATTTATCCCGGTGCATCATTCGAAGTTTAAGTTGGCACAGCATCCGTGGTATGAGCCGGTGGAACGGGTAAAGGCGCTGGCCGGGGATTTGTCGATTGTTACGCCGGTGATTGGAGAGAAGGTGAAGCTAGAGGCAAAAAGCTAGAAGCAAGAAGCTAGAAGCGAGAAGG
>DAORKK010000329.1:0-3123 GCA_035439525.1 Chitinophagaceae bacterium
GCGAATCCTGAGCCAGAAGACCTGCCTGATCACTTAATTATTATTCAGCTTTCGGGTGAAAGGCATGAAGATATCAGCGTGTAAGGGCACACTTTTATTTTCACTTTTTATTTTCGGAAGCAGTCACACAAAATTCATTGTAAAATGAAAAGACATTTTTTTGTGCTGGCTGCTGTCATTATCAGCAATCAGCTACAGGCCCAGCAGGACACGACCTTGCTGGATGAAGCGGTCGTAACGGCCAACAGGTTTCCCAACAAAACATCACTCAGCGGTAAGGTAATCACCGTGATTACCCGGGCCCAGCTGGAACAAAGCGGCAGCAAGGATCTCGCACAGGTACTGAGTGAGCAGGCCGGTATTTCCATTGCCGGAGCGAATGGTAATATGGGAAAGGACAAAAGTGTTTACCTACGGGGTGGATACGTGGCCCACACACTAATCACAATTGACGGTATTCCGGTCTATGATCCTTCCGGCATCGGTGGCAATTTTGATATCCGTAATCTGTCGCTTGCCCAGATTGAACGGATTGAAATCCTTAAAGGAAGTCAGTCGACGCTGTATGGGAGTGATGCGGTGAATGGGGTGATTAATATCATCACTGTTGGTCAGAAGACCAACAGTGGGGACCAGCGGATTGTTGGTCAGAAGACCAACAACCGGCAGGCCGGTGTGAGCTTCGGGAGCTATGATACCTGGCGGGTACAGGCGGGGGTGAATGGTATGTCCAAAAAAATACAGTATAACAGCAGCTATTCCTATGTAAAAAGCCGGGGGATGGATGAGGCCCTGAATAGTGGCAGTTATCCTCAGACTGATCGGGATGGCTACAGGCAACACAATTTTCAGGCAGGTCTGGGCTTTAGTCTTTTGAAAGGACTGAGTATAAAACCGTTTATTCGATATAGTGACATCAACGGATCGATTGATCAGGGTGCTTTTACCGATGAACTGGATTATACCTACAAACAAAAAAGTGTACAGGCCGGGTTAAAAGGAGAATACAAATGGAAGCAACATACCCTGACCCTGTTATACAATATCAACAGCGTGAACCGTCGCTACACGGATGATTCGGTAAAAAGCCGTAACGGATATGATACCTGGGCGGAAGGTCAATACAAGGGCAATGAACATTTTGCCGATTTGTTCTGGGTGATGAAGAAAAATCAATCCCTCACGTTTACAGGCGGGGTTGAATTCCGCAATTCTGAGTCCGATCAACGTTATAATTCAATTGGCTTTTTTGGTCCCTATGGAACGATATATGGAAAAGACAGCCTTCGGCAGCAACAGGGCGCACTGTATGGAGCGGTGAACTGGAACAGTCCTTCCGGTTTTAATCTCGAAGCTGGCAGCCGCCTTAATCTGCATTCGGAATACGGCCCCTACCCTGTTTTCTCCCTGAATCCTTCCTGGTTACTGAATAAGAAGGTAAAGGTATACGCGAATCTTTCCTCGGCATATCGTACGCCTTCCCTTTACCAGTTATTTTCCGAGTATGGCAATGCGGAACTGGAGCCGGAATCGGCCATTACGTTTGAAGCAGGGGTACAACTATACAGCGGAAAAAAATGGACCGCCCGGGCCACCGGGTTTAACCGGCGGGTGAAGGATATCATGTTCTTCTATTATAATGCCAGCACCTTTCAGTCACAGTATATCAACCAGGACCGACAGCATGACTACGGTATGGAACTGGAGGGAACCTGGCAGATCAACAGTCACAGCAGTCTGCGGGCCTGGTATACATGGGTGGACGGAAAGATCAGCACGGTCACCAATGGAAAGGATACCAGCTATAATAATCTGTTACGCCGGCCCCGTTCCGCTGCCGGACTACAAGGCAGCACAATGGTTGGAAAAAGACTGTTGTTGAACAGCAACCTGCAATGGAACGGCAAAAGGAAAGATGCCTATTTTGACAACAACAGTTTCAGTACGGTGTATGTAACCCTCGATGCTTATATTTTATGGAACCTGTATGCCGAATATGGATTCAGCAAAAACAGGTTTAAGGTCTTTGCTGACCTGCGCAATATCACCAACAGCCGCTATACCGAAATTTCCGGTTTCAATACGGCCCGTTTTAATGCATATACCGGATTCCGCTTTAACTTCTGATGAACAAGCAGAAAATCAAACATGAATACAAAACCTGTCCCCGTTGCGGGGCAGGTTTTGAATGTAAAGCGGGCAGTATTCTGCAATGCCAGTGTTATGGTATTGTTTTACCGCCTGTCGTTCAGCAGCAGATCGAACTGGACTACCGGGAATGTTTATGCCGGTCCTGCCTGGAAATTCTCCGGGATCAGGCTATGGCGTATAAACCTGCCGAATAAAGTACTTTTGCAAAAACCAGCCACATGCAATTCAGTCTGCAGGAGTTCCTGACGCTAACCTTTACCCTTTTTGCCGTAATTGATATATTGGGGTCCATACCCATGCTTATTTCCATCAAGCAGAAGACCGGGGGTATTAGTGCCATTAAAGTGACGCTGATATCCGGCGGACTGATGGTTTTGTTCTTTTTTATCGGGAAACCATTTTTAAATATCCTGGGCGTGGATATCCGTTCCTTTGCGGTGGCCGGTTCCATCGTGATTTTTATCCTGGGACTGGAAATGATCCTGGGTATTGAATTTTTCAAACCGGAGCAGGGGGCACCCAGCGGTACGGTGGTCCCAATTGCCTTTCCCCTGATTGCCGGAAGTGGTACCCTGACCACAATTATGTCACTCAAAGCCACTTTTGAGCGGTCCGACAAAAATGAATATATGATTCTCCTGGCTATTCTGGCCAACCTGGTCGTTATCTTCCTGGTGCTCCGATCATTAAATGTTATCGAAAAAGTGTTAGGAAAAGCCGGATTAATGGCGGTAAGAAAGTTTTTTGGCGTAATTTTGCTCGCCATTGCCGTGAAGGTATTCGCGACCAATGCACCAGGTTTGATCAAGTAGTGCTTTTTTTAGAAATTGCTTCTTGATTTTGGTTGTTATTTGAATTTGAGTTTTGGACATTATTTGGCATCTTGGTGTCTTGGACTCTTGGTTCTTTTCTTTCAATGGCCTCGTAGTACAATGGATAGTATAAGAGTTTCCGAAGCTCCAGATCCTAGTT
>DAORKK010000330.1:0-3120 GCA_035439525.1 Chitinophagaceae bacterium
CCTTTAAACCTTCTATTATGAAACTTCGCGTAACGATTGACATTTTCAGTGGCCGCCCCAATCCGGTCATTGAAATCGAGGATGCAGCGGCTACCAAGATCATGGACCAGCTCAGCAATGCTTCCCGGATGAAAAAAATCACGAACAAAACAGCGCAGGCTCCCGGTAATCTGGGCTATCGCGGTCTGATTATCGAGCAAATCGGCAGGGCCTCCGGTGGATTGCCTTCAGTAATGCAGGTGAGTCATCAGCATCTTTTCACCAACGACAGTTATACCGAACTTCCCGGGGAAGCTGTGGAGGAACTGGTATTAGGTAAACTGGGTCGTTTTACCGGAACAGGAGATAAAGCTGAATTCAAAGCCTTTCTTGAAAAAGAAATGAAGCGATTCCGGAATAAGTATGAAGATCTTGTTCGTATTCCGGATATAATTTGGCCGCCACTGATTGGAAAAGCCTGTTTCTGTTCACCTGATCCGGATCTGACCTGGTGGAATGATGGTGGCACGATACAGGGCGGGAATAACTGTTATAACTATGCCTCTAATTACCGGAGTGATACATTTGCGCAGCCGGGAAAAGCAGCCGGACAACAATACACCTCACTTTCCGGATGTTCTGTTGCAGCAGGATCGAGGAGTGCCAAAGATGGTGCTATTGCTGATCAGCTGATTGATTTACCTGCGGCAGATAATAAGTGTCCAAGGAAAGGGCACCTGGTTGCCCTGGTGATTGCCCCGGGATTTGATTTTCACTGGTTCCGCAAAGGACCGAATGGAAGATGGAGTCATAAACCGGGAAGCACGGCAGCCAGGATCACGGATAATTCCAATAATTTAATTACAGATCCAAGAACGGCAGATCGTGGCCCCTATACACAATTTTGTACCTTTATGCAGGTCATACACGGCCATATTAAAATTGCCTGACACTACTCATATCATCACAGCAACAGTTTGTCTTTATTCCGGCAGGATCAATCCATCCTGGACGATGACAGAAGAGGAATTAGACAAACTGTTGTTGTATATCCGATCTTTACCTGTTATCAATAAGCCGGTGGAAACCATGATGGGATATTCAGGTATTCTGATTCATTCCGGCCGGGTCAGACTGGAAATCTTCAATGAAAGGATCAGTTTGAAGGAAGATGGCGTGCGCACCTATTATGCCGATCTGCACCGGAAGCTGGAATGTGATATTTTGAAAATGGCACCCAATGAATTTCAGGAGGAACTGAGAACGGGGGTTCCGCCGGGTATCTGGTAAGAAACAGGGGTTTCTTTGAACTTAATCTATGTTTTGGGGTTATTAGATCAAACTCCAGGAACCATGGCGGCCCATACCATTTATAAAGTACAGCGATTACCGGTTTCTCTTGACAAGGCCTGGGAATTTTTCAGCAATCCTGCTAACCTGCAGGCGATTACTCCGCCTGATATGGGTTTCAAAGTCATATCAAAATACCATGGTCCGTTGATGTATGCGGGTCAGATCATTGAATACAAGGTAAAACCTGTGTTGGGGATACCGGTGTACTGGATGACGGAGATCACGCAGGTGAAGGACAAAGAATTCTTTATAGATGAGCAACGCTTTGGGCCTTATTCACTCTGGCATCACCAGCATCATTTCAAAGCCATACCGGGTGGAGTGGAAATGACGGATATCATTCATTATAAAAATCCGCTCGGCTTTATCGGGCGGATTGCGAATGCTCTTTTTGTAAAGAAAAAACTGGAAGGTATTTTTCAATACCGCTTTCAGAAGGCAGAGGAATTGTTTGGTGTTTGGAAGGATTGATATATCAAAAGCAATTTGGAGTCTTGTTACAATTTTGCAGTATGTCACCCCGGGCTTGTTTACCCTGTGGGACCCGGGGTCTTTTTTAGGTATAACGATAATCGTTTATCAAAATAAAGATACCGCTCCAAAGGAGTCCAATAGACCGGGGTCTTTCGGAGGAGAAAAATTGTCTTTTGAAAGATACCGGCTCAAGGCCGGTATGACGTTAGTAAAGGCCCGTTGCAAGATTCAAATAATCGGAAACTCACTAAAGGCTTATAGTTTGTTACCCTAAAAACCACTTGTTGAGGTCTTTCATAGGTACTACCTAAACCAACTCGAGTTAGCCGCTACTCACTTTATTTCGCCCTCTTCTTCAAATCAGCTACCGGTATCGTCATCAGTCTGCCGACAGTTTCATTATCTCTGTAAGTAATCATCTTGAGATTGGCGGCTTCATTCGGAATGAGTAATGCGTTTTGGTACTTCGGATAATACTGATCGGGGAAAGAATTATCGAAACTGTAATGAATGGATAGTCCGCTTACTTCGGTTGATAAATTCAGAAAATAAGTACTGCTGTCTTTTTTGCTGACCTGTACAATGGGATCGTACAAACTGCGGGCATATTTTACTTTGGCATTATCAAAGCGATCAAAATGGTCTTCTACTTTTTTTACAAAATAATTCCAGCCGGTTTCGGAGCTATCTCTTTTTTCTTTGGCGGTCCATAGGGCTTCGGCCATCGCGAAGGCGCGGGGCCAGATCATGTATTGCAGGTGACGGGTATTGGTAACCTGTTCGGTCCAGAGATTGGCCTGTCCGCCCTTGATCAGTGATGCGTTCACGCCTGCAGGTACGGGTTCAAAGCGAAATACTTTTTTTAACCGGAGGGAAGCATAAACCGGTGGTTCGATGGAAGCATCTCCCTGCATATAATCGAAATAAGAAAAATCGGTAGGGCTCATTACCACTTCATGTCCCTGCGTGGCGGCTTCAATACCCCCTTTCATACCGCGCCAGCTCATCACGGCGGCATTGGGTGCCAGTCCGCCCTGAAGAATTTCATCCCATCCGATCATTTTCTTTCCCTTGCTGTTGATGATCTTTTCCACGCGGCGTACAAAATAACTTTGTACTTCATCGAGGTCTTTCAGATTTTCTTTCTGCATCAGGGCTTTGATCTGTTCACTCTTCTCCCAGAAATTCCGGGCCGTCTCATCGCCACCCATATGGATATATCCGAATGGGAAGAGACTCGCTACTTCGGTGAAAATTTTATCGAGGTATTCATAAGCTTTTTCATTGGCAGGGCAGATGGTATTATCGAGGGGG
>DAORKK010000331.1:0-3114 GCA_035439525.1 Chitinophagaceae bacterium
CGCTGCTGTCACGCAGCGATGTCCGCCGCCGCAACGGGGCTATTGTACTTAAACCTTTGCAGCGCCTTTTTCAGCAACGGCTACTGATACCCGTTGACTCCGTTCACAACCAATATACGATCCGTCTCAACCTTTCGGCTCAATGGAATTTCCAGGCGTATTCAACCTGGACGGATCTGGGTGGTTTTAAACTGCTGAAAAGGAAAGGCCAATTGGTATCCATCCTGCCCGATCAGTTTGATGAAAAGGGTGTATTGAAGCCAACCGTGTATGAGCGAAAGGAGCGGTAGTTATTTAATTAATTGATATTCAATTATAAAGCATTGGATTTTGAGATACATCTGACCGGGTTTCCTGTACACTTTGCTTTTGCTTCCTCTGAACCTTGTTCGGAGTTAAAGCGAACAATGCGCTTTATCCCTATCCAAGTCCCGGAGCATTCCAAAGCCAAATACGAACAAGTTCCCGATTAGTCTTTTCCGATCTATTTTACAATATCTTTCTGAAACGACCCACTCACCACTCACTACTCACTACTCACCACTCACCGCTCACCGCTCACCAACTACCATTTTTGTTCCCCTCCACCAGATATGTTAAATTAGTGTCTGAAGGACGCAACCTTATCTATTGAAATAGAAAATACTATCGATGCAGGTATTCAAAATAGGACCAGAAGGAATTAAAAAAATCAAAAATAAGCTGTTGGTAAGGATACTGCCTATATTGCTTATTGGGGTAACCGTTGGGTTTTTTATCGGAACCACTAATTCGAAAGGCAAAGCAAGCAGCACGGATTTGTTACCGTTTTTAGTACCACTCTACGGAATCATCATCTTCGTTTCCTTATACCGGGCACTGAAGAAGCAAAAGACTTTGCTGGAAAGTTATACCCTGACTTTTTCTGACAGTCTGATCACCCGGATCCAACTGAATACTCCGGAGATCTCCATTAATTTGAATGATATTAAAGAGATCGGTACACTGAAGGATGGCAGTTTGATGGTGAAAGGGAGAAATAGTAAGGACTTTATATGCATCCCGTCGTATATAGAGGGTTATTCCGAAATTCATCAGCGATTACAGCAAGTCCGGCCCATAGACGTAAACAACAAATTACCCTTTTGGTTAAAATACCAGATTTTACTGTCTGTTTTGACAATGGGGTTGATGGTCTGTGTTTTTGTTGTGAATAATAAATGGGTGGTGGCGCTTAGCGGCAGCCTGTTCCTTGCTTTAATGACCTGGAGTCTGATTGAAATCCGGGGCAATAAAAATGTAGACAATAAGACAAAGAGAGGTGCCTGGTGGATCATTGTAGTGATGTTGGCAGTAATAGTTGGGATGATAATGAAGCTGAATGCATTTTAAAAATTCAAACAGGATAATTATGCGTAAATTTTTTGCTCTTTTTTTTGTCATCCTGCTTACCCGGGACTGTTTTTCCCAACGTATCCTCACTGCCTGGAGCCAGCAGAATATCGAAAACTATACCCGGGAAATGTATGATGCGGCCCAGAAACTAACACCCGCTGAATTACTGGAGAAAAACCGGAATGATACTTACTGGAGTGAGGTATTCCTGACTCTGAATGCATCGGTGAACAATTACAAGTTGGATCAGGCGTACCAGAAAGAACTGGCAAGACAACTGACAGATACAAAGGAAACAAAGCTCCTGGGAACGAGCCGGCTGATCATCTGGGAACGGATCATCACGGGTGAAATCCTCTTTGAAGGAAAGGGATTGGTGATGGACAATGACCTGTTTAAAGTGGCCGGAAGGTCCAATCAGCTCCTTCAAAACCTTACTAATAAAAATTTTGGAAACGTCGGTCTCCATACGTCGCCTGCAGAACTGGAAACGCTTAAAAACAAATGGCTGGATTATTTGTCAGGGAAACCGGCAGAGGAATATAAATTTCCGGAATATACAAATGCAAAGATCCCCGAGATCAGCAGTCAGACTGCCGTACAAGCCCTCATCGTATCCTTGCAGGATAACCACCCAAAAGAACTGATTACTAAGAACTGTTTGAAAAAAGTATACAATCTTGATGAGATGCCGGCAGATAAAAGTTCATCCGCTCAATTCTGTAATCCGGATACCTATACGTATTCCTACCTCGCGATGTTATTTGCTGATCTTCCGGCGGGGCAGGCAAGGGATGCAAAGTGGTGGAAGGAATTCTGGGAAACAAAGCTTGATAAGATGAGTTGGAATAATGAAAAAGGATACTATGAAGTGAAGCAATGATGTGTTTATTTAAACAGAACTGGAGTTTGATCTTTGTATAAGTTTTATTGGAAAACGATTGACAGAAGAAGTAACATTTAAATAGAAGCATGATGCTTAATCCGATCATTCTGATCCAGCAGGCTTCCCGTAGTATTTATTTCCTGATAACGCATGATTAATGAATTACTACGACCCCATATCAGCCGCCACCCGCTACGCCAAAGGTCGTCCCGATTTCCACCGCAATACGGTTGGTCGGATTCAGGCATTCCTGTTTCCCGGACAACGGGTGGGACGGGCTCTGGATATTGCATGTGGTACCGGACTCTCCACCAAGGCCCTGCTGGATGTGGCAGATGAAGTATATGGTACGGATATTTCAACGGCGATGCTGAGCCTGGCCCATGCTCCGGATAAGATCATATACTCCGTTGCCCCGGCCGAGCAACAACCTTTTGGCGACCAGTTTTTCGACCTGATCACCGTAAGTTCGGGGGTACACTGGTTTGATATTGACCGCTTCCTCGTTGAAGTCCGGCGGCTGCTGAAACCCGGTGGCTGGCTGACGATCTACGAAAATCATTTTATTGCAGAAATGGAAGGGCAGAATGATTTCAAACAATGGTTCCCGGATGTATACCTGAAGAAGTTTCCTTCCCCACCACGAAACAATGAGTATAATTGGTCAGATGAAAATTTACAACCCAGGGGGTTGGTTTTTAAACATGAAGACCGGTTCCGGAACCAGGTGGAGATGACAAAAGATCAGCTGATCCTGTATTTCACCACACAAAGCAATATTATCTCGGCCGTTGAAAAAGGGGATACCACTTACCCTGCGGTTGAGAGCTGGTTAAAAGAACAGCTTTCACCTT
>DAORKK010000332.1:0-3109 GCA_035439525.1 Chitinophagaceae bacterium
GTTTGCTGGTGATTGAATGTGGTGATGAAACCGCTTAGTCCTCCCCCTTTAATCATCACGGTAGCCTTCATAAATGGAGTTTGGCTGCGACCATGCTGCCGCAAACCATTACTTTCCAATTGTACATCCCCTCCGCTTAACGCATCATGATCTTTCAGGATACAGGAATATTTCCAGTTAGTATATATATAAAAGGGCGCTATAAAATCCTGCAGCCATCGGGTAACCGTATTTCCAAAAAGTCCCTGGGGATAGGTATCCGTTACGGATATCCGTTTATCAGCCGTAAGCAACATTTTATACGCACTGAGATAAAACAGATAGAGCAAGCCATTACGGTTGCCATAAAAATTAGTGAAGTAGAACAGTCTACTATCATTGACAAAATAGGCGTAGGCCCCTGATGCCGCTGCATAGAAATACGTTTCGTTATATGCACTGACCATGACCTCCCATTCTTCCTCCCGGCCATCTGTACTCTTTGTCCTTATCCGCAGACCGGGTTTGAAATCAAAAGCCTGTAACAGGGAGGGACTGAGTTGTATATTACTAACAACGGTTTCCTCCTTTGGTGTGGTAAAGTTTTCGGGTAACCGTATATCCGCGCTATCATGAAGGATATACGATGCGAAGGGATAGGCCAGGGTCCTTGAACCGATATAGGGAGTGGCCTGTACCTGGAAATGCAGGTGTGGTTCGGGAGAGCGGCCTGAATTTCCGCAGGCAGCCAGCAGCATTCCCTTCTTTACAAATTCCCCCTTCGCTACTTTTATACTGTCCTTCCTTAAATGAGAAAGTTTGGTATACAAACCTTCCGCATGTTTTAATACAATGGTATTGCCCCAATTCTGCCGGGTATTGTTTCCACCCACCGGATTATCTTCTACATAATTTATTACTTCCTCCACCACCGCATCGGCCGGACTCAACACGGGTTTATTATAACAGTAAAAATCTTCCAAGACAGCGCCTGCGCCCTGCCATGTTTTTCCTTCCTTATCCCGGATCACAAAATCAAGGGCTTTCGACCAGTCCCCTTTATGGGTATGTTTCCCATCATATCCCTGGCTCACGGTCCATTCCCCGTTAAACGGTAAGACCAATGGAAAATAATAACGGGAGTAGATCCGGTCCCTGCTGTTGAGATAGCGGTAGAGATTTTCTTCCGGACTGTAATACTGTACCGGCGTGAGTACCATTTTACCGCCCGACTTTCTTAACTGCAATACATAGATAAAAAGAATCACCGTAATACAAAACGGCAGGGAAAAAACCGGCAGTCCCCAGGTATAGGTAATTTTCCATAACGCAATCACCAGGATATACGAAACCGGGACCGTGATCAGTGACCAGAGATAAGAACGGACAGAAGGGATAATATAAAATCCGCCGAGTGCCACGGAGACCAGCATAAAGTTGGTGCCGAGATTATAATAATTCACACTTCCGGCATAGCCATCCATCAATTGAATAAATAAAATTGCTATCGTGTAGCCGGCCACCATCAGCGTTAAGGCAATGCGTGAAAACAAAAACAGGCCGATGGTCAGCACCATACCTGCCGCTATATTGCTTTGAAAAATAATGGCGCTAAGCGAACGGAAAAATCCAGCGATCGCAGCAGGTATCGGAAGGTTTTCCATCCATTGCACCAGCCGGATCAGGTCATTGCCCCCGGTGGCATACATTTCATTGAGCCAGTAAATATTCCGCTGGGTAAGTCCGATGGCGGCAAACTCTCTCGAAGAAAGAATCACCACCCATAGTGTAAGAATGAAAGCCAGCGACAGAGCCGGCAGGTTGTTCTTCCCCAGTTTCGCAATCAGGGCAGCGGAAAGCAGCACCGATAAAACCGAAGCAATAAATAATAAGATCCAGAAACCGGTACTGAACTCATAAAAAGTACCCATGCCCAGTCCCATCAGCAATCCGCTATATGTATATAATCCGCTCTTTACCTGTTCGCGGCTGAAGCCGATAAACCAGGCCGTGGCAGCAGCAATGATGGTGGCAGCAAATCCGGCAGCCCCGGTGTACGGATTAAAAAAAGTTACGAACAGGATCAATGCCGCCAGTATCTTACGGTTACTGAAAAAAAGCATCGCATAGCTGTTCAGTACCGTGTGAGCGATAAAACGAAAAAAAACCGGAAGATTTAGCTTGTTCAAAATACGGGTTTTAGAGACTGATCTTTTTCAGGTGTTCAGGCACCCGCTCCTGCTGTTCGATATAAGCCAGTGTTTCGGCTTCCCTTACCAGGTGTACTTTTCCCTGTTCATCGATCATCACCACATTGGGCCGCATATGGATAAACTGCATCCATTGGGTCATATTATAGGCGCCAACTTTATGCACCACTACTTTATCGCCCCTGTTCAGTAAAGGCAGGTTTGCACTCTGCCGCAGCACATCGATATTCATACAAAGGGGACCATATAATACCTGGTCTTCGGTATGGTGGGTGAAGTCCTGGGCCGGACTGATCTGGTGATCATACCAGAATGAAGTAAATAATACATTTACCCCGGCATCCAGGATGGTGGCCCGTCGCCCGTCACTCAGTCGCTTATTCGCCACCACGGTTGATAATAAATAGCCGGCATCATCCACCATCACGCGTCCGCTTTCCAGTATGAGCAAGGGCATTTCTGCAGCTCCATAGCCCAGTTCCTGTAATTGGGTACTGATGGCTTCTGCAAACTCATCGACCGATGGTACTGTATCGGTACCGGGCAAGAAAGAACCTCTTAGTGTATTGGTGGAAGGAAAGCCACCGCCGATATCGATATATTGTAAGGGATTATTCAGTTCAGTTTTACATTTCCAGGCCAGGTCGCCCAGCTTTTTTACCGCCGTACGATACGCATTGGTGGAAAGCATATACGTACCGATATGGCAATGGAGACCGGTCAGATCCATCTTTCCGGAAGCGACAATTTTTTTCATCGCATCAAAAGCCTGCCCGTTTTCATAATTAAATCCAAAACGATCCCAGACCGGGTACACGCCTGTATCCATGTTCACGCGGATGGCCACCCTTGGCTTTCGGCTCAGCTGATCACTGATCTCCAGTAACTGGAAGAGCTCATCAAAATGATCAATATGGATC
>DAORKK010000333.1:0-3072 GCA_035439525.1 Chitinophagaceae bacterium
TTGTATTCTGTATTTTTCGTGTCGCTTCGTGTCATTTTGTGGCCCCGCCTTTTTTTGCCGCAGGCAAATCAATCCGTGCGAATCCGTGTTATCCGTGGCTTGTATTCTGTATTTTTCGTGTCGCTTCGTGTCATTTTGTGGCCCCGCCTTTTTTGCCGCAGGCAAAAAAAACCCTGTCCCGGCCCCCCAAAGGGAGTCAAAACAGGGTGTGATCCGGCTATTAGTCCAGTAATGGCCGGATGCAGTTTTTCTATATTACAACCGTCTCAGCAGCAATATTTTTTTAAGCACATAGCTCAACTTTGAAAGCCAGGCTGAAATAACTGAAAAAGTCGCCTTTGTCGCTGGTACTGTGACCATTCCAGGCATGCCCGAAAGTAAACGGATGGCGGTTACCGGTGGCGGCTTCGCCGATTCCGATAATCCCGTCATTGGTTTGCAGACGGAAACCATAAGTGGCATCTTTTTTCAGTTCAATAGGGTCCAGTTCAAAACGGATCCAATGAGTGTCATCGTTCCGGTCTACCTGGCGGATACTATTGCCAATGGCATTACCCCAGCTGCGGGAACTGCTGTCAAATTCATGTAAGGTCAGGGCTACTTCACCGGGTTGGGTGACTGCAGAAGCAAAAACCTGTATGTTATTGACTAATCCTTCAGAAGGGCAAATAAATGTCTGTCCGGCCAGATGGTCGTGGGTATGCGGTCTGAGATGACCGATCCAGAGGGTGGTGTTGTTCTGTGCCTGGCTGATGACCGGGCGGGAGTGGCTGCTGTGTTTTTTAGTTTCCATAATATAGGTGATTTTAAATGAAAGGAATGGGGGTACGGTTGCAGCGGTTTACGGTTAAATAAAGAGCTTCCGGGTATCTAACTCAGGTATTGCTCCGAATATTGTGTACCTGATCAGAATCAGATACAAAATTAACAAACACCTGTACTTAGATGGTAGGTGATTTTACCAGATTTTGTACGTAAATTGTCATAGGCTGGTAAAGTAAAAGGTGAATGTGGATAACCCCCAAATCCGGGTGAAAAACTGGTGCACAAAGAAAAATTTTGTGCAAAAAGGAATAGGGGTTTATTTCGCCATACTGACTAACGGAACATCCCCTTAACAAAGAGATCATCATTTCTTAATACAAGTATGGAGCCTCCCCTTGGTCACCGGCCAGCTACGCCAAAAGGCAATCTGACAGGGTTTTAAAAACGGATCGTTAACGTATTATCACTTTAACTGGACAATGGAACTGACGAATATTAACAAGGACCGCAAGAATAAGCGGAAATCAACCCTCGACCTCGGAACAATGGTATATGGAAAAGTACCTCCGCAGGCTAAGGATCTGGAAGAAGCCGTTTTAGGCGCCATCATGCTGGAAAAAGGAGCTTTTGATACGATTGTCGAAATCCTGAAGCCGGAGTGTTTCTATGTGGATGCACACCAACGGATTTTTGGTGCCATGCAGGGACTGGCTAATAAAAGTCAGCCGATTGATATCCTGACTGTAGCAGAGGAATTACGTTTCCGGGAAGAACTGGATATGGTGGGTGGTGCTTATTATGTAACCAAACTGACGAATGCGGTTGTTTCGGCTGCGCATATTGAAGCTCACTCAAGGATCATCCTGCAAAAATTTATTCAGCGCGAACTGATCCGCATCAGCGGCGAAATCATCGGGGATGCTTACGAGGATTCCACCGATGTATTTGACCTGCTGGATGTGGCCGAAAGCAAATTATTCGAGATTACCAATAATAACCTGCGTAAGAACTTTGAATCGATTGACTCCGTACTGGTAAATACCATCAAGCGGATCGAAGATCTTCGTCATAAAAATGAAGATGTAACGGGTGTGCCCAGCGGTTTCCCTTCGCTGGATCGTGTAACATATGGCTGGCAGGCAACCGACCTGATCATCCTCGCTGCACGTCCTGCCGTGGGTAAAACGGCTTTCGCCCTGAACCTGGCCCGTAATGCGGTGATGCATCCGGGTAAACAAACCGGTGTGGCCTTGTTCTCCCTTGAGATGAGTGCCGGTCAGTTGGTTCAACGGATTCTCTCTGCCGAAAGTGAAATATGGCTTGAAAAAATCAGCCGGGGTAAAATGGAAGAGCATGAAATGAAGCAGCTTTATGCGAAAGGTGTTCAGCGCCTCGCACAGGCTCCTTTGTTTATTGATGATACACCCGCGCTGAACATTTTTGAACTGCGGGCCAAGTGCCGCCGGTTGAAAAACAAACACAATATCGGACTGATCATCATCGACTACCTCCAGCTGATGAGTGGTACCGGTGAAGGACGGAATACCAACCGGGAACAGGAGATCAGTAATATCTCCCGTAACCTGAAAGCCCTGGCTAAAGAATTAAGTGTACCCATCATCGCCCTGTCGCAGTTAAGCCGGGCGGTGGAAACCAGGGGTGCCGGTAAAGACGGAAACAAAATGCCGCAGCTGAGTGACCTCCGTGAATCCGGAGCGATCGAGCAGGATGCGGACATGGTAATGTTCCTGTATCGTCCCGAGTACTATGATATCACCACCAACGAACTGGGAGAGAATAACCGCGGTGAGACCCACGTACGGATCGCCAAACACCGGAATGGTTCACTCGAAACAATCAAACTGCGGGCCCTGCTTCATATCCAGAAATTTACAGAAGATGACAATGGCGGTTTTGGCGGACAAGGCCTTACCGGTAACTGGAAACCCGTCAGCGATATCGACAGTGACGGTGGCGCCAAGGTATTTGTGCAGACCGGCAGTAAGATGAATGATCTGCCGGATGATGATGATACGCCGTTCTAAAGTAAAAAATCAAAAGTAAAAAGTAAAAAATCTGAAAGCAGTCAGACTCAGCGATTAACGGATGAAGCTAAAGAACAAGTATATCATTGCCGTGGCTTTAGCAGGGGGTGCACTCATTTTATTCGGTTCACTCAGGCGGATCATGCATCATCCGAATGCGGATTTGTTGCTGAACGCCGGGTTCTACACGCTGATTGTTTCTAGTCTTGTTGGTCTTATGACCAACAAGATCACCGTTGGTCATAAGACCAACAGGACTCAC
>DAORKK010000334.1:0-3062 GCA_035439525.1 Chitinophagaceae bacterium
AAACACCCGAAAGCCCTGCCCTTTCTTTTCTTTTCTGAAATGTGGGAACGTTTTGGCTATTACCTGATGATCGGCATTTTCACCCTGTACCTGAAAGATGCAGCGGATGGATTCAATATGGATGAAAAAGATTCCGCCAGTTTATACGGTACGTTTATCGCCCTGGTGTTCTTCACGCCTTTCCTGGGCGGACTCATTGCCGACCGCTTTCTCGGCTACCGCCGCTCCATCATTATGGGTGGCCTACTGATGGGTATCGGTTATTGCACCATGGGTATCCACAATATCACGATGCTTTATGTATCCATGGCCCTGGTCATAATCGGTAATGGATTTTTTAAACCCAACATTTCCACCCTGCTGGGAAATGTGTATTCCACCCCGGAACACCTCCATCAGAAAGATGAAGGGTATAATATTTTTTACATGGGGATTAATGTAGGCGCCTTTGTCTGCAATTTTTTTGGGGCTGCTCTATATACCATGATCGGCTGGGGTGCCGCATTTGCCGCGGCAGGTGTCGGTATGTTTATCGGGGTGGTCACTTTTATTGCGGGTACCCGTCATTATAAAGCCTACGATGTACGCAAACCCCTGAAGCCGGGCGATATGCCACTGGGAAAGATTCTTGCTTTAGTCATCCTGCCCTCGATTGTTTTTGGTGTGATCGGCTGGTTTATCAAAGGCACAGAAGGCTATATATTTGATTCCAACTCCACCGATGCCTTCATATTTGCTTGTATCCCCGTTTGCGTGTTTTATACCGCATTACTCTTAAGAAGCAGTAAGGATGAACGCCCGGCTATTGGTGCCATGCTCGCCATTTTTGCCGTCGTAATATTATTCTGGGCCATCTTCAAACAAAACGGATCCGCTCTCAACACCTGGGCCAGTCGATATACCGATCGTGAAGTAAGTGGAACTACCGGTGATTTCCTGGCGGCTTTAAAACAAACCGACAAACCAGCTAACACCACTTACAAACTCGACTCCGTCACCAAACTGGATCATCAGTTCCGCAAAGTGCGGGATGCCCAGGGCAATGAAGTGAAAGAACTGGGCTACCCCTCTTATTTCAAAAATGTGGCCCCCGAAAAACTGCCGGCTGAAGGGGCCGTGGTCAAAGCCTGGCTACCCAGTTTATCCCAATCCATCAATCCCTTCTGGGTAATCGCCCTTACGCCATTGGTCGTGGCCTTCTTTACCTGGCTGCGCCGAAAAGGCAAAGAACCCTCCACTCCTACCAAGATTGCGTTTGGGTTACTGGTCTCCGCCTTATCCGTACTGGTGATGGTGGCCGCGGTAAAAGCTGGAAATAACGGTACGGAGAAAGTCAGTGTATGGTGGCTGGTGGGTAGTTACGGGGTGGTGACGATCGGCGAACTTTTCCTCAGCCCGATGGGCTTATCACTCGTATCCAAACTCAGTCCGGTCCGAATTACTTCATTAATGATGGGCGGCTGGTTCTTATCCACGTCAATCGGCAATAAACTCAGCGGTATCCTCGCCAGTAAATGGGATCAGTATGAGGATAAGACTGATTATTTCTGGCTGAACTTTATATTACTGGGCGGCGCAGCCATCTTTCTTTTTGTACTGTTGAAATGGCTGAACCGGGTGATGAAGGAAAAGGGAGTGAATTGAGGAATCATGAGTAGTGAGTAGTCAGTAGTGAGTAGGTCGTATCACCGGAAAAGGCATTACAGATTTGATACAATTTCAAAGCTGTAATGCCTTTTCAAATTTAGTTCTACTCACCATTCACCACTGACCACTCACTAAATGAATCCCAGATACTCATACTTTCTCCCCACCCCCCTGATCATCCCCCTGCAACCACTTATTCAGGATCGTGGCATATACATTTCAGTCTTCTATTGGTGTTTTCACCAACAGCGAGTATCTTCCACCTATAAACCACTACTGCATATGCCTGAACAGCAAAAAGTATTTCGCCCCTTTGTTCCGCCGGAAGCAAGGATGGCGGAATTCACCATCAAATCAGTCATCACCGGTTCTATTTTCGGAATCATCTTTGGTGCCGCTACCGTGTACCTCGCATTGAAGGCCGGGCTGACGGTCTCCGCCTCCATTCCCATTGCCGTTTTATCCATTGCATTGGGTAAATTATTCCTGAAGACCACCATTCTTGAGAATAATATAATTCAGACAACTGGTAGTGCCGGTGAGAGTATTGCGGCAGGTGTGGTATTTACCTTACCCGGATTTCTCTTTCTCAGTTCTCCGGACAGCAGCAGTTATTTTAATTACCTCACTATCATGACCCTGGCGATATTGGGAGGAATGCTCGGTACATTAATGATGATCCCGTTGCGCCGCTCCTTAATCGTTAAAGAGCACGAGACTCTGCCCTATCCGGAAGGAACCGCTTGTGCTTCTGTTTTGAAGGCGGGTGAAAAAGGAGGTGACTTGGCCAAGACCGCTTTTATGGGAATGGGAGTAGCCATTGTCTATGCCTTCCTGCAGAAAGTATTTCATGTGATAGCGGAAGTACCGGTTTATGCCACTCATCTTAAAAACAAATACCTTCCTTCTGCAAAAATCAGTGGGGAGATCACCCCTGAATACCTCGGGGTGGGTTATATCATCGGACCAAAAATATCCGGCATCCTCGTGGCGGGTGGTGTGCTCAGCTCCTTTGTGCTGATTCCTTTGCTGGCTACACTGGTTCCCGGAGATGCCACTTTTGCACAGTTAACCAAACTCGGTTTGAATCCGGCTAAATTCGGATGGGATGCCGCTTCACATACTTTTACTGATTCAGCAGAAGCGTTGTACAGAGCTTATATCCGGCAGATCGGTGCGGGTGCTGTTGCCGCCGGTGGTTTTATCACCCTGATTAAAACTATCCCTACCATTATTTCCTCCTTCAAAGAAAGCATTGGTGCGGTAAAAGATAAGTCTGCTGGCAAAAGTGTGATCCGGACTGAACAGGATCTGAGTATTAAAGTAGTCGGATTCGGAAGTCTTGGCCTGATCCTGATCATGGCCCTGCTCTCCATTATTCCGGGAGAAAATATCGGCAGCCGTTTATTATTAGG
>DAORKK010000335.1:0-3053 GCA_035439525.1 Chitinophagaceae bacterium
GAATAAGATTATGGGGGCACTCGAAAAAGAATTACAGGCTGAAATCAGAAAATGAGTACTACGGAAGAACAATTGAAACGTATACAGGACAAGCTGCAGCAGTTATTGAAGCAGCAGGCTTCTGTGCGCAAGGAAAATGAAAAGTTGAAAGAGGAACTGGGGATTGCCCGGGAAAAGTTGTCCCTGCAACAGTTGTACCTGGATGAGTTAAGACAACAGGTCAGTATATTAAAACTGAATGCCGGCGGAATGAATGAACGGGACAAGAAAGAAATAGAGAAAAAGATCAACAGTTACCTTAAAGAAATCGACCGCTGTATTGCCTTACTGGGCGAATAATCAGACCCGTTTGACCAGGTTCATTTTCATTTCATCATCGCCATGAGAAAGTTCCAGTGTATACCGTCCATAAGGCAGGTCATTTAATCCGGCCCAGGTCAGTTCTTCCATATCCCGGAAAATTTTTTGCTCAATGATGCGGCATACTGAACCGGTGTCGTCTTTCAACACACCACGCAGGGGGTGGTACCCTTTGATAGCAGTCAATTGGAGTTGTAATGCATCAATAAAAACTGATGACTTAACTTTAGCGAACATGGGGGAAAGTTTTGGTTCGTTATCATTTCCCACTATAGCCTTAACCTCTTAATTTTCAGGAGGGTATACGGTGTTCGATTGAGGTTACAAAGTAATAAAACAATTTTGAAATTGCAAGCAATGGATGATTTAATTCTGATATCGGCCCTGATCGGGGACCGAACGTACCGGATCAAGATAGAACCCCGGGATGAGGAAATGGTCCGCAGAACCCTGAAGACCATCAATGAAAAAATCGTGGAATTCAAAACGGAGTTTGCCGGCAAGGATATGCAGGACTACATCGCCATGGTGATGATCTGGCTGGCCACGGAAATGCAGTCGGCCCCCTCCAGTTACCTCGTACAGGAAGAAGTAAAAGAAAGGCTGGATCAGATTGAGCGGATGCTCGACGGTAAGGCAAGTTAGTAGTTAGAAGTTAGTAGTTAGTAGTCAACAGCCCCTCCTAAGAAAGATTAACTAAAATAAGAAGTCGCCAGATACAAGGATTAACACTTGTGACCGGCGACTTTTGAAATTTTAGTACTGCAGATGATTCAACTATATCATCTCAGAAGGTGTATTTGACTACTAACTACTAACTTCTAACTACTAACTATTTAAGAACTTCCGCCAGCTTCTTCTCCAGCTCCTCCCCCCGTATATTTTTGGCAATAATCTTTCCTTCCGGATCTAACAGCAGGTTCTGGGGTATGGCTTTGATTCCATATTGTTTGGCCACCGCATTGTCCCAGAATTTAAGGTCACTCACCTGTGTCCAGGTCAGCTGATCATCATGAATTGCTTTCATCCATTTATCCTTCGCTCCTGTACGGTCAAGTGAAACCCCGATGATATGGAAATTGCGGTCTTTATACTTATTGAATACTTTCACCACATTGGGGTTTTCGGCCCGGCAGGGTCCGCACCAGCTGGCCCAGAAATCAACAAGTACATAACGTCCGCGCAGGGAGGAAAGGCTCACTGGCTGGTCCAGGGTATCGTTTTGGGTAAAATCAGGGGCGAACTTACCAATACCCGTGGTTTTAGCAATTTCCAGGGCTTCCCGGAAATCGGAAGCGGAGGGATAGTCTTTATTTTTCTGTGACAGTGAAGTGTACAAAGGCTCTACCTTATCCGCATTAATATCCCATCCTGCATATTGCTTGAGTGCCCAAAGTGCCAGCGGAGATTCGGGGTTGGTGATCACGTACTCGGCGTATACTTTTTCATTCTTTTCTTTATCGATCGCCTCGAGCTCTTCCTCCGTTTTATTCTGGTTGGCCAGGTCTTTGGTTTTCCCGTATTCACGATATTTCTCGATCAGCGGTTTCATTTTTTCCTCAAAGGGCTTCTCCTGTTCACGCAGGGCGGCGTATTCAGTGTGCACAGCCGATCCTTTTACGGAAATATTACTGAAGGAATCAACAGCAGAGACCTTAATCTTTCCGGGCTGAATAAACACCGTTGCAATATCGCGGGCGCCGGACATAGGCACTTTTACCCCGTTTTCCCCTGCCTTGTATTTCACCCGTAAACGGGCCTGTGAAGGTTCGTTCAGCTGACCACTGAATGTATATTTATTCTCATTGACGACCGTACTATCCGTTTTCCATTCTCCGTTTGCCTGGTACTGGAGGTATACCATTTCAGGCTGAAACTTCAGGTTTTTTACAGTACCGTTCAACTTAAAAGGCTTACCTGTATCCTGGGCTGAAATGATCAGGGGCAGGCAAAACAGAAGACAAAATCCGTATTTCATTCTGGAAGTTTTAGGGCCTCAATTTACGGTTTTAGGGTGTTTCAACCGGATTCTTTGTATGGCCGGCGGATGGTTTCCTGTTTTAATTCCAGATTTCCTGTATTTCTCCGGGTTTTGTATCTTCGCTGATTACATATCAGCCTGAATTACAAGGCGGGTATGCGTGTTAAAAAACCGCATTGTGCATCCTTTAAACAAAAAAACGAATGGATCCGAATATAATTCCAGTCATTATTGGCGCAGTGGGCCTTGGACTAGGCCTCCTGTTGGGTAAGTTCATCTTTGCCAAAAACACCCGCAAACAAATCGAGGAAGCTGAATTACAATCGCAAACAATTCTGAAAGAAGCCGAACTGAGGGCCGAAACGATCCGCAAGGAAAAAGAACTGGAAGCGAAAGAGAAAGCCGTGCAGCTGAAAGCCGCTCACGATAAAGAAGTTTTTGAAAAAAACAAGAAGATAAACGATTCGGAAAACCGGATCCGCCAGAAAGAGCAGACGATCAATCAGAAAGAAGGTAATCTCGATAAGCAGATCAAAGAAAACGAAGCAATCAAGGATAACCTGAACCGCCAGATTGAACTGATCAATATCAAAAGAACAGAACTGGAAAAACACCAGGAAGAGCATATCCGCCGC
Organism: Chitinophagaceae bacterium; assembly: GCA_035439525.1. Lineage (GTDB taxonomy): Bacteria > Bacteroidota > Bacteroidia > Chitinophagales > Chitinophagaceae > JJ008. Next base: position 2,977 of record DAORKK010000335.1, read on the forward strand.
CTGGAGAAAATCGCCAATCTGTCAGCAGATGATGCCCGTAATCAACTGATCGAAAGCCTGAAACATGAAGCCCAGTC
>DAORKK010000336.1:0-3051 GCA_035439525.1 Chitinophagaceae bacterium
CTATAAATTAGAACGATTAAGACCTGTTTCATGAACCAACGGAATTTCACCTTTTCATACCGGTTAACCAGCTACCTGCTTGTTTTTTGCCTGTTTCTACAGACGGTTACGGCCAGTGCACAGCAGTCGAATGTAGACAGTATGCGCAACCTGCTACGGCTTGAGCACGTGGATACCGCGCGGGTTAAACTACTCTGGCAGCTGGCCCGTGATATGGGAGGTTATAATCCGGACACCGCACAATATCTTTCTCAACAAGCGCTATACCTGGCCCGTAAGATCAATTACCTGGAAGGTGAATCACGTGCACTGGGGGTATTGGCGAATACCCTGGTGAAAATCGGAAACTATCCCCGGGCACTTGAGCTAAACATTCAGAAACTGCAGATTGAGGAAAAAAGGAATAAACCCCGGAACCTGGCCAGCGTGCTGATGAATATCGGGGTGGTCTATGTATTACAGGAAGAATATCCGAAAGCACTTGAATATTACCGGAAAGCGGATTCCGTGATCAGGGCCAGTAAAGTGGAGGACATGACCTATTATATCAATCTGAATATCGGGGATGTGTTTAACCGGGTGGACATTTCAGATTCGGCCTTTACCTATTTCAGCACTTCACTCAATATCGCAACCCGGCTGGGTGACGGAGACCTGATCGGCACTTCGATGACCGGACTGGGACATACCTACCTTAAACAGGGAAACTATACAGAAGCAGCCCGGAATTACCGCACAGGCATTGTTTTACTGACCGCCGCCAAGGATGATGAAATATTATGCGAAGCCTTGCTTGGACTGGCCAACTTATTTGAAAAAACAGATCAGCGGGACTCAGCCAGCTTTTATGCCAATGCCTCCCGGCAACTGGCCAAAAATGCGGGATTCCTGAATAAAGAACTGGAGGCGGCTGAATTTCTGACCCAGCACTTCCAGCAGGAACGGAGCATTGACAGTGCTTTTATGTATGTCAGTTATGTACGGGGGCTCAATGATTCGGTCAATAGTAAAAGCCGGATCAGGGAATCACAAGTTATTACCAGCAATGAACAGTTCCGCCAGATGGAAATGGAAGAACAGAAAAGACAGGAAAGAGCTCAGCGTTTCAAACAACTGCAGATGCTGCTGATCGCCATTTTCATTCCCGGATTCTTCCTGATCACCCTGGTGCTGAGCCGGGTGAATGTGCATATTAAAGTTATCCGGGTGTTGGGCGTATTATCCCTTTTATTCCTTTTTGAATACCTGACCTTGCTCCTCCACCCTACCGTGGCCAATCTTACCCATCATACACCCGTGCTGGAAATCCTGATTTTTGTGGCAATCGCGGCCATTTTGATACCGCTGCATCATAAACTGGAACATTGGTTTATTCACAAACTGATTCATCACCGGCATGGAGCAACCGTAAAGAAAGAAGCCGCGGCTGCTGCGGCCAAGGCAGAAAAAGAAATACTGCTACCTGAACAACCGGCTGAAAAAGCGGCTGATCCGGTCAAGCCTTCCGCTCCACCTGATACTCCGGATTCACCCAAAAAATAAAAGGTTCCCGAAAAACGGAAACCTTTTAAATAATGTTTGGTCAGCGATCAGTCGGTTGTTTTAACCGGCCTGGTGGATGCCTCTTTCATTTTTGAAGTATCAATCGGAGGAGCCGGTGTATCAATCACCGGAGGCGCTGTCACTTTGGGTGAATCGATTACGGGTTCTTTTTTCTCCGTGCCTTCATTACAACCAACTGCTATTACAGCTGTCAGGAAGAATGCACCCAGTATCATCCGGTAAGCAGAAATTGTTTTTTTGCTGGTCATATTTTTTTGGTTTAAGTACTAAGGTTACATGATTTTCTGCGATTTTCCAAAAAAATCAGCAGAAAACAGCAGTATCTGTCTCCAGCTCATTGTTGTTAATGCTGCTCTTTGCCGGGAACCACAACAGCCGGTAATAACTTAAAATAGGTCACATTGAACCGTCCATTCACGAGTGTTCCCTGTACTTCTGCCTTCCGGATTGCATTACAGAATCCATCGTCCGCATGGGCATCTCCATGTTCATCAATCGTGGTTCCATCCACAAAATAAGCCTGGCCTTTAATACGTACCGCTAACAGGCATCCTTTTTCTTTTAAACCAAACTGACACTGCCCACAGGCTGTTTCCACCACCTGTATTCTTTTAGTGCTGTCGGCCACAGAAATGGGTTTTACTTTTTGCTGACCGAAAGCGGCCAATCCGGTCAGACTGAACAAAAGAAAGAATAATGTTTTCATCGTTATGTGTTTTTGATTTATTGAATGAACCAGGGATTTCCGGGGATTAAAGATATACCAACCGATTCTCCTGTTTTTAGTTTGATGGAAGACCTGATCTTCAATTCCTGCCCCATCACTTCAGCATGGACCATATAGTGACTGCCACAATAATGTATTTCACGTATAGTGGCAGTAACCGGGGATTGATCCGGACTGACCAGGACCAGTTGTTCTGGACGAAGCATCCATTTTTTTTCTGCCGGCATTTCGCTGCCCGGGAGTAAAACAGCTGCCAATGCATGATCCGGCAGATTATATTCGCCCAACAGGGAAGCCGTATAACTATCCAGCGGTTGCTGATAAATCGTTTCCGGACTTCCGTCCTGAATAATCCGTCCTTCCCGCATCACCAGTACCCGGTCGGCCCATGACAAGAGGTCTTCCGCATCATGGGAGACCATGATACAACTGATCCTCCATTGCTCCACCAGGTCTTTCAATACCGATTTGATCACCTGGGTATGATGACGGTCCAGGTTGGAATACGGTTCATCGAGTAGTAATAAAGATGGAGAAGTCGTCAGTAAACGCGCCAGTACAATCCGCTGTCGTTCTCCGCCGGATAACTGATCGGTTCTTCTTTTTAACAGGTGCGTAATCCGGCAGACCTCATATATAGCCTGTGCTTCCGCTTCGGTCAGTTTATTCCGGGCTTCCAGTTCTTCTTCCACCCGGTAATTATTCCGCAATTCAAAATGCTGACTGAGATAAGCGATCCGGGGATGACCGGGTAACAGTTT
>DAORKK010000337.1:0-3040 GCA_035439525.1 Chitinophagaceae bacterium
CCTGGAGGAAAACGCCGGTATCCACCATATCATCTCCTGAATCTGCCAGCACCAGTTTCAAATGATAGGTCTGACAGGGTTGTACTCTTTCGCGGGCAGTCAGTACCGTTGTATGACCGTCATGTGTAAAGAATACATTTGAACTGTTGTCGATATAATATTGCGGGTTGTTCGGGCAGGCACCTCCGGGTACATTATTCACATTAAAAATGGAAACGGGGGTGTTGGTATTGGGAATCAGGGCAATATTTTTAAGACCGGTAATTCCGGGACCGGAGATAAAAAAAGCGAAGACATCGTTGAATGAACATACATAATCAGGGACGTATTCTTCTGAACTGAATACATAATTAAACCGGATACTGTCGCCTAGGGGCACAAAATCAAACTCCAGTACACAGGCATCTTCCAGGTTGAAATTTCCGACAGCCGTACTCAGGTCATTATCGCCGGGTAATCCCCAGTTGCCACTGGCATCCAATGCTGATGCCGGGCTGGTGCCATTGCCATTGGTTCCCCAGTCAGTTCCGTTTGATTTTGCCTGGCCGGTGGTTAATACAATTCCACTGTCAATCCCGATATTGGTCCTGTTGGCACGATTTAAAAAGAAAGCAGCCATCTGGGGGTTTCCGGTAAAACTCACATTGCTGATCGTAACCCCTTCGCCCACCAGCCGTTGGGCCAGGGACTGGGCATTTGGATGTGCGGTAATGATCAGTTGAGCGTTAACCCTGCTGCAGGTTAAAACCAGTAGTATCAGCAATATGCATTGGTAAAATCCGGATCTCATAAACAGGGAAGCGAATATACTTGAAAACCGCAGTAGTCGGGAATTTTAGCCCGGTCAAGCTTCCTTTTGCTTTGCGGTCTTCCTCCCTTATCTTTGCCGCCTCTAAAAAGAAAACAAATGGCATCAACAGCAGACATCAGCAGGGGACTCATCATCAAGCTTGATGGGAGTTTATACACTGTGGTAGAATTCGGAGAAAACAAAACCGCCCGGGCCGCCGCTAAAGTGTGGGCAAAACTGAAAGGGGTGGATAATAACCGTAGCATTGAAAAGACCTGGAACTCAGGCGATAACATCTTCCCGGTTCGGGTAGAAAGGAAAAGTTACCAGTTTCTTTATAAAGACGATACGGGCTATAATTTCATGGATACTGAAACCTTTGAGCAGGTAGCCATCCAGGAAAGTCTGGTCGATGCCCCACAGTTCCTGAAAGACGGTCAGGAAGTAAGCGTACTGTTCAATACAGAAACTGAGCTTCCTATGAGTGTGGAGCTTCCTGATAAGATCGTGCTGCTGGTTACATATACCGAGCCCGGTCTCAGAGGGGATACTGCAACCCGTACGCTGAAGCCAGCTACAGTAGAAACTGGCGGTACTGTAAACGTACCATTGTTTGTGAATGAAGGTGAGCTGATCCGGGTGAATACAAAGACGGGTGAGTATGTAGAAAGAGTAAAAGAATAGTCTATCTCTTTAATATGAAAATGGCCCAAAATCGATCGGTTTTGGGCCATTTTTGTATGATTTTGGGCCATTTTGGGTTAAAATCAGTAAAAAATGATTGATTTTCTCCTTTTGATTTCCTTACCTTAGCTTCCCTTTTGGGCAGGAATTCAGGGTGGTAATGGTTATAGGTTTTCAATGTTTTCATTACGAATAACCACACTTGCCAGTTTTACTGCCGGAAAGAAAAGGCTTTGTAAAATCAAAACATCTACAAAATTGAAAAACATGGACTTTAAGCAAATTCAGGAGTTGATCAAAATGGTCAACAAATCGAATATTGGTGAATTAACGATTGAACAGAAGGATTTCCGTGTCACCATCAGGCAGAAGGAGGATCATGTGACCCAGGTGATGTCGGCTCCCGTTCAGGCTGCTCCGGTTGCCATAGCCGCCCCCCAACCAGTTGCCGCATCTGCAGCCGCACCCGCAGCTGATAAGCCCAAGGCTGCTGAGCCTGTTGCTACCAACCTGGTCACTATTAAAAGCCCGATGATTGGTACTTTCTACCGCAAAGCCTCTCCGGATAAACCCAATTTTGTGGAAGTGGGTTCTGATGTAACCTCCGGATCGGTGGTCTGCATTATTGAAGCCATGAAACTGTTCAATGAAATTGAAAGCGAAGTAAGTGGTAAGATTGTAAAAGTGCTGGTGGACGATGCTTCACCAGTGGAATATGATCAGCCATTGTTCCTGGTAGAACCAGCTTAGAAATCAAAAGTTAAAAGTCAAAATTCAAAACCTCTCAGTTCGAAAACAATTCGAGGACAGGGTTTGTGTACGATTTTACTTTTTACTTTTTACTTTTTACTTTTTAATTCTACATCGTGTTTAAAAAAATACTTATAGCCAACCGCGGGGAGATTGCCTTACGTGTGATCCGCACCGCCCGTGAGATGGGGATCAAGACGGTTGCTGTTTATTCCACTGCTGACCGGGATAGCCTGCATGTAAAATTTGCAGATGAAGCCGTTTGTATTGGCCGTCCGCAAAGCGGAGACTCTTACCTCAATATACCACACCTGATGGCAGCCGCTGAAATTACGAATGCGGATGCTATTCACCCGGGGTATGGATTCCTGGCAGAGAACGCCAAATTTGCCCAGATCTGTAATGATCATGGGATCAAGTTTATTGGTCCCACTCCGGATATGATCAATGCCATGGGTGATAAGATTACGGCCAAAGAAACCATGATCAAAGCCGGTGTACCCGTGGTACCCGGAGGTGAAGGTTTATTACAAAGTGTGGATGAAGCAAAAGGCCTGGCTAAGAATATGGGTTATCCGGTCATCCTGAAAGCGACTGCTGGTGGTGGTGGCAAGGGGATGCGGATTGTGTGGGAAGAAGCTGAAATAGAAAAAGCATACGATACGGCCAAAGCGGAAGCCGCTGCTGCTTTCAAGAACGATGGTATCTACATGGAGAAATTTGTGGAAGAGCCCCGTCATATCGAGATCCAGGTGGCCGGCGACCAGTACGGCACGGTTTGTCACCTGAGTGAAAGGGATTGTTCTATCCAGCGCC
>DAORKK010000338.1:0-2997 GCA_035439525.1 Chitinophagaceae bacterium
GCTTTCCAGGTAGTCGGATGCATGAAAATCGCGGCATCAATACCTACAATATTATCCTGCAGCTGGGTCATGCTTTTCCACCAGTAGTCTTTGATATTTTTTTTCAGTTCACTCCCCATCTGGCCATAATCATATACCGCCTGGAGGCCGTCGTAGATTTCGCTGCTGGGGAAAATGAAGCCATATTCCTTACAATGCGAGATAATCGCCTGAAATTGATTTGTTTCGTTTGCCATAGGCGGCAAAAATAAGCCCAAAATTTGACTTCCGGTTTTCTTTACCTTTGCAGTAATTAAATCAACCGGTCATGAAGAAATCCGCTTTCCTGGTAGCCGCCCCGGCCCTGCTCATCGGCCTGCTGGCGTTCAATAATTTTTCCGCTTCCAAAAAACAGCACAGGGCCCAAACAGGCGTTTGTGCCGAAATGAAAGCAGATTGTCGCATGGCCCCTGATACGATGCGGAAAGACCCTATTTGCGGAATGATGGCGGATGATACGAAAAAGGATACCGTACATTATAAGAACAAAGTGTACGCGTTCTGTTCCAAACATTGCAAGACCGAGTTTGTAAAAAATCCGGAGGCAAACCTGCCAAAAAAGAAAAATAACTGATCAGCGGTTTATCACTCGTCCATGATAATACACAGGGTGAGTCTTGACGCTCCCCTGTAGCGTTTATATTTTTTATAACCCTACTATAAAGAAACGGAGAGGATGAAAATTGACCTGACTGAAAAGTTGGGAATTACCTTTTTTGCACTTTGTCTTTCTGTAAAGTTTTCAAAGCCTGAAACATTTTATCATTATCGATAATAAACTGCAAAAGCCTTTCCCCTGGTGTTTTTGACAACCAGATCTTTAATTGCAATTTCCTTACATGTAAAGGTGTGTCTTCCATTTTTAGTATAAAAACCTATTTTACTACTGCAGTTTCTCATTGTTCTTATGCCGCTCCGCATCCCGGATCGATTTTTTAGCAAAATTCTTTTCCAATTCCTGTGTCAGGTCGACACCGGTCTGGTTGGCCAGGCAGATCAGCACCCATAATACGTCCGCCATCTCGTCGCCAAGGTCGCGGTTCTTATCTGATTCCTTGAAACTCTGATCCCCGTAAGTCCGGGCCATGAGCCGGGCCAGCTCCCCTACTTCTTCCGTCAGAATGGTCATATTGGTGAGTTCACTGAAGTACCGGACCCCGGTTGTTTTGATCCAGGTGTCCACTTGTTGCTGGGCTTCTTGAATGGTCATAACAAAATATTTGCAGGAAAACTGCAATATAGCACGATTCTTGCCGTTTAACTCTTCCCGCCGGCTATCCCGGTGGCCCTATCCGCCCGATTCGTTGCCCCGGCAATGGACTACCCCCTGAAAACGGCAAACCAATTCCTTTAAAAGATTAATGTATCCATCCCATGTGGAAGTCCATTCAACGGCTACTTGCCTTACTGACACTGTCCCTTTTTGTCAACGCCGCTGCAGCGCAGCCGGCCTCTAATTCATTTGACCGCTCCTTCAAAAAAGTAAGTAAACCATTTAAGATCCTGACTTCCGGTAAGCAGATCTCCATAAAAAGCACAAAAGATTTCAAAACCATTATGGTATGGACGGCCACCGGGCACCGGATTGTGGAACAAACACAAGTAAATGCCTCCAGCTATTCCTTCAATGTATCCGGTTCCAGGGAACGGATCTTCTTTGTCATGGTGCAATACGAGGGGCAGAAACCGGTGACGGAGAAGTTTGGGGTGGAATAATGAGTAATCAGTAATCAGTAATGAGTAAAAGGAGAAAAAACTTTACAGATTTGAGCCAGTATCAATGTTGAAATGACTCTTCCCGGGCTACTCATTACTCATTACTGATTACTCATTTCTCATTCTTTCGCCTTCGTATCTACCACTATCGTCACCGGTCCGTCATTCAGCAATTCCACTTTCATATCCGCGCCAAAGATGCCGGTGCCAATGGGTTTGCCGAGGTCAGTGGTTAATTGTGTAATCATTTTTTCGTAGAGTGGTATGGCTGTTTCCGGTTTGCTGGCTTTAATATAAGAGGGCCGGTTGCCTTTTTTGGTAGCGGCATGCAAGGTAAACTGGCTGACCAGGATGATATCCCCATCCCGGTCTTTTACCGATTCATTCATCACCCCTTCGGCGTCATCAAATATGCGCAGGTTCACGATCTTGCCACTGAGCCACTCAATATCTTCCTCCTTATCAGCATCTTCAATACCGAGTAAAACCAATAGTCCCCATCCTATTTGTGCATTGATTTTTCCATCGATGGTGACACTGGCTTTGGAGACTCTTTGTATGACGGCACGCATTCTTGAATGATTTTGTTGGTAACGAAAATATTGAACATTGTGGATTGAGCATTGAATACTGAACATTTTGTTGTCTGAAAGGGAAATGCTCAATTTTCAATACGCAATTTTCAATGTTCAGTGTACCACTCAAGTTGGACAAGGCGTCTATATTAACTAATTTCACATCATGTATTCCCCGTATTTAACAGAAATCCATTTCCAGACCACCCGCTCCGGCGGCAAGGGCGGACAAAACGTCAATAAAGTGGAGACAGCGGTGATCGCAGCCTTTCATATTACTTCATCAAACTTGTTGACCGCGGAGCAGAAGCAGCTATTGCTGGAAAAGTTATCCAACCGGATCAACAGCGAAGGCTACCTGCAGGTGAAGGCCCAGACTCATCGTACCCAGCTGGCCAACAAGGAAGAAGCCGTGAAAAAAATCCAGGAACTTATTGCAGCAGCACTGGTGAAAAAAAAGGCCCGCATCGCCACCAAAGTGGGCAAAGCAGCTAAAGAACGCAGACTGGAGTCTAAAAAAAGAAAAGCGGATATCAAATCCGGGCGTCAGAAGTTCAGGCCCGGGGATTTTTAAGCTGAACCGAAAGCCCTATCTTACTGTTTTATCACTGCTGTGCGTCGTAAATTCATTACCATATCAACCCTGGTCCTCTTTGTAGCCGGACTC
>DAORKK010000339.1:0-2958 GCA_035439525.1 Chitinophagaceae bacterium
AAATGAACCGAATAAAAATCAAACCCGCTTTTCTGCTGCCGGCGAAAAAAAGCTTCACCTGCATCTTTATCACCGAGAAAACCATACTGCAGGTTATTTTTGAACCGGTAGGTATAACGGAACAACAACTGCAACGGACTTCCCTGGTAACCATTATCCGCTATACTCTTTTTATATTCCGCTCCTTTTTCAAGCACCTGTCCCACGCGTACTAACAACTGATGATCGCCTTGCCTGAACCGTTGCCCGGTTTCTTCCGCCAGGGTCATAACCGCACCAATACGCAGGTAAGGCAGCAGTTGACGGATCATGGTTAAATCCCACCCGGGTACAGCCTGCAACTCCAGCAGGTGTACTAGTTTACCATTGATCCGGCGGTAATTGATAAAAGAGTTAATCTGTATATCCGTAAGCAGTGGCAGCTGTCTTAATTCATCGGCCCCGGCTTCATTCAGATTAAGCGGATGACGTCCCAGGTATTCCAGTTCCTGCAATGGCTGGTCATCTTCCGTTTCCGTTTCTGTTTCAGCGGCCAGGTTTTCCAGTTGCTGTTCAGGCATTACCTGAGCTGAAGCCCATGCCGATATCAATAAATAAAAAAACAACATTGTACAACAGACGTTCCTTTTCATGCGCCCCGTTTTTTAAAATGAACGAATAATCCAGTGCCAGGTGTAATCCCGAGTTGAGGATGAAAAGAAACAAAAACATCAAACCGGATACGGCTTAACTGAAAGCCGGCTCCCGCCCATGTCACCGAAGTGCCGGTACCCATACCTGCTCTCAGCAATAAACGGGACACCGGTCTGTACTGAAAACTTACGGATACCGAGGCCGGTTGCTCTTCTTCCTTGATCAGTTCCGCACTGCAATAAAAAACCGGGGAGGCTTCATACCCCCAACCAACGACATAAACGGCCGGAAGCTTTTCTGTTTTACTGATTCCCCATTTAGGACTGACCGGATTAATTAGTTGAAAACCGGTATGCAACTCTTTCGTAACATGCAACAGTAAACCCGCTTCCACACCCGGTGCTGCTACCTGTCCATATCCATCAATCCGGATACTGTTATAGGTAAAGCAAAGACCGGCTGCCATTTTTGTTCCCAGGCTCCGGGCATAGGATAATCCAACTTGCTGTTCCCTATACCCAGAGCTGCCTCGGATATCCGCTTTAACCCCCCATGCACCGGATGGAACCGGGAAAACGCCCTGCAACCGGTAACGGCTGAGTGTGGATAAAAAATAGGGGCGTACGCCCGTAACACAAACACCGGGATCTTTCAGCAAGGCCAGGGCCGCAGTTTGATGAAATCCGGAAAACAGGTCAGCCTGTGACTGACTGTAAGCCCCCGTGCCGGTATAGCCCTGCTGAGCTGTAGCGGGTTGCTGAGTAGCTGCCATTTGGGGCAGACAGGCGCTGATGAACAGCGCAGAAATGAAATTTCTGATCATTTGATAAGGTTTTGCCCGAATTTATTTCGGATAAAATGTGAGAAAATAACCGTCGCCGGATATTTATTCACAGTCCGCCATACCCCACCAAAACCTACCTTTGCGCCATGCAGATTTTAGACGGTAAAAAAGCATCCCAGGCCATCCGGGACGAACTGAAAATAGAAGTAGCCCAGCTGAATGCAGAGGGTAAAAAAATACCCCACCTGGCGGCGATCCTGGTGGGTAATAACGGGGCCAGTTCCACCTATGTGGCGGCCAAGGTAAAAGCCTGTGAGGAAGTGGGTTTCAAATCCACCCTGATTCATTATGAAGAAACAATCAGTGAAACCAAACTACTGGATAAGATCCGTGACCTGAATACCGATCCGGATATAGACGGCATCCTGGTACAATTGCCCCTGCCCAAGCATATTTCTGACGAAGAAGTAATCAACAGTATCGATCCTGATAAAGACGTCGATGGCTTTCACCCGATCAATGTCGGCTACATGGTACAGGGACTTCCCACTTTTGTACCGGCCACTCCGCATGGCATCATGTTATTACTGGAACATTTTAAAGTGGAAACCAAAGGCAAACATGCCGTGGTGGTAGGCCGTAGTAATATTGTCGGCCGACCGATGAGTATTTTATTAAGTGGTAACAGTAATCCCGGCAACTGCACCGTCACCATTTGTCATTCGCAGACCAAAAACATAAAAGAATTCTGTCTCCAGGCCGATATCATTGTAGCAGCCCTGGGTAAGCCCGATTTTATAACCGCCGACATGGTTAAAGAAGGCGCTATAGTGATCGATGTGGGCATTACCCGTGTGGAAGATGCTACGAAAAAAAGCGGCTTTAAGTTAAAAGGCGATGTGGATTTTGAAAATGTTGCGCCGAAGTGTTCATGGATCACCCCGGTCCCCGGAGGCGTGGGGCCAATGACCATTGCCGCGCTGATGAAAAACACATACCATTCCTGCAGTCAGAAGAATTAAGTCCCAAACGAATGAATGAAGTGAAGAACGATACGGTGCTGCTTCCGGTCATGGAGCATTTTTATACGCTGCAGGGTGAAGGTTTTCACCAGGGAAGAGCCGCTTATTTTATCCGGCTGGGCGGTTGTGATGTGGGTTGTGTATGGTGCGATGTCAAAGACAGCTGGGACGCGGATAAACATCCGAAGTATACCATCGAACAACTGGTGCAGGAAGTAAAAAAAACACCCACTGAACTTGTTGTCATTACCGGCGGTGAACCGTTGATGCATCAACTGGATGCGCTGACCGCTGCACTGAAAGCGGCCGGTCTTCAAACCAATATTGAAACCTCAGGCGCGCATCCGCTTAGTGGCCACTGGGACTGGATCTGTCTCTCCCCAAAGAAATTCAAAGAACCTCTTCCCGGTATTCTTCCCCATGCGAATGAATTGAAAGTGGTGATTTTTAATAAATCGGATTTTGACTGGGCGGAAAAATATGCGGCGCAGGTCTCCCCTTCATGCAAACTCTATCTGC
>DAORKK010000340.1:0-2944 GCA_035439525.1 Chitinophagaceae bacterium
ACACGTATAAAGGCAGTGGTAATTTAAAGGATGTACAATCTACCTTTGGTTTCAGTTCCAGTCTTGGATTGGGCTATCTGTCAAATATTGGCATCGGCGTCCGGTGGATCATTCCGGCAGGGAAGAAGTGAGTGGTGAGTGGTGAGTGGGTAATACATGGAAATGGATCTGAAGCAATACTCTTTGCGTTCTTTGCGGGACTTAAATAAAAAAGAAACGGTCCGGAATACTCCGGACCGTTCTTATTATTCAGGATTGTTCGATCCGTTAGGGCTGTGCAAAGCTGTTACGGGCTCCGCCGGAAGCGAAGATCGCCAGCATGCGGCTGCGTTGTCCCACACTGAACATATACATACAGGCATCGTCTGAATAGTCCATGTAGTTCATGGTCATTTCAACCGGTGTGCCGGTACAAGTGCTGGTATGTCCTGCAGCAGGACAACCATAGTTGGCGGTATTATGCAGCGGGGTATCACCTACCTGGTCGTTACCACAGGTAGCATCGCCCCAGATATGACGAAGGTTCATCCAGTGACCCACTTCATGGGTAGCGGTTCTGCCTTTGTTGAAAGGTGCAGCAGCGGTACCTGTTCTGCCAGTGGCATTATCATCCAATACCACACCATCCGTTGCGGCAGCTCCACCAGGGAACTGGGCATATCCTAATATACCACCACCCATATTACAAACCCAGATATTGAGTTTGGTAGTCGGGGAAGTTGGGGCTATACCCTGGGCACTTTTCTTCATGGCATCATTGGTGCTCCAGCTGGTCTTGGTGGTGGAACGACGGTTGACCGCATCCAGTACAAAACGAACACCGATATCACCGGCTTTCACCGTATTATATGTAGAAGTCAGATTATGATCAGCATTAGTGGCGGCAAAATCCTCATTCAACACATCGATCTGTGATTGTAATTGGGCGAGGGACACATTCTGTGCTGCAGTGCGGTAAAGGACATTAAATACAACTGGAATTTCCACGATTCCGTTTACCAGCCTGAACTGTTCGGGATGATCGATCACCCGTTTGGTGAAATCTTCAATTTCTGCCATGCGTTGTGAAAGAGAGGGATCGGCTTTCAGTTGTTCATCCAACACATCCGATGCGGCGCAATGACGTTGGGTAGCCAGGACATCATCTGCCGGGCTGTCTTCAGTTTTGGAACCGGATTTGTTACAGCTCATGATAAACAATAAGCTGCCTGCAAGCAGTACGAGTGAACGCTTCATTAATAAACTGGTTTGGTTTGAGGTAAAAAAAGTTGACTAAACAATTTATTCGTTTTTTTCAGCATGTAAAGAATATGTCCATGTCTTTTATTGCAACAAGGTGTCTTATTTTATCAAAAACGGAGTTTTACTAATTCCTTACATTTATTTTATGGTAAGTAAAACAGGTATTACACTCGCATTGCTATTCGTATTGGTATCCTGCGCCCGTAAAACAGCTCCCCAGATTCCGGAAAGAACGGTGACCACCCGGTCTGTAAATATAGAAGCTGATCTGAAGGGAGACCCGGTAAAAGGGAAGCAACTTTTCAGTGCAGGATGTAAGCGTTGTCATGGACTGCCCGAAGCGGGTCAGTTTACCCGCAGTCGCTGGGAGGCTGTACTCCCAGGCATGATCCGTAATGCAGGACTGGACGCCCAGGAAGCAGCCGATATCCGGGAGTATATCAATAATAACCTGATCAAGGGCTGATCAGGCATTCAGTTTTTTTATTTTCTCGTTCATCACGCTGAACCACAAGGGAGGGACCAGTGAAAGTAGCATCATGCCCGGATAACCGGTTGGCATCTGCGGTGAATGATCGTGATGCCGCAGCACCTGGTATTTTCGGCTGGCCATATAATGATGGTCCGAATGACGACTCAGTTCAAACAGCATCAGTCTTCCGATTACATGATCACTATTCCAGCTGTGTTCCGGCATGGCCCGTTCATATTTTCCCTCCCCGGTGGCTTTACGCTGCAGACCGTAATGCTCAATGTAATTCACTGTTTCCAGTAAAAGGATACCGATACCGGCTGCTGCCAGGAAATACAATGTGATCAATCCGCCGAATTTCCAATAAATAATTCCAATCAACATAGCCTGAACCAGGTGGAACAGGATCATTTCATTTTGAAAGGAAAAAACAGGTTTGCCTTTTTTACGCAATTCGTCGTTGGCAATATGCCAGGCGCTGAGATAACTGAAAATGATGGTCCGGAAATAGAACAGGTAAATCATTTCTCCATAACGGGCCGAACTCGGATCTTCCGGAGTAGCCACCCGTTTATGATGCCCTTTATTATGTTCTGTAAAAAAGTGCATATAAAGAGAAGTGAGCAACAGGGCTTTGGCAAGGGTCTGTTCAAAAGCATTGACCCGGTGCCCCAGTTCATGCCCAACATTAATTCCGAATACCCCGCATAGAAGGCCCATGACCCAGATACGGCCGGTTATGTCAACAATGGACAATCCCGGGTCTGTCATGGAAAAAAGGAATTTCACTAACATCACATACTGCAGGACTACAATGCCATATAAAAGAATATCATAAGTCGGATCGTTTTTAGCCATCTCTTCTTCAGCAGCGGTCATATTTACCGGGGAAGGTTTGATGAATAATTCAATAAGCGGGATAAATACCCAGGCCCACAAAAGGGGTAACCAAACCTGCCAGCCGGTCGTTGTGAAAGAGCGCCAGGCAACGGCATAAATGATAAAAGGGGAGAGGTATTTAAATGCTTTGATGTTCACAAGAGTAAATTTAACAATACGTATTTAAAAATAAGATAAGTTTCCGCTCGTTACTACCTTTATTATGCATCCTTCTTAAACTAAGAAGCTTCATTATAGTCTCATTCCTAAATAATGCACACATGCCGGCAAAAAACCAGTTATTGAACCAGCACCTGATGTGGAGGGCCGGGTTTGGCCCTGCCGTGGAAC
>DAORKK010000341.1:0-2943 GCA_035439525.1 Chitinophagaceae bacterium
ATTTAAATCATGGTTCAGCAAAGGCGGACGTGTAGTGGCCCTGGAAGGAGCCGTTGCCCAGTTAGCCAAAGCGGATATCGGTATTAAACAAAAGAAAGCAGAGGATGCGGATAAAAAAGATAAAAGTGATTCTTATGAGGCGCTGCAAGATTATGAGGATCGTGAACGCAGTGCACTTTCCGGTTACACGCCCGGTTCGATCTGGAAAGTAACGTTGGATCCGACTCACCCGCTTGCATTCGGTTATCCTGACTATTATTATACCCTCAAGCAAGATGATATTATTTACGAATTCATGAAAGAGGGTGGATGGAATGTAGGGGTGATCAAAAAGGAAAATTCTGTAGCTGGTTTTGTGGGCACCGCCCTGCAACCTAAACTGAAAGACGGTATGTTGTTTGGTTCAGTACAGGTGGGAAATGGTACGGTTAATCTGCTGGTGGATAATGTGATGTTCAGGAGCTTCTGGGAGAATGGAAAGCTGATGTTTTGTAATGCGGTGTTTTTGGCGGGACAGTAGGGGGGAGAGACGCCTGCGGCGGGCGCTAAAGAGTTAAAAAGAGGAAAAAAGAGAATATAAAAGAGGGCGTGCTATTGGTAATGCCCATTAAGCAACAATAAGCTAAACGTATCAGCTTAATTGAATCTCAGATATCCATTCTCTACTCTAATCCTGAATTGTTGAATATTCTGAAAATGCCATCTTTCATTAGTGGTACTTTGAAGTTCAGCAGCATACCATTCTTTAAATTCAGAAAAGAAAGATGGGTCCTGATCTGATTAAAGAAAACCAAGGGCAGGGGGTGTTGTGATTTCAGCTCAAGTACCAATCTGTCTTCGACCAGCAGGTCAAGTTTATATGCATGTGGAATAAATAACTCATCATACTGTATTGGAAGCAGAAGCTGTCTTTTTACATTAAACCCCATCTTTGTCAGTTCGTAATATAGTATCTCTTCATATACTCGCTCATAACATCCCGGCCCGACTTTAGTGTGAATTTTAACACACAGATCAACTACGACTGCAGTTAACTCATTTATTGAGTATGGCTTTTTCATAAAAGTGTTTTTTGATGTATTCGTTTTTTGCCAGTTAAATGTATAGTGGTTTTTATTTTAAATCAGGCACCGTCGCCGACTTCAGACAAATTAATTTAAAGCGTTTAGGGGTTGTCGTTTAGAAGATCATTGCCAATAACAGGCTCTCATTTTCTCCTTTTCTCTTTTGACCTCTTTGCCGCCCGCCGCAGGCGCGTCTCAAAAGGTCTCTTCCGGTTTTTTTGTGGATTATTCAACTTTGTTGTAATTTTACTCCTTCAAACAAGCAAAATGAACCCCGAATCAGACCATACGGTCTTCTCTTCTATCGAGTCCGAAATACGGCACACGATTTACAATACTTCTCCACCCCTTCAGTAATCAGAAAAAGGCTAAACAGTTGAACTTGTAAAGGCGGAGTCGTCTTTCAGTGACAACCTATATCATGTCGAAAACTTGTGTGCATTTTTTGCCACAGGTCATAGGCTGCTGTGTGCATATCAAATAATTTCAACAACCCTTAATCAATAATCAACATGGACAAACATGAAATCATCAAGTGGAGCCTCATTATCGGCATCCCCTTATTCTTATTGCTTTTTTACAAGTTTATTCTCCGGGTATGTTTCGGGCTGGTCATCGTACCAGAAGACCGTATCGGGTTAGTAACAAAACAATTCGTGCTTTTCGGACAGCAGGAATTACCGGAAGGACGTATTGTCGCCACCAAGGGAGAAGCGGGTTACCAGGCACAGACCTTACCTCCGGGTGTGTATTTCTGGAAATGGATCTGGCAGTATTCCATCACTTTCCAGCCATTTATCATTATCCCGACAGGTAAGATCGGACTGGTATTGGCAAAGGACGGTGCGGAACTGGAGACAGGCCGTATCCTCGGACGTAAAGTGGATTGTGATTCTTTCCAGGATGCAGAGGCCTTTCTGCACAACGGTGGACGAAAAGGACGGCAGACTTCAATCATTGCTCCGGGATCTTATCGTATCAATACGTTCCTCTTTGATGTGGAACTGACCGATATGACCATGATCCCTGACAATGCCGTGGGTATTGTAACCACGGCTGAAGGTAAGCCCCTGGAAGAAGGACAGATCGCTGGTAAAATCATTGAAGGCCATAACAAGTTTCAGGATGCGGATATGTTCCTTCAAAAAGATGGATTAAAGGGCTTGCAGGAGCAGGTAATCCTGGCCGGTTCATATTTCTTAAACCCATGGTTTGCCCGGATTGAAATGGTGAAGATGACCGAGATTCCCATTGGTCATGTCGGAGTGGTGATTTCCTATGTAGGAACAGAAGGCGTGGACCTTAGTGGTGTGGAATTTAAGCATGGTAATATTGTTTCGAAAGGAACGAAAGGCGTATGGGCCGAACCGTTAGGTCCGGGTAAATACCCGATCAACCCTTATATCATGAAAGTGGAAATGGTGCCCACTACCAACCTGGTGCTGAACTGGGCCAGTGCAAGAAGTGAAAGCCATCAGCTGGATAAGAACCTGTCCACGATCACAGTCCGTAGTAAGGACGGGTTCCCGTTCAATCTCGACGTATCGCAGATCATCCATATTCCAACCACCGAAGCGCCTAAAGTAATTGCGCGGTTTGGTAATATGAATAACCTGGTCAGCCAGGTGCTGGAACCGACCATTGGTAACTATTTCCGTAACAGTGCGCAGGATAGTGATGTGATCGCCTTCCTTGGAACCAGAAAGGAACGGCAAATCTCTGCGAAAGAGCATATCGGCAAAGTGCTGGATCAGTATAACGTGTACGGGGTGGATACCCTGATTGGCGATATTGTACCACCTGAGAGCCTGATGAAGACACTAACCGATCGTAAACTGGCCGAAGAGCAGAAGATCACGTATGAAACCGAGAAGAGGGC
>DAORKK010000342.1:0-2936 GCA_035439525.1 Chitinophagaceae bacterium
TGGTATTTGTATTCCCGCTGATCAGTATTGCCAATAAAGCATCTATGATTGCCGGCATCCCGGTATTGTTTCTTTACCTGTTCGGGGTCTGGTTGGGTGCCATCGGACTGCTTTGGATCACCGCCGAACGTAAAGGCCCTAAAAATCATCCCGGCTCATGAACAACTGGCTGGTCATCGGCGGCTCCCTGGTCTATCTCTGCCTCCTTTTCGGCGTAGCTTACTATGCGGAATACCGGCAGCGGAAGAACAAAAGCCTGATCAATAACCCATATGTATATGCGCTATCATTGGCGGTGTACTGTACCGCCTGGACCTATTACGGCAGTGTGGGACAGGCATCCACCCGGGGCATCGAATTCCTGGCGGTTTATATCGGTCCGACCATTACCGCAGCCCTTTTCTGGCCGGTGTTGCGAAAAATCATCCGCATTTGTAAAACACAACGCATAAACAGTCTCGCGGATTTTATCTCCACCCGTTATGGCAAAAACTTTTCACTGGCGGTGCTGGTCACGATCCTTTGCATGATCGGTATCATTCCCTATATCGCGTTGCAGCTGAAAGCGATTTCCTCCAGTATGCATATCCTCTCCGGCACTACCCCGCATACCGGGCTGATCGGGATCCTGCAGGATAATACGCTATACATTGCCATCGCGCTGGTGGCCTTTATCATCCTTTTCGGCACCCGTTCCATTGACGCATCCGAAAAACATGAAGGACTGGTGGCCGCTGTGGCTTTTGAATCCATCGTCAAACTGCTGGCCTTCCTGGTAGCCGGTATTTTTGTTACGTTTGGTTTGTTCAATGGCTTTGGAGACATTTTCACGAAAGCCGCCGCGAATGAAGACCTTGCAAAATTATTCCGGTTTAACGGAGAAGGGGCTTATACCACCTGGACCGGACTGGTATTACTTTCCATGTTGGCGGTAGTTTTTCTGCCGCGGCAATTTCAATTGGGCGTGGTGGAAAATGTGCAGGAGAATCACCTGAAAAAAGCCATCTGGCTGTTTCCGCTTTATCTGTTCCTGATCACCCTTTTTGTATTACCGATTGCATTCGGGGGCAAACTGCTGATGGGCGATTCGGGCGTGAATGCCGACACTTATGTACTGGCCCTGCCCTTGCAGCATGGAGCGGGTATGCTCAGTCTCTTTATTTTCATTGGTGGATTCTCAGCCGCCTCCAGTATGATCATCGTGGAAACCATTGCCATCAGTACCATGATGAGTAATAATATAGCGACTCCCCTGCTGCTGAGCACCCGCCAATTTAAAACGAGGGGTGATGGCCAGTTAACCAACCCGATCCTTAATATCCGGCGATTCAGCATATTCCTGATTATCGCATTAGCCTTCTTATATGATAAACTGGTGGCCCAGCATTTCACGCTCGTGTCTATCGGCATGGTTTCTTTTGCCGCGGTCTCGCAACTGGCTCCCGCCTTACTGGGAGGTATTTATTGGAAATATGCTTCGCAGAAAGGCGCCATGGCCGGCATACTGACCGGATTTGTCATTTGGTTTTATACCGCGGTTATTCCTTCAATGGCCAGTGCGGGTTTTATTGATATGTCAGTGATTGAACAGGGACCCCTGGGTATTTCCTGGCTTCGTCCGCTTTCCCTGTTTGGGATGGAAGGGATGGATAGTATCACCCATTGCTTTTTCTGGAGTATGTTTTTCAACATCCTGGTCTTTGTAACGGTTTCACTGAACAGTCACCGGTCGGCCCGTGAAATTTATCAGTCGGAGATCTTTGTAGATATTTTCCGCCATTCTGGTCCGGGCGATACCCATGCCGTATGGAAGGGTACAGCATACCTGCCCGACCTGAATTCACTCCTGGCCAATTTCTTAGGAAAAGAAAGAGCGGAGAAAATTATCAGCAGTTATGCCGCCCGTCATAAAATTTCCATGGAAAGCAAGAAAGCAGATCCCCGGCTGGTTACATTCTCTGAAAAAGTATTGAGCGGCGTGATCGGTTCGGCCTCAGCCCGCATCATGGTGAGCAGTGTGACCAAGGAAGAGGAACTCAAGATCAATGAAGTGATGCATATTCTGCGGGAATCACAACAGATGATTGAACTGAACAAGGAATTAAGACGAAAATCCGGAGAATTACAGAAAGCCACGGAACAACTGACCCAGGTGAATGCCCAGTTGAAAGATATGGATGAAGTGAAAGATGAATTCCTGTATACGGTCACCCATGAATTACGTACGCCACTCACCTCCATCCGGGCCATGGCCGAACTGGTGCATGACAATGATGATATGGAAGAGGAGCAACGACAGGAATTCCTTTCCGGCATTATCAAAGAAACGGAACGGCTCAGTCACCTGATCACCCAGGTCCTGAACCTGGAACGCTATGAAAGCGGCCGGCAGCAACTTAACCTGACACCGGTGCTGCTGAATACGTTGATCAGTGACAGCATCCGCTCGGTTACCGGTATGGCTATGGAGAAAAAAATCACGATTGAAAAACAGATCCCCGACTCCATGTTCCTTATCCGTTGTGATGCCGACCTGATTCAACAAGTAATGAACAACCTGCTTTCCAATGCCATCAAATTTGCAGCGGAAAAAACGGGGCATGTAAAAGTAGGATTATTCAGCCATGAGGATGAACTGCAGATCTGGGTGGAAGATAACGGGAAAGGCATTAACCGGGAACTGCACGAACTTATATTTGATAAATTTTTTCAGGCCCGGAACCAGACATTGAAAAAGCCACAGGGCAGCGGACTGGGATTAGCAATCAGTAAAAAGATCATTGAAATGCACCAGGGCAAAATATGGGTGGAAAGTGAAGAAGGGAAAGGTTCACGGTTTATCTTTACATTACCGATTCAATAATCACCTTATTCCGAAACGTGAGTACAACAAAGAAAATACTGGTAGTCGATGATGATCCTTATATCCTGATGTC
>DAORKK010000343.1:0-2910 GCA_035439525.1 Chitinophagaceae bacterium
TGAGTGAAGTGATTGAAGAAGCCTTTCCTGAATTTTTATTTAATAAAGATATCACGGTACGTATCAGTGGTTGTATGAATAGTTGTGGGCAGCACGGCATGGCAGCTGTTGGATTTCATGGAAGTTCCTTAAAAGCCAAAGGTCAGGTGGTACCGGCTTTGCAGGTGCTCATTGGCGGAGCGGTTTTGGGTAGCGGGGAGGCCAGGATTTCAGATAAAGTAATAAAGGTCCCCAGTAAAAGAGCCCCGGCAGTTTTAATCAGCATCTTCAATGATTATAAAAATCTGGCCGCTGAAAACGAAAGCTTCACGGAGTATAGTTTTCGTAAAGGCGAGAAATACTATTACGAATTATTAAAACCATTGGCCAGCCTGGATACCCTTTCTGATGATGAGTTTATTGACTGGGGACAGGAAGCTAAATTCTCCACCGCCATCGGCGTGGGTGAATGTGCCGGGGTAATGATCGACCTCGTATCCACCCTGATCCTGGAAGCGGAGGAAAAAATATTGGGTGCTGAAGATTGCCTCAGGAATAACCAATGGGCGGATAGTATTTACAATGCTTATGCGGCCCAGGTGCATTCCGCCAAAGCGCTTTTATTGCAACAGGGCGTTCATTGCAATACACAGATTGGAATTCTCAATGATTTCGACACCCATTTTACAGCAAAGGGGTTGTACAAAGAAAACGGTTCATTTAAACAGGAAGTGATGCGGATGAATGAAACCACTCCGTCTGCCGCATTTGCCGCCGAATTTATTCAGCAAGCTCTAGATTTTATCCAATTTGCTAAAAGCTGGAGAGAAAAAAACGTGAAGGAAGAAAAATAAATGCCCGCTTACGACTGCAGTTCATTGAATACCGGGTCACCCCCGGTTTCTTTGAACCAGTCAAACCGGCCATACAACGACAGCACATCGCCGATAATGATGAGCGAAGGAGACGCAAAGGATTGGCCGGAAAAATCATTCACGGCTTCTTTCAAGGTGGATATACTGATTTTTTGTGCCGGTGTAGATGCTTGTTCCACTACTGCGATTTTCTGCTGCGGATCAGCCTGATAGCTGAGTAGTTGTTGGGTGAGCGCTTCCAGATTCCGGACCGCCATATAGACCACAATTGTATCCGTACCGGTAGCCAGTGAACGGAAAGTAGCTTCGTCAAATTGCTGATTGGGATTAAACGCAATAAATCGTACACCTTGTGCATAGCCCCTGGCTGTTAATGGTATGCCTGCATATGCAGAAGCTCCGGATGCTGCAGTAATCCCCGGAATGATCTCAAAAGGAATTTGTTCGTTTACCAAGGCTTCCAGTTCATCCAGTACATTGCTGAAAAAAGCTACATCACCTCCTTTAAGTCGTAATACCCGTTTCCCTTTCCGGGCTTCTTCGATTATGAGTGCGGTGACTTCTTCCTGAGTATAGGAAAGTTCATTGTACCCCTGTTTCCCCGCCTGTATAATCCGTACCGCCTGAGAAGCATGAGCCGTTATGATAGCTGGATTTACCAACCGGTCAGTGATGATCACTTTCGCTTCCTGTAATCGTTTCTGAAGTTTTAAGGTGATCAGTTCGGGATCACCCGGACCGGCACCGGCCAGTGTAACCAAAGCGCCGGACCGATTATCCGTTTCTGGATTCAAGGTAGCAGGCGCTTGCATTATGATTTAATAAGTACAGCGGCCACCGTACTGTTACTGGTTTCATCAATCAGGATGGCCGAACCATATTCACTTAACTGATCATAAGGATCATACACCATCGGGGCCGCCGTTTTAATCGTTGCTTTGACCACTTCATTCAACTTAACCTGTCCTTCCACGGGCTGTTGTTGCAGGGTATTCACATCAATTTTATATTCCACCTGGCGGATCATGACCCGGACCTGGCGGCTGTTATGTTGCAACAGGTATTTATTACCCGTCATCAGGGGTTTATCATCCAGCCAGCAAAGCAACACTTCCAGTTCATTGCTCACTTTGGGCAGATTTGTCGATTTAACAATCGTATCTCCGCGACTGATATCAATATCATCGGCCAGTTGGAGCACGGCACTCTGCGGGGCAAAAGCTTCCTCTACTTCTTTACCGGCAATTTCCACCGAACTGATGGTGGTTTCAATGCCCTGTGGCAATACGGTTACTTTCTCTCCTTTCTTATAAATTCCGCTGATGATGCGGCCGGCATAGCCGCGGTAGTCATGCAGTTCTTCTGTCTGCGGACGAATAACAAATTGTACCTGGAACCTTGCATCGGTTAAGTTCACATCCTCATCCAGCACCACATCTTCCAGGAACTCGAGCAAGGGTTTCCCGGTATACCAGGGCATGCGGGTGGAAGCATCCACGATATTGTCACCATCCAGTGCACTCATGGGTATGTACGTGATATTCTTCAACCCCAATTGCGCGGCCACTTCATTGTAATCGATCACAATATTGTTATAGACGTCCTGCGAAAACTCCACCAGGTCCATTTTGTTGACGGCCACTACCACGTGTTTGATCCGCAACAGGGAAGCAATGATGGAGTGACGGCGGGTTTGTTCCACTACTCCCTGCCGGGCATCCACCAGGATGATGATCAGACTGGCATTGGAAGCCCCGGTGATCATGTTACGGGTGTACTGTACGTGACCCGGTGCATCCGCAATAATAAATTTGCGTTTGGGTGTCGTGAAGTAGCGGTATGCCACATCAATCGTAATCCCCTGTTCTCTTTCCGCACGCAGTCCGTCTGTCAGTAAAGCCAGATCCACCGATCCATCCGTCCGGTTCTTGGTGGATTTCTCCAAAGCTTCCAGTTGATCAATCAGAATATTCTTACTGTCATACAATAATCGCCCGATGAGGGTACTCTTCCCGTCATCCACACTGCCCGCAGTTATAAATCGCAATAAATCCAT
>DAORKK010000344.1:0-2892 GCA_035439525.1 Chitinophagaceae bacterium
TAATACAAAATTTAATTGACCAAGATCACGCTAAATGATCCCGATAATCAGGGAATAAAAAAAACGCCCGGCTGATGCCGGGCGGTAGATTTGTAGTGCATTGATTATTTAAGCCATCCTCTTTATTTTATTTATACCCGTCCAACCACGGGGGTTCCAACAGAGGCCATTACCCATTAACCAGCTGTACCACTAATCAGGTACAGCTTTTTTTTATTTACTCAGGTACATACTGCGGTCTTTATACAACTGGCGGAAATAGGGATCACGCAGGTTTTTAATAAAGCGGATCGCTTCCCCGGTTGATTTCATTTCCGGACCGAGTTCTTTATTCACTCCCGGGAATTTATTAAAGCTGAATACCGGTTCTTTGATGGCAAATCCGTCCAGGTGTTTTTCCTCCGGTATATCCTGTACTTTCATTTCACCCAGCATGACTTTGGTGGCATAGTTCAGGTAAGGCTTGTTGTAGGCTTTAGCAATAAACGGAGTGGTCCGGGAAGCTCTCGGATTCGCTTCGATCACATACACTTTTCCTTCCTTGATGGCAAACTGGATATTGAGCAGTCCTTTAACGTTCAGCTTCAGGGCGATCTTCTTGGCATAATCCACCATATCCTGTACTTCCAGCGGGGTAAGGTTGAAGTAAGGCAGTACTGCATTACTGTCGCCACTGTGAATACCTGCAGGTTCAATATGTTCCATGATTCCCATCACGTGGAATTTTTCACCGTCACAGATCGCATCGATCTCGGCTTCCTGGCAACGATCCAGGAAATGATCTACCAGGATCTTGTTTCCGGGAATATGTTTCAGCAGGCTGATTACCGCTTTTTCCACTTCATCATCATTAATCACAATCCGCATCCGTTGTCCGCCGAGTACATAGGAAGGACGAACCAGTACCGGGTAGCCTACTTTATTGGCCACTTCAATGGCTTCATCCACATCCCAGGCAGTACCATAAGCGGGGTAAGGGATCTCCAGTTCTTTCAGCATATCGCTGAACCGTCCACGGTCTTCGGCGATATCCAGGCTATCGTATGAGGTGCCGATAATTTTGATTCCTTTCTGTGTCAGTTTCTCGGCCAGTTTCAGGGCCGTTTGTCCGCCCAGTTGAACGATTACACCATAGGGTTTCTCATGCTCCACGATTTCCCAGAGATGTTCCCAATACACCGGTTCGAAGTAAAGCTTATCCGCCATGTCGAAGTCGGTACTCACGGTCTCGGGGTTACAGTTCACCATGATGGCTTCATAACCGCACTCTTTGATCGCTAACAATCCGTGCACACAGCAATAATCGAATTCAATACCCTGGCCGATCCGGTTGGGACCACTGCCGAGTACGATGATTTTCTTTTTATCCGACACTTTACTCTCATTGCTGTTGCCGCGTTCAAACGTGGAATAGAAATAAGGTGTCTTTGCTTCAAATTCCGCCGCACAGGTGTCCACCATTTTGTACACCCGGGTAATGCCGGCTTCCTTTCTTTTATTGTATACATCTTCCTCATCCCCGTGTTCCAGGATACGGCTGATCTGTTCATCACTAAAGCCATTTACCTTGGCTTCCTGCAGCAGTTCCAGCGGCATAGTGTCCAGGTCGTATTTGGCAATCTCTTTTTCGATGGTACAGATCTTCTGGATTTCATAGAGGAACCAGCGGTCAATACCATTGGTGGCTTTGGAAATGGTACCCACCGAGATACCGGCCATCAGGGCATCCTTGATCCGGAAGATCCGGTCCCATTTCGGCGTCTTGATATATTCGAGCAGTTCTTCGGCATGCATCATGCTCTTGCCGTAATAGCCTAAACCTACCGCGTTATTTTCGAGACTCTGACAGGCTTTCTGAATGGCTTCGGTAAAGCTCCGTCCGATGGCCATTACTTCACCCACACTCTTCATCTGCAGTCCGAGGGTATCATTGGCGCCTTTGAATTTATCAAAGTTCCAGCGGGGGATTTTTACAATAACATAATCCAGTGCCGGTTCAAAATAAGCGGAAGTGGTTTTGGTGATCTGGTTTTCCAGTTCATCCAGGTTGTATCCGATCGCGAGTTTGGCCGCAATTTTCGCAATGGGATAACCGGTGGCCTTACTGGCCAGGGCAGAGGAGCGGCTTACCCGGGGATTGATCTCAATGGCAATGAGCTCTTCGGTATCCGGACTCATGGCAAACTGCACATTACAGCCGCCGGCGAAGTTGCCGAGGTCACGCATCATCATGATGGCGGTATTCCGCATCAGCTGCATGCCGGTATCACTCAGTGTCATGGCCGGGGCCACGGTAATGGAGTCGCCGGTATGCACGCCCATCGGGTCAAAGTTCTCAACCGTACAGATGATACAAACATTATCGGCAGAATCGCGGAGCAGTTCCAGCTCAAATTCTTTCCAGCCCAGTACGGCTTTCTCCACCAGTACTTCATGGATGGGCGAGGCCTGCAAACCACGGTTCAGGGCTTCATCGAGATCTTCTTTATCATGTACAAATCCGCCACCCGTACCACCGAGGGTAAAGGAAGGACGGATCACCAGCGGGAAGCCGATCTGCTGGGCAAACTCCTTTCCTTCGAGATAAGAGTTGGCGGTCTTGGCCGTAGCTACCGGTACGCCCAGCTGGATCATCCACTGGCGGAATTTTTCCCGGTCTTCGGCTTTGTCAATGGCTTTGATATCCACCCCGATCAGGCGCACATTGTATTGTTTCCACAATCCCAGGTCCTCCGCTTCTTTAGCGAGGTTGAGGGCGGTTTGTCCACCCATGGTGGGCAGTACTGCATCAATCTGGTTTTCCTGGAGAATCTGTTCAATGCTCTCCACGGTCAGGGGCAAAAGATAAACCCGGTCTGCCATCATGGGGTCTGTCATAATGGTGGCCGGGTT
>DAORKK010000345.1:0-2859 GCA_035439525.1 Chitinophagaceae bacterium
GTGGCATTGGCGATAAAGCGGGTAAAGAAATGGTTGTCCTTTCCCCCGATATCGATCTGTTCGTTTTGCAGGACCGTATTGATCTGCTGATGTAACTGGTGGTTATACACGCTCGATGGTTATTTAAAAATATCGTTGTTCAAATGTTTGAATGCTTCCATGGCCCCCAGGTATTCACAAGTTCTGGCCCCGGCTTTGTTGGCATTACCAATTACCTGCTCCCACTCTTCCTGGTTGTGTTCCTGCCCTGCTTTCTGTGTCAGCTGATAAAGCACCGCCCCTACAAAAGCGTCACCGGCTCCGGTGGTATCAACGGGATTTATGGCAATACTACTAATGATACTGGTTTTACCATCCCGTCCCAGCAGGGTGCCCTCTTTTCCCAGGGTAATGGCAAACACAGCTTTTGTTTTTTCCAGCAATTGCTGCGCGGCATCTTCCAGGGTGTCCGCCCCGGTCAGGAGCAGGGCTTCCTCATCACTCACTTTAAAGAAATCACATTGTGTCAGAAAGTACCAGCTCTGTTCCACAAATGAAGCAGTATTATCCCTGAATAAGAGGTGGCGGTAATTCGGATCAAAACTAACATAGATATTCCGCGCACGTGCCTGTTGCAATAAATACCGGTAGGCGGTCTGCAAAGGTCCGGGCAGAAAACCAGTGGCTGAACCAAAATGGATCAGGCTGGTCTGATCAAGGTCGATCAGCTCGATATCCGCTTTACTCAGGTGACCATCAGCACCACGGTTAAAATAAAAATCACGCTCGCCATTCTCCATCAGCGATACAAACGCGAATGTGGTAAAATGATTCGTATCCCGCAACATATACCGGGTATCCACACCGAAGTCCTTCATGACTTCCACGAGGTGCTGGCCAAATGGATCCACACCCACTTTAGCCGCCAGTTCTACCTGTCCGCCCAGGGCTGCGATAGCTGCTGCCACATTGGTGGGAGCGCCGCCGGGTTTTTTTAAGAAACTCTCTCCATCCTTCAAGGAACGGCCTTTATCGGTGCAGATCATATCAATCAGCGCTTCGCCGATGCAAAGTATTTTACTCATACATGTAATACGGTTGTTTTATCCATATCCTCGAGGGCTATTCCTTTGGTTTCGGGCATCATTTTCCATACGTATAACAACTGGAGCACCATCATAACTGCAAAGAAGGCAAAGATCTTAGCCCCGCCAATATCCGGATTACCCGCAAAGGAGGGAAAGACCAGGGTGATAATAGTGGCCCAGGCCCAATGCGTAAGGCTGCCAAAAGAAGTACCGGCCGCACGCACTGAATTAGGAAATATCTCGGATATAAAGACCCAGATCACAGCTCCCTGTCCTACCGCATGCGCCGCGATAAAAAGAAAAACATAATACACGATATAGGAGCCCGATCCGGTGTGAAACGACCAGGCAATCAATGACAGAGAAATGATATAACCCAGTGAACCGATGAACATCAGGGTGCGGCGACCGAATTTATCGATCAGGGACCAGCCCAATACCGTAAAGAAGAGATTGACAACCCCGATACCCACAGTACTTAAAAAGGCACTGCTTTTTTCAATATGGGCCATTTCAAATACCCGGGGGGCGAAATAGATAATAGCATTGATGCCGGACAACTGATTGAAAGTGGCCAGCAGAAAAGCGAGGAGTAAGGGTTTATAAAATTTTTTATTGAACAAGGGCTCACTGCGTTGGGTGGAAGCGGCTTTGAGTTCGCGAATGGTCTTGTCCGGATCATCCTCTGTGATGGATAATACTTCCCTTGCATGAGCCTCATCATTTTTAAAAAGGAGCAGCCACCTAGGTGTTTCCGGTACTGACAGCATAAACAATGAGAAAAGCAGGGAGGGAAAGGCCACAATGCCCAGCATCCAGCGCCAGTCATTTTCACCGCCTACCCCTTGCAACAAATAATTGGAAAGATAGGCCAGCAGGATACCGGCCACAATATTCATCTGGAAAGAAATCACGAGCCGTCCCCGGTATTTTGCCGGAGCAATTTCAGAAATATAAACCGGTGCCACTACGGAAGAAGCGCCGATACTTAATCCGCTGAGAAAACGGAAGAACATGAAACTGATTACTTCAGGTGCCAGGGCGGCTCCAACGGACGACACAAAAAACAACACACCGATCCAGATCAGTGATTTTTTACGCCCGATCCGGTTGGCCGGAATATTGCCAAACATGGCCCCGATACTGGTACCAAATAAAGCCATGGCAATCGCCACCCCATGCACCCAGTCGCTCAGTCCCCATAATTGCTGTATCGTTTTTTCCGCACCGGATATAACCGCCACGTCCATACCAAACAACAGTCCGCCTAAACCCACCGCGATTGACCAGGTAATAATCTTTTTATTCATGTTTATCCGTTTTACAGTTCATAGATCACCGCTTCATAGGGCTTAAGTGTTCCATTGGTGGATACCGTTGTATAATTATGCATTTTTACCATTGCTTTGGACAGATCAAACCCGGTGTTCACCGTAGTTGTTTTATCCTTAAAGTTCAGCAATACCAGCCACTTTTTTCCTTTCCACTCCCGGGTATAAGCGAATACCGCCGGATTGTCTTTATCAAGTAACGAATACTTCCCATACACCAGGACTTCATTTTCCTTCCGGAGTTTTTGCATAGCCCTGAAATAATTCAGGCAACTGTTAGGATCTTTCTCCTGGGCGGCCACATTTACAGTAGTATAATTTCCGTTTACTGGTAACCAGGGTGTACCGCTGCCAAAACCTGCATTCAAGGTGGTATCCCATTGCATCGGGGTGCGGCCATTATCACGGCTGGAGATCTTCATGCCTTCGAGAAAACGTTTGAGATCACCGCCCTTTGCTTT
>DAORKK010000346.1:0-2858 GCA_035439525.1 Chitinophagaceae bacterium
GATGGTGTGCTGAAGGTCAGGCCTGCCGAAGTCGTCCACTCATTGTTTACGCCTGCTTTTGCCCGAAGCCCGCTGTCACTCACATTGAATTGCACACTATGATAAGCCCAGTTGCCAATGCCATGGATGGGCAACTGCAATGTGGGGGATACGGGCCGGGGTGATTTGTATTGCGGCCTGAAGATATTCGTCACTTTATCATTGAATGAAGAGCCGATAGCAATTTTATCAGTTATCGGATTGGAACTTTTGGACATTTCATATTCAATCGGCATGGGCTGAACAATAGTAATATCCACCGGCTGCCACCAGGTGAATGCTCCTTGTTTTGTTTTTACAAATAAAGTATGATGACCGGGCTTACTATCATGACGAATGGATACCAGTTTTCCCTTGGTCACGGGCTGCTCCAGTATGCCTTGCGGATCGGCTATACTAAACTGACTGAACATGGGTGACTCCAGGCTGAT
Source organism: Chitinophagaceae bacterium (assembly GCA_035439525.1). Taxonomy (GTDB): domain Bacteria; phylum Bacteroidota; class Bacteroidia; order Chitinophagales; family Chitinophagaceae; genus JJ008. The sequence continues at coordinate 471 of DAORKK010000346.1, forward strand.
ATATTCACCAGGCTCCACCTGCATATTCATATCCAAACGAACAGGTTGCTTACCCGCCCAATTAACGTTGATCGTAAGATTAGCCACCCCTGCTGTTTGTATTTCGATCAGCGGAATACCTACTGCGTCGGGCAGTGCTTTCCAGTTAACTTTTTTCCCATTCACCAGCACCTGCACCAGACGATCTTTTACAACCGGCAATACCAATCTTACCCTGCGGGCTGTATTGAACTGACGAATCCGGTATTCCGCTTTATCCCCCTTGCGTACAAAATCAAAACGGATATCCGGTGTGGTTATCCCGGCTTCATTCCAACTTTGCGGAAAGCCTGGCTGAATCACCAGTTCATTGTGCAGGCCGTTGGGATTGATACCAAACAATCCTTCCACCAATGAACGCGACACCATCCCCACGCCATCCGCAAAATCACGATAGAGTTCACCGCGTATGGCATCATAAAAACTTAACTGCTGAAAATTACCCGGACCTGCACTCAGGTACATGGTCTCCAGCATCGCACTACGCCAGAGTTTGAAAGCTTCTTCCTTGCGGTTACCCTGCCAGTAAGCTAAAGCGGTGTGCAGATTTTCACTGGTCACCACATTATTCAGACTCCAGGTATAGGGCTGCCAGTTGGTTTCGCTGTAGAGGTACAATCCTTTTTCTTTCCAGCCTTTGGCGATGACGGGTATACGGGGAATATAGTTATCGATATAGCGGAGCGACTGATATGCCTGAAAAGGATCCGGCACTTTACTGTCGAGGGCATGATAGATGGTCCAGAGTCCGGCAGCCGGATGCAGTAATTTATTGCCGAGCAGGTCTTTGTACTCTGCATACCAGCCCTTGTCTTTCATCCACAGTTGCTGGTTCATGGCATTCAGGATCTTTGTGGCTTCTTGCTCATAAGCCGTACCATCCACACCAATCAGTTTAGCCAAGGCAGCGGCTTCTTTAAAAGCCCGGAAATTATACGCACTGCTATGCGTTACGCCTCCCCCGCTGTATTGTAATGCATCACTGGCCCAGATGGCGGCATAAGCATCATAGAGTCCGTCGCCATCCATATCAAAGTTATTGGTCTCCCAGGCCAGGTGACGTTTCAACAAAGGCCACATTTTTTTTACAAAAGCCAAATCGCCTGTGTACTTAAAATGATTTAGTAATTGATCAATAAAGACCAGGTTCATATCATAGTGGTGGGCGCGAATATCGCCATTGGGATTACGACTGATATAACCTTCACTGAATAACTGGGTGCCCACTTTCTCGAGATGACGTGCCAGGTTCAGTGCGGTATCCATCACCACCCCGGTGGTAGCGGGTGTAGTGATCTGCGATAAAGCATAGGATTCAAAATTTCTTCTGGCCCGGTCATGCCAGCCCAGTACATCCGCCGTATACGCTCCTCTCCATCCGGGCAGCCGCATCCGCCAGGCCACAGCACCGTGCATAAAGGACGGATCTTCCCAGATAGCATCAGCCGCCATGGATAATGCCCCACCGAGTGTATTGAGAAATGAATCAGGGGTGCGGACATCAATCCGATTAGCCAGTTGCTGCCTGGCTTTTTCAGCCGCAGCAAATTCAACAGCCGGATTTCCACTGATGGCCGTAGCGGTATTATGGATCAGTATATAATCGTCTTCATTGCCCGGCTCAAAGAAACCGGCAATACAGGGTGTACTCTTCGACGTATCGGTACCGGTAAACAGGTCATTCAGATTCGCCGCATTCAGGATGCGTACCGTGGACATGGGTGGAAAAAAACCACTGAGCTTTTTGGTCTCTCCCACTTCTCCTTTCAACTGACTCTCCGGTTTGGTCTGTATTTCGTAACGCTCTTCTTCGGTCAGTACTTTTCCACTGCCGTATGACAAAATAAAACTGGTTTCATTGATGCGGTAACGATTATCCTTGCAATTCTCTGCTTTCAGGTAAAAGGATGATTCAGGATCGGCCCCGATATCTCCATCACGGGAGAATTTTTTCCCGGAAGCACCGCCAAAGACCCAGGCCAGTTGGAGGTCAGCCGGCAATTGATTACCATTGATCCGAATCACCATTCCTTCTGCAGCAGACAAAGCCAATACGGTAATGGTTAATGTCCCTTCACCCAGCAATGGATCCTTTATTTCATAGATCATTGAACCGGGACGATAACGGGTATGAATTGTTTTGGCTTCAATCAGCCATTTGTGTTTTTCCTTATTCACCAGGGCAAAACGAAGATTGCCGCCCATACCCGGCATATACAGTGCAAATTCAGGCAGATCACCTGCTTCGACCCTGAAGGCGGTATTGGTACCATAGAGTGCCCGGTTGAAGCGCAGGTGCGGATTTACACAGACAAAATCCTTGCCGTCGGGCAGGTAATGAACCTTGCG
>DAORKK010000347.1:0-2851 GCA_035439525.1 Chitinophagaceae bacterium
CATTCCGGTACCAGACCATATTGCCATGGTCCTGCAGTCCGATCTTTCCTTTCTGATACGTACCAAATCCCGGCATGGTTTTGAACTTACTTCCAGCAATCAGTTTCTTCCAGGCATCATCCCAGAGTGTGGTACTCACGACTACTTCGCCATTGAGGGAAAGTTCCAGTTTGCCATTCAGTGATTTGATCTCCGCCAGGTTCCATTCACCCGCTGGTTTCACAGTTTCCTTACTGCTGGAAATCAGGTCGTACAGATCACCGGCACGATGTTTAATGATCTTTGAATCCGGATGCCCGTTGTTGTCCAGCACCTGCATTTCCGGGCCGGTATTCCAGGGCCATTCGTATTTAGCCGTGTCTTCGTGAATATAAAAGATGATACCGCTATTTCCGTCTTTGGCAATTTTCCATTCCAGCTTCAGGTGGAAATTATCATAGGCGGAATCACTCACAATATCGCCGCCATCCTTAATCTGCCAGTCCTTTTTATCAGTGGTGTCAAGATAAAGCGTTCCATCGGCTACTTTCCAGGCACTGCCCACCGGGCCGCCACCATACTTATGCCAGCCCTTAGTGGTCTGGCCATCAAATAATAATTGCCAGCCTTCTTTTTGCTGTTCTTCGTTAAGTACATTGACTGAAGCCGTCGTTGGAGGCACCAGGCTGTCGCCTTCCGCATTCTTAGTTGTCTCGGAACTGTTATTGCACGAGACAGCAGACAGGGCGGCGATAGTGCCGATGAGCAGGTTTTTCATCCTTGATTATTTTTTAAGTAATAAAATATATTTCACCATGGCTTCTGCATCTTCCTGAGACAGTGAAGCATGGGGTGTCATCAGGGCTGATCCCCAGACACCAGTCCCACCCTTGATAATTTTTTCTGCTATTTCTTTTACTTTGGCTGCATCCGCCCCCGCATACTTTTCTGCAACCTGAGAATAACTGGGGCCTGTAAAAGGTTCATTGATTTTGTGACAGGTCAGGCAGTCATTCTGAGCCACTAAAGCCAGGCCTTTTTCATAGGCAGGGTCTTTTGGCTTTTCAGCTACTGGTGTTGTTTTTTCCTCAGTTGATGCACCACCACCACAGGAGGTCAGCATAGCTATTGCTATCAACGGTAAAATAATTTTTTTCATAACTTCTATTTTTAATGAATAATTTTTGCTGCACGAATTTAGTGGTTAATCCAACCCGAGCAATAATCGGTTTGCCTTTTCATCGGTTCCGCTGGCTGCAAAATCATCAAAAGCCTTCTCTGTGACCCGGATAATATGCCTGCTGATAAACTCTGCTCCTTCCCTTGCACCATCCTCGGGATGCTTTATACAGCACTCCCACTCCATCACCGCCCATCCCGGATAATCGTATTGGGTCAGTTTGCTGAAAATGGTTTTGAAATCCACCTGCCCGTCGCCGGGTGAACGATAGCGACCAGCCCGGTTGGCCCAGGACTGGTACCCGCCAAATGTGCCCTGTCTTCCGGTGGGATTAAACTCCGCATCCTTTACATGAAAAGCCCGGATCCGCTCATGATAAAAATCGATATACTGGATATAATCCAACTGCTGCAGCACAAAATGCGAAGGATCATATAATAAACAGGCCCGTGGATGATTGTTGACTTCCTCCAGGAACATTTCATAAGTAGCTCCATCAAAAAGGTCTTCGCCCGGATGTATCTCATAGCAGACATCCACCCCGCATTCATCAAAATAATTCAGGATAGGTGTCCAACGTTTCCCGAGCTCTTTAAACCCTTCTTCCACGAGTCCGGCCGGACGTTGCGGCCATGGATGAAACGTATGCCACAACAATGAGCCACTGAACGTAGGATGCGCGGTCAGTCCCAGGTTTTGTGAGGCTTTAGCGCCATATTTAACCTGCTGAATCGCCCATTCCATTCTTGCTTTGGGATGACCGCGTAAGGCTTCCGGGGCAAACCCATCAAACAAGGTATCATAGGCCGGATGCACGGCCACCAGTTGTCCCTGCAGATGCGTGGATAATTCAGCAATCTCCAGACCGCAATCATTCACTGTACCTTTGATTTCGTCTGCATAGGTCTTGCTTTCTGCAGCCAGCTTAAGATCAATACACCGGTCATCCCAGGTGGGTATCTGGATGGCTTTAAAACCAAGTGATTCCGCCCAGAGGCAGATGGATTTTAAATTATTAAAAGGGGCTTCATTTCCCATAAACTGAGCAAGAAATATACCCGGACCTTTAATGGTTGTCATCTGTTAAATTATTAGTATATCAGAAAATGATTATACAGTGAAGGGTGTCCATTTTGTATCGGACTGACCGGATTCAATAATATTTTCAATAAAAGCCATGCCCCGTATGCCTTCCTCCACACCCGGAAAATCGAGCCATTCAGGCTTCGGGGTTTCACCGTTTATTTTTGCCCGTACCGTCAGCACAAAATTCCGGTATAGATTTGCAAAAGCTTCCAGGAAGCCTTCCGGATGACCTGCGGGTGTGCGGCAGTTATGACTGGCAAAAGAATCCAGGTAACCCGTTCCGGCCCGGTAGATCTCCACCGGTTTATCCAGCCATTTCACCAATAAGGTGTTTGTGTCTTCATGTTTCCATTCCAGTCCCCCTTTTTCTCCATACACACGAATCTTCACGTTGTTTTCTTCCCCGGCGGCAATCTGGGTAGCCATCAGTACACCCGTGGCTCCATTATCAAATTTCAGGAAGGCAGCCCCATCATCATCCAGCATTCTTCCTTCCACTACAATATTTACGTTGGAGCAGAGACTGGTTACTTTCAAACCAGTCACATATTCCGCCAGGTTAAACGCATGGGTTCCGATATCGCCCATTGAACCGGCCTTCCCACT
>DAORKK010000348.1:0-2850 GCA_035439525.1 Chitinophagaceae bacterium
CAGGGTGGTTTTATGGCGGCTGCCGGCATCTACGCCCTGGAGCACCATATAGAAAGGCTGAAAGAAGATCATGCAAATGCCAAAGCCATTGCAACGGCTATTTCATACCGCAGTTTTGTCAAACTGATGTTGCCGGTGGAAACCAATATCATCATTTTTGAACTCGATGAAAGCCTGACGGCCCCGCAACTGGTTGCCCGACTGAAAGAACAGGATATTCTGGGATATGCCATTTCACCCAACCGGGTAAGGTTAGTGACACACCTGGACATCACCCCGGCCATGACCGAAAAAACAATTCAAGTATTCAACCAATTATAAAATCATGTTACCCCGTATCAACCCCACACAAACCAATGCCTGGAAAAAGCTGAAAGCGCACCAGGCGGATATCAGCCAGACCAGTATGCGTGAATTATTCCGGCAGGATAACGAGCGGTTTCTGAAATACTCACTCTGTACAAAGGACCTTGTTTTCGATTATTCAAAGAATATCCTGAATGAGCAAACCCTGCAGTTGCTCAATGAACTGGCAATATCATGTAAGCTGCCTGAAGCTATTCAATCGATGTTTAACGGTGAACAGATCAATGCAACGGAAAAACGGGCAGTCCTGCATACGGCCCTCCGCAATTTTTCCGGTAAGCCGGTATTCACGCAGGGAGTGGATGTGATGCCAGGCATTAAGAAAGTACTGAAAAAAATGAAGGGGTTCTGTGAGCAGATCCATAGCGGGAAGCACCGGGGGTATACCAATAAGAAAATAAAGTACATTGTCAATATCGGCATTGGTGGTAGTGACCTGGGTCCGCTGATGGTAACGGAAGCCCTGAAACCTTTTTGGGCGGAGGGGATTGAAACCTATTTTGTATCCAATGTCGATGGCACCCATATTTCGGAAACCCTGAAAAAAGTGGATCCCGAACGTACTCTTTTCCTGGTCGCTTCTAAAACATTCACTACCCAGGAAACCATGACCAATGCCCTGACGGCCCGTGACTGGTTCCTTAAAAAAGCGAAAAAGGAAACATATGTGGCCAAACATTTTGTAGCCCTGAGCACGAATGAAAAGGAAGTGGTGAAATTCGGAATAGACAAAAACAATATGTTTGAATTCTGGGACTGGGTTGGTGGACGTTATTCACTCTGGAGTGCCATCGGTCTTTCCATTGCACTGACCATCGGTTATAAAAATTTTGAACAACTGCTTAAAGGGGCTCATCATATTGATGAACATTTTGCCACCTCCCCTTTCGGAAAAAATATACCGGTGATCATGGCCCTGACGGGTATCTGGTATACCAACTTCTTCGGTGCCCAGTCTGAAGCGATTCTTCCGTATGACCAATACCTGCATCGTTTTGCCGCTTATTTTCAGCAAGGCAATATGGAAAGTAACGGAAAAAGCGTGGACCGGAATGGCGAACCCGTTGAGTATGCCACTGGCCCGGTTATCTGGGGTGAACCCGGCACCAACGGACAACATGCTTTCTATCAGCTGATCCACCAGGGAACCCCGCTGATTCCCTGCGATTTTATTGCCCCGGCACAATCGCATAATCCGGTTGGCGATCACCATGTAAAACTGCTGAGTAATTTCTTTGCCCAGACCGAAGCCCTGATGAATGGAAAAACAGAAGCAGAGGCGGAAGCAGAGCTGGAGAAACAGGGTTTGAGTACGGAGGAAATAGCCAGATTACTGCCTTTTAAAATTTTTAATGGCAACCGGCCTACAAATTCAATACTTCTTAAGAAAGTAACCCCATTTACACTGGGCGAACTGATTGCCCTTTATGAACACAAAATATTTGTACAGGGGGTTATCTGGAATATTTATAGTTTTGATCAATGGGGTGTGGAACTCGGCAAACAACTGGCCAATAAAATTTTACCTGAATTAAAAGGTAAAACACCTGTTACGAATCATGACGCTTCGACCAACGGATTGATCAATAGTTGGAAAAAAATGAAATAATTGCTAAATCAGATAGCTTAAACCCTTGTTTTATGAAAGCAGTCTTTCTTTCTATTGGCATGCTGGCCGTTACTTCAATTGCCGGACAGCAAAAAGAAACGATTGACCTGGATGAACTTATCCGGTACCGGTATGATTCATCCCTGCACAAGATGAAATGGTCATCGGAATTTTTACAAAAGCAATTAAATCCAACCCCCAACGCGGTCACCCAGCCTGAAAGCAAGGACCTTAAAGGGCAACTGGATTATCAATTACCCAATGGCGATCTGGTGTTTCGTTTACCAACCGACCGGATGCCCTGTGTAAAACCAGGAAATCAGCTCCTGTATACCATGCCGGTACTTCCGTATAAAAAAGAACAGATCCAACCTGAAAAGCCGGGCAGTATCCCCAATCCGGCTTTGTAAATAACCGAATAGATTATATGTATCCGCTTAGCGGATGGCGGCTACGCCGCTTTTTAAACACATAGTTACATAGAGACATAGGAGACACATAGAAAGCAACTGTATTTCTATGTGTCTCCTATGTTATTCTTATAGCATTATCCTGCTTTAGGTCAGTTGTGTTTGTAAGAACTTCTGATCTTTAGTGATAAAACTAAACCTATGTATTAAAAAATCCGCGTAGCGGATGGCGGCTACGCCCCTTTTTTAACACATAGTTACATAGAGAAATAGTAGACACATAGAAAGCAACTGTATTTCTATGTGTCTTCTATGTTATTCTTATAGCGTCGCCTTGCTTTAGATCAGTTGTGTTTGTAAGAACTTCTGATTTTTTGTAATAAACCCAAATCTATGTGTTAAAAAATCCGCGTAGCGGATGGCGGCTACGCCGCTTTTTTAACACATAGTTATATAGAGACATAG
>DAORKK010000349.1:0-2847 GCA_035439525.1 Chitinophagaceae bacterium
TTTCTGTTCATGCTGAAATGTACATTAAAAAACCCGGAGCCATACGGCTCCGGGTTACCGATTGCCTGCTACTGAGGTACTGCTTAACCTTAATAGCCGGTATTTTGCGCCAGGTTCGGGTTCGTAGCGATCGCTGATGTCGGGATCGGGAACACACGACGGTAAGTGTCTGTGTTTGTTTTACCCAGTCCCCAGCTGTCTTCGTAACGGCCGAAGCGGATCATATCATTACGGTGCCAGCCTTCCCAGGATAATTCACGGGAACGCTCAGAATAAATATCATTCAATGTAACTAAAGTAAGTGCTGCAGAAGTAGTACGAACTGCACGTAAGGTATTCACAAGTGATAAAGCCGTATGTCCGTTGGTGGCTGTACCTCCACGCAGGATGGCTTCTGCCTTCATCAGGATGATATCGGACAGGCGGAACACCGGTACGTCATTGTTCTGATTACGGTTGATCGAGTTAGCGTCAGGAAGGAATTTCACATTCCGGTAGCCGGTATTCCAGCCGATTTCATCCCGTCCAACATCATAAGAGCTTGCACCCAGGCGGGAAGTAGACAAAGGAGAAATATCGAGATGATAGACATACGTACCACCGGGGTCTCCACCGGAATAGAATTGATTGTAACCAAGATTGGTAGTACGAACCAGGATCGGATTTCCGGTGCTCCAGTATTGTAAACCACCCAGCCATTGATTATTCCGGATATCATTTACATCATTGAAGTGCGCATAAAATTCCTGGGTAGTACAGCGGGGACCGCTGGGGCGGTTGTTTATTAATCCGTTTCCGGTTGTCTGATTTACAACAGGGTCCACATTGGCACCGGTGGTAGAGCCGGAATAACGGTATTTCATACCCAGGTTACGGTTCAGGTCATAACGGGCATAAAACATCCATCCGTTTGAAGTAGACGGATCGAACGGAATGGCAAACACGAACTCCTTTGAAGAAGGACCATTCGTAGGAGAAAACTGATTGAAATAAGTAGCCCTGCTTTCCAACGCATATTGTGTACCACCTCCTGCACTCATAACACTGTCGCAGGCAGCAATACATTCATTGTTTTTAGCTGTTCCGGTATATACCTGTGCGTTGAGGTAAAGCTTGGCCAGTAAAGCCCAGGCCATGTAACGGGTAGGTTTACCATAAGTGGTAGCCCCGCTGGCTGTTTTAAGAAATGGAATCGCGGCTTTCAGTTCGTTCTCAACAAACGTAAAAACTTCCTGGCGGGTAGCCCTTGCTTTCAGTTCTTTGCTGCCATAGACAGTATCGAGCGGCACACCACCCCATAAATCCATCATATTGAAATAAAAGAAGGCCCGCAACGCTTTCATTTCAGCAATACTGGTATTCTTTACTGCTCCCTCATCAGAGCCGGCAAGAATAAAAAGCGTCTGATTTGCTGTTCCGATCAGGTTGGTCCAGAACCCCCACATACCACCCACATTGGGATGATCCTTGGTCCAGGTATGCAGGTGCAGGTCTTTATACCTGTTCCCATCCACCCAATCTGATCCGTAAGTCAGCAGGGCTGATTCGTCGGTAGACTGACTGTTTAAAAAGAATATATCGGTTGTATAAGCACCACGGAGGGCGGTATATACAGGTCCCATTACGGAGTTATATTGGGCTTCAGTTTTAGGGAACGTCTCGGGTGTCAGTTCCGACACCACATCCACGGACACTTTATGACAGGAAGATAATCCACCCGCCAGCAGCGCCAGGAGAGCCAAACGGTTCATTGTCTTTTTCATAATTCGTTTTTTTTAAGGCTTAAAAAGTAAGATTTACACCAAACATGACCGTACGGGTCTTCGGGTAGAAATTATTATAGTCAATACCCGGGGCAACGCCGCCCTGGTTGATCTCAGGATCAATTCCTGAATAGTTGGTAATCGTAAATAAGTTGTTAGCGGTTGCGTATAAACGCAGATTCGTGATTCCTTTTACCGGACTGCCAAATGTATAAGAAAGGGTGGCATTATCCAGTCTGACATAGCTGCCGCTTTCGATATAACGGGTGGAATAATAAGAGTTCCGGTTATCGTTGATCTTATCGTCGCTGGCGCTGTTCAGCAGGTTATTCTGCGCACCCGCCACTACATAGGAAAGATCGGCGCGTGTTGCATTAAAGATCTTATTGCCAAACACCCCGCGGAGGAATACATTCAGGTCCCAGTTACCGTAGCGGACACTGTTACTCCAGCCCATCAGGAACTTCGGTTGTGCATCGCCAACATAAAAGTAATCGGTACCGATTGCAGGATTGGTGGTAGTAGTCCCATCTCTCTTAAAGAAAGTAGAAACCCCGTTCTGATCCTTTCCGGCATAACGCAGGGAGAAGAACTGACCGATCGGTTTGCCCACTTTCAGCAATTGCAGTGTGGCGCCTGTCTGACCCGGACCTTCCGGATCGGAATAACGGATCGAATCGCCATTGGCATAAGGTCCGGCCAGGCTGGTGATCTCATTCTTATTGGTGGCAATATTGAAAGTCGTGGTCCATGACATATTCTTAGTACTTACCGGTGTAGCATTCAGACTCAATTCAATCCCTTTATTATTGATGCTTCCGCCATTGGCCCAGATACTTCCGCCGGGTACCAGTGAGGCTGATACACTGTAACGGAACAACATATCGGTGGTATTCTTATTATACCAGTCCAGTGAACCGCTGATCTTATTATTCAGGATGGTGAAGTCAAGTCCTACGTTAGTGGTAGCCACTTCTTCCCATTGCAGATCAGGATTGGAACCCTGGATCGGACCGTAGGCATTTTCCTGTACCCCGTTATTATAATAGGTACCTGTAATACCGTAGATCAGTTTGCTGGTATA
>DAORKK010000350.1:0-2819 GCA_035439525.1 Chitinophagaceae bacterium
ATGTATCGGATCCGCATAATGCCCGATGCCGTAATTCCTCCTGACCGCATCCTCCGGATTCGTCACATGCCATTCAAACTCATCCCTGAAATGACGAATCGCAGCGGCCACGGGCCATGCAGCCGCGTCACCCAGCGGACAAATCGTATTCCCCTCGATCTTACGCTGGATATCCCAGAGCAGATCAATATCACTCATCTTTCCCTTTCCGTTTTCGAGATTCAGCAGGATCTTTTCCATCCAGCCGGTGCCTTCACGACAAGGGGAACATTGTCCGCAACTTTCATGTCGATAGAAGCGGGCCAGTGTGTAGGTATGTTTTACCACGCACTGGGTATCATCCATCACAATAAAACCACCCGAACCCATCATGGAACCGGTGGCAAACCCACCATCCGATAAACTTTCATAGTTCATCAGCCGGGTGTCGCCTTTCGCCGTTTTCAGCAACAGGTTGGCCGGTAAAATGGGTACAGAAGATCCGCCCGGTATACAGGCTTTCAGTTTCTTCCCGTTAGGAATGCCCCCGCAATATTCATCGCTGTAGATAAACTCTTCTACAGATATCGTCATGTCGATCTCGTATACACCCGGTTTGTTGAGGTTACCACAGGCTGAGATCAGTTTGGTACCTGTGGATTTGCCGACTCCGATCTTTGCATATTCTTCACCACCTTCATTGATGATGGGCACTACTGCGGCAATGGTCTCTACGTTATTTACTACCGTCGGACAATCCCACAATCCTTTCACGGCCGGGAACGGTGGTTTGATTCTTGGATTTCCACGTTTGCCTTCCAGTGATTCTATAAGTGCGGTTTCCTCGCCGCAGATATAGGCACCTGCCCCGCGTTGTACATAGATCTCACAATCAAATCCGCTGCCTAAAATATTTTTTCCAAGCCAGCCATTGTTTCTTGCTTCAGCAATGGCCTGTTCCAGGATATCCACGATCCAGGCATATTCGCCCCGGATATATATATAAGAAGTTTTGGAACCCAATGCAAAAGAGGCCGTGATCATTCCCTCGATCAGCAGGTGGGGTATGAACTCCATCAGGTAGCGGTCCTTGAAGGTTCCGGGTTCGGATTCATCGGCATTCACCACGAGGTAACGGGGTACTCCTTCCGGTTTGGCCAGGAAACTCCATTTCATGCCGGTCGGGAAACCTGCACCACCGCGTCCACGCAATCCGCTTTTCTTCACCTCTTCCGTTACCTGGTCGGGGCTCATTGATTTCAGGGCCTTCTCCACGCTGCGATAGCCGCCTTCACGACGGTACACATCGTAGAGACGGATGTTTTCAACGTGCGCTTTGTCTAATAATAATTTACGTCCCATTTTATAATTTCTTCATTCTAAAGAGTCGAATTGAACAAGTCAAAAGTTAAAAGTAAAAATTAAAAAACCCTTAAATCGAATCCGGCATTAAAGTCTGTTACTGCCCTAAAAATTAATTCCGCTTTAGTATTTTTTACTTTTGACTTTTTAATTTTTACTTCCTTACGGCTTGCCTGGCAAACAACACCCACCTCTTCCCTTTCTTCACCCACACTTCCAATACCCGCAACTGAAACGTGAATTCTTTTCCGCTCATCGTGGCATTGATATCCGCAATAAAACGTGCATGCCCCACATTCCCGTTCACTTCCACTTTTATACTGTCTTCCCGGAAACCGTTATACTCCATATAACCGCTTTCCAGGTGTTCTATCAGTTCTTTCTTGGTTTCCACCCAGCCGTTACTATGACCGTAGCTCAGTGCCTTATCAGTTTGCTGGTTGATGGACACCGTGTTCTTTTTTACCAGGGCCTGGTGAAATTCTTTCAATGTACTGGTTAGTTTCGCTTCATCGTTCTGCGCGAATCCAACCAGCTGACAGAATAAAAAACCTATCGTTACAAAGAACTTCATCAATGCCTTTTTGTCGCGACCCGCCTGGTCAGTTTCCACTGCTTTCCTTCTTTTATCCAGTACAAGTCAATTGACAGGTTCAGGTCCGCTTTGCTTCCATCGGCTTTCTGCTCCACTGCTTTCAGCACCGTATTCACCACAAGTGTATCTCCTTGCTGACTGATCTTGTAAGGCGACGGATCGGGTATCATCACATAGACTGATTTATTCCGGCTGATTCCACGGATCGCTTCTACCCGGTTTTCCACTTTTCCACTTGAATGCTCATAATGAACATTGGCGGCAAATACGCGTTCCAGCATCAGGCTATCCTTGCTGCCGAATACGATATCCTGGAACTGTTTGGATGCTGCCAGTACTTTCACCTGGTCCTTTGACTGGGCTATGCCGGATAGGCCCATGCTCAAAAACAATATGGTGATTAATTTTTTCATCAGTTCTGTTGGGCGGCGGTGTTTCTGCACTCCGCTATGATCGCATCAATTTTTTCTTTGGTCAGGTGTTCCCGGTAATACTTGCCCTGTTGCATCATCGGGGCATAACCACAGGCGCCAAGGCACTCAACGGTTTTCAGGGTAAACAATCCATCTGCAGTCGTCTCACCGGGTTTTATACCCAGGGTGTCATAGATATATTTCACGATATCATCACTGCCATTGAGCATACAGGGTCCGGTCTGGCATACTTCAAACATGTATTTGCCCACCGGTTTCAGGTTGAACATACTGTAGAACGTCGCCACTTCATATACTTCGATCGGTTTCAGCTGAAGTACAGATGCCACATAGTCCATGGTTTCGGTACTCAGCCAGCCACCAAACTCCTGCTGGGCAATATGCAGCACCGGTATAAGGGCACTCTTCTGCTTTCCCTGGGGATAGCGGCTGATGATGCCCTGTATTTC
>DAORKK010000351.1:0-2809 GCA_035439525.1 Chitinophagaceae bacterium
CCGGTAATCAGTAAAAAGAAAACAATAAAACTTATCAATGCCAGTTTAATCAGTCGCATACCGAAAAAATTTCTGCCGGAGCAGTATAAAATAACCTAACAATTTTCTGACAAAAGGGTTTATTCCCATTTCAGCACTTTCGTTGCAATGGCATAAATAATCACCATCCAGATTCCCAGGATACCGATTTCCCTCCAGCATTCCAATAGACTCAGTCCTTCGAATGAAATTTTACGAACCGCATCATTGTACTGGGTCAGGGGTAATACACGGCAGATTTCCTGCAACCATTTCGGAAACACTTCTATCGGAAAGAACGTACCCGATAACATCATCTGGGGGAAACCAAAAAGATTGATCAGCAAGGGAATCGAGGTATCACTTTTGACAATACTGCTGAATATCAGCCCGACACCCATCAGCAGAAACAGCATGATAAGGGTCATGGCAATGATCGAGAAAAAAGTAAAGAGACCATTCTGCAACGTAAAGTGCATAAAGAAATGGCCAAACAAGAGCAAAACCAATACACTTAATAACTGGAAAAAAAGACGGCTCATCCCCACCCCGAGCAGGATATTGATCTTTTTAACCGGAGAGGCATAAAATCGCTTGAGGACCAGCTGCTCTCTGAGATTAAAAAAAGTAAACGCTATTCCAAACAGCGTGGAAAACAGGATCGAAAAGCCTAACTGACCCGGCAGGATAAAATCGATCTGACGGTACTTCCGTACTTGCTCAATTACGGGTTCTCCGATATCTACAAAATTCACATAGCTGTCGTTGAGCTCTTTCTCCAGCATCAGTTTTACCATTTTCAGAGCGGGTACAAATGAGTAAATTGTATTCGAGCTGGCAGAGGTTGATTTAATACCAACCGTATAATGAGGTTTCTCCGTACTGTCTGTTGTTTTTTGAATATCCAGTATGGCTGTCAGTTTACCTTTGATCAGGTCTTTTCGTAAAACAGCCGAATCCGTGTAGGACACAATTTTTACTCCGGGAATCTGCAATAGTCCTTTATAAAAAAAGTCAGCCGTATCCGCTTTACCGGCCAGCGCAATCCGGTAACTCACCCCGCCCCCGCCACCAAAAGCCCCGAAGATCAGGACAAAAATGATCGGGAAGAGAATACTGAAAATAATGGCACTGGGATTCCCGAAAATGGCTTTAAAGCTGGCCCGGGTGATGGCCCACAAGGCACGGGTCTGGCTATAAGGTTTTTGATCGTTTAACATGCTGGGGGCAAATGTATTTAATTACGGGGCATCCCGGAAAATAAAGATATTTGAGGCATGAATACGGCCTGGTTACTGACGGGAAGCAATATGGGTACAAGGGAGGACTACCTTTCCGCCGCAAAACGGGAGATCGCGTTGCAATGCGGAACGGTTCAAAAACAATCGTCCATTTATGAAACGGCTGCCTGGGGCAAGACCGATCAACCTGCTTTCCTGAATCAGGCGCTCGAAATAATGACCTCGCTCAATGCCCGTCAGCTGATCCGGCGCTTGCTGAAAATTGAAAAACAACTCGGCCGGATCCGGGAGGAAAAATATGGTCCCCGCCTGATCGATATTGACATCTTAATGTATGGGGACGAAATTCATCAGTATGATTTGCTGAAACTCCCCCATCCCGAAATGCCCAACCGCCGTTTTGCCCTGCTCCCGCTTGCTGAGATCGCCGGAGAAGTGATTCACCCCGTTTTACAACAGTCTGTGGCCGGATTGCTGGCGGTTTGCCCGGATACCCTGGAGGTAAAAAAGGTTTCCTGATATTTTTCCACAATCTTTGCCGCCTTTGCAGGACGCCCTTTCATTTAAAGTAATTTGCGCCCACATTAATTTCAACGAACATCAGCGCGGAGTTGTTTCATGAATTACCAGTTTATCACCATAGAAGGAAATATCGGTGCCGGAAAAACCACCCTGGCCAACCTGTTAAGTAAACATTACAATGCCCGGCTGATCCTGGAAGAATTTGCCGACAATCCCTTTCTGCCAAAATTTTATGAAAACCCGGATCAGTTTGCCTTCCCGGTGGAATTATTCTTCATGGCCGAACGGTTTAAACAACTGAAGGAATTGTTATCACAGAAAGACATGTTTCAGGCCTTTACCATTTCCGACTACCTCTTTACAAAGTGCCTGCTCTTTGCCAAGGTAACCCTGCCGGAAGATGAATTCAGACTTTACCAGCGCTTATTCGATATCATTCACCAGCAATTAATACAACCGGATATCCTGATCTACCTGCATGCGCCGGTGTCGAAACTGCAGTCCAATATCCGCAAACGAAACCGGGTCTACGAACAGAATATCAGCGATGACTACCTGTTCAACTTACAGGAAACCTACACAAATTATATCAAGCAACACAATATCAAAACACTGTTTGTGGATGCCAGCAATGCCGATTTCCTGGGCAATGAAAAACACCTGCAGGTCATACTGGATGCGCTGGAAAAAGACTATGACAACGGACAGCATTATCTTACACTCCCATGAGTCATCTCTTTACTTTCCGGAAAAAGTACTGGCCCCTGATCAACGCAGAGTTTTCCTGGTTTATCACCGCCCGTATTCTATTTATTGCCGGATTACGGATGACCCCTGTGTTACTGGGCTGGCGGCTGTATGAGCTTACTGACAGTAAACTGGCCCTGGGAATACTTGGATTATCTGAAGTGATCCCCGCTATTGCGCTGGCCCTGCCGGCCGGTGTAAAAGTGGACAGGAGTAATAAGCACCGGCTGATCAGTAGTTGTATCGCCCTTTATTTTTTTATCATGCTTGGCTTATTGGTG
>DAORKK010000352.1:0-2785 GCA_035439525.1 Chitinophagaceae bacterium
GTGCCGCAAAGTCATGCAGACTGTGGTGTGTACTCCCCAATGCCCCATAACTCACGCCTGCACTGATGCCCACCACGGTAGCCGGATTATTACTGTAACAGATATCGTTCTTGATCTGCTCCAGTGAGCGGGCCGTTAAAAAACAGGCCGGCGATACGGCAAATACTTTCTTCTCACAGGAGGCCAGTCCGGCCGCCACGCCTACGAGGTTCTGTTCCGCAATCCCAACTTCCACGATCTGATCAGGTAATTCCTGTCCGAATTTCACCAGCTTACCCGATCCCCTCGAATCACTGGTCACAGCAATGATATTCCGGTCACCGGCTGCCAGTCGTTGCAGGGTTTCTGAGAAGATATCCTGGTTGGGTTTGTAGCCAAGGTCAGTTTTTATTTCAACAGCCATTATTAGAATTACTGATTATTAATTATTGATTATTCCAACAAATCGAATTATTAAACCTCACACCTCTCAACCCTCAACCTTCCTCATCGCTTCATCCAACTCCTCCTGCGCCTGCTCATACTGCGCTGCTGTAGGAACGCCATGGTGCCATTTCAACTGATTCTCCATAAAACTCACGCCTTTCCCCTTCACCGTTTTTGCAATAATCACGGAGGGCTTCCCTTTTTCAAAAGGCAGTGCCGCAAATGCTTCTTTCAAGGCTGCCACGTCATTGCCATCCACTTCCCGCACCGCCCAGCCAAAAGCTTTCCATTTGGCATCCAGCGGATCGGTATTCATCACATCTGCTGTAGGGGCCGTGATCTGCATTCCATTTTTATCAATGATTACACAGAGATTATCCAGTTTATAATGGGCCGCACTTAAAGCCGCTTCCCAGTTACTGCCTTCAGGTAATTCGCCATCACCCATGAGGGTAAAGACCCGGTAATCCTTTTTGTCCTTCTTACCTGCAATAGCCATACCCACACAAATTGGTAAGCCGTGACCGAGTGCCCCTGTGTTTTGTTCTACTCCATTGATCTTACGGGTGGGGTGGCCAATATAATGTGACTTGTATTTACATAAGGTATTCAGGTCTTCTTCCGGGAAAAATCCCTTATCCGCCAGCACCACATACAAGGCTTCCACACAATGTCCTTTGCTCTGAACATAGCGGTCACGGTCCGGTGATTTGAAGTTCTCCGGACTTACATGCAGTACTTCATTATATAATACATTCAGGATATCCGTGCTGGAGAGACTGCCGCCGGTATGACCGGCCTTCGCCCCCAGGATATACTTCAGTATTTTTTTCCGGTACTGAATGGATCTGATCGTTAATTCTTTTATCGTCATTCCTTTACTATCATTAAGCGTGCTGGTAAGTTTCCCAGCCCAGGTAATTTTCAAATGCTTCTTTCAATATGCCGGCGGTCTTGCTGGCATTCATCACCACATGATGTTCAAACCCATTCTTACATACATACTGCATCAGTCCCTGCAGGTTGCCGATCTGTGCCACGGCCCGGTTACCGAAGGTATTCAACGCATCATTGGTCAGGTCTCCCTCACCCACATAAGCTTTGATGACTCCTTTACAATCATCCGTACTGATACGGCCATAAGTTAATGGCATCGCCGGTGTGCGGCCATCCAATGCCCCATAGGTATTCTCTGTGCCCACACTCGTACCCAGTATCGGCGCGGTACTGATCGTGATATCCGGTAAGAAGGACTTGGCCCAGTTGCCACAATGAAACAGCACACACTTCGTGTCATCATCCGCATAGTTATTGTTCCAGTCTACCAGGGCCGATGGCGAACCACTGGCCAGCTGCATGGCATACATACTCAGGGTACCCGTTACATCCACTTCACAGGCCGAGGGCAGCATGTTCTCACTCATCATACTCATGCTGGTGCAAACATTACAGCCATAGTTCTGTTGCAGGGAGGTCCAGCACTGAATCGCTGTGGCATCCAGTGCATTGGCCGCCATAAAATCCGCCAGGGCCACATCCAGTTTAGCGATCTGCACTAACTTGTCCGGAGGAGTTAACCCGGTATTGGCATACGCGTGGATTTTATCCAGTTTCTCTTTTACGGCTGCATCTGTTGCTGTAAACTTATTTGCGTTGCCTAAAATTTCAGATAGGTCAATCGTAGTTACAGAAATACCATGACGCTGCAGAATCTTTTCACTATAGCGTACGGTATTAAATGCACCCGGTCTTGCTCCCACTGCACCAATCCGTACTTTCCGTAATCCTTTCACCACCCGGCATACGGCCGTGAAGTTATTCAGGTCGGCTACAAATGAAGGATCAGAAGGACTGACCACATGTTTTGTGGTCAACGTATATTTTATTCCAAACTGGTAAAGATTATTGCATACAGAGATCTTACCACACCAGGCATCGCGGCGGTTCACCACATCCATCTTCCCCAGGTCATCGGGATAACCCTGCACCAGCACTGGCACATTCAGTCCGGAGAGTTTTATGGTCTCGGCCACGCCTTTTTCATCGCCGAAATTGGGCAGTACGACCAGGATACCATCAATGGCTTCCGCATGTTGCTTGAAGAGGTTCGCACATTTTGTTGCTTCTGCGAAAGTTTCCACCCCGCCGAGTTTGGAATCAGCATCGGATAATAAGACCGGGGTGATATTTAATTTTTTGAAAAGATCCAGAATTTCTGTCCGGGCTTCGGCCACTAACTTATCCGGGAAAAAGTCCCGGTTGCCAATGATCACCCCCAGGGTGCTTTGCTGATTTGCTGCCATATTATTTCAACGCTTTTGTGATGACTGAATGAATTAAATATTTTGCTTCTTTATCC
>DAORKK010000353.1:0-2776 GCA_035439525.1 Chitinophagaceae bacterium
CTCTACCAGACCTCCACTATGACCATAACTGAGTTTTCCGGAGGCCAGCTTTTCCAGCTCAGCCCGGTTTCCGTCTAACATGGCTATTCTTAGTTGTTCCGTGGCAGCCGCTACCTGTTTTTCCTTTTTAGTTTGTCCGAAAGTCATCCCTGTACTCAGGTACAGGACAAATACGGTCAGGAGTATTTTTTTCATTGCCGGTGTTTAAAAACGATTGGCCATTGGTATCAGGTCGGTGAGTTCACTTATTTTAACGGGTCTTTTAAGCTGTATACTTTTCCGGGCGGCAATACCGATCAGGATAGACATGGCCCCTTCGCGGGTTCCGGCCATGATATGATGGGGATTGTCGGTTTTGTCAACAAACATCCGGCGTTGCATCCGGATATCACCCCCTCCATGTCCTCCGCGGATTTTAGGGGTGGTATAGACTTCATAATTCTTTGTAAAATTATCCATGGCAATGATCTCCCGTACTTCGCCCGGAATCGCATCATCGGCATTACTCATTTCGATCGCATGCCGTTTCGCCTGGTCTTCCGGCGTTTTTTGCAGGTAGGGTATGTCCTCCCAGGTTTCTATCCGCCCTTTCAGTCCATTAAAAGCTATCTGCCAACCTTCATAAGGAGAGTAAGTAGTCAGGGAGTAATTGACCTGTACGCCATTCGCATATATAATCTGCGCACTCATTTTATCATATATATCAATATCGTTTGACCAGACACAACCATCTCGGAGATAGCCGTCATACTGTTCGTTGTTGACATACATGTTCACATTATGTTTATTGCCGGTAATGTCCCAGTAGAATTTACAGTTGTCCTTATGTTCACAACCCCGGCATTTGGTACCCCGGAAAGCATTGTTTTTACCATAATGTTCCAGGCTGCCATAAGCAGATACCTCAACGGGCTCACTGTTCAGCCACCAGTTGAGCAGGTCAAAATGGTGTGTCGCTTTATGCACCCAGAGCGATCCCCCTTTGGCGATCTTTCCATGCCAGCGGCGGAAATAATCGGCACCGTGGTGAACATTCAGGTACCAGTTGAAATCCACTGAAGTGATTTTACCCACACGGTCAGCGGCCAGTAATTCTTTCAGCTGCATGGCATGCACACTATGACGGTAATTGAAGGCGACGATTACTTTTTTTCCGGAAGCTTTTTCGGCAGCCAGGATGTTACGGCATTTATCTTCATCCGTAGTCATTGGCTTTTCGGTGATCACATTAAATCCGGCCTTAAGGGCTTTTATTATGATCTCATCATGGGTGGAATCCATGGTGGTTACAATAATATAATCCGCCTTCACCGTTCTCAGCATTTCATCAATATTGGTAAAAGTGGGGCAGCTTACATTCATGTATTCCCGGGCATAAGCCAGACGGCCTGGATTAATATCCATAAGGCCGGTAAAGGAACATTGACTGAAGTTTTTTATCAGGTCCCTGCCCCAGAATCCCACGCCGCGAACGCCGGTTCCGGCCAGTGCGAGTGTGATTTTTTCTCCGGCACCGGCCGCTAAAGTGGTAAAAGGATGCAGCATTAAAGAAGCACCCGCAACAGCGGTATACTTCACAAAATTTCTTCTTTCCATATGGCGTTTATTTTTCGTTTTGTGTTATTCGGAACCAGTCCAGTCTGACCTGGCCGGCATCATTGGTCTTATTCGTTCGCGTAAAGAAAAATCCGGTCTTTGCACCCACCCAGCGTCCCGGCTTTGCCACAAAGGACTGACCAAGGGGTATAAATGTTTGTCCATCCTCACTGTATCCAAAACTACATTGGCCTCCGGGACGTACCATTACCTGAAAATAAATATCCGTTTTAACGGCTTTCTGCCCGTCCTGTACTGTTTCTTTTTTTCCTTTATCTGCCTGGCTGCAAATAGCTTGTGAAAGATAGTTTCCTTCCTTTCTTTTTTCCACCGCGATATATCCATAATCTGCACCATGAACAATCAGTCCGAATTTCTCCCCTTCCCAGCGGGGTAGAAAACTGAATTTAAGCGTGGCGGTAAATGATTCAGCCGGAAATTTCTGGGCCAGGATATTCGGGTAATCCCAGGCATTCTGTACTGAATCAGGCAACAGGACGGAAAACAACTGAAGGTATCCCTGTGGCGTGGTGAACGCCCAGCCTTCCTGCGGATTGGCCTGCCATTGCCATTGTAATCCCATTTTTGTGGAATTGAATTCGTCAGATACAGGAATAGAGAAAACAGGAAGGATTTTTCCTGCATTGGGTTTCTTAAATTCCATCACTGGTTCACCTTTACCATCAGCATCCGGATCGTAGCCAATCACCGGCCAGTCATTGATCCATTTCATGGGTTGCAGGTGAACAATCCTTCCATAGGCCTCTTTATCCTGGAAATGCAGGAACCAGTCTTCTCCAGTTGTGGTATTCACCCAGGCACCCTGGTGCGGACCGTTAACCGGTGATGTGCCTTGGTCCATCACCACTTTACGTTCATAGGGACCGTAAACATTCTTTGATCTTAATACAAGCTGCCAGCCGGTACTCACACCTCCTGCCGGAGCAAAGAGGTAGTAATAACCATTACGTTTATAAAACTTCGGACCTTCAATCGTAGGATCCTCGGCATGTCCGTCATACACCAGTACCGGATCCGTAATTGTTTTAGTGCCTTCTTTATTCATTTCCTTTACCACCAGGATGGATTTAAATCCGGCCCGGCTTCCGGCATAGGCATGCGCGAGGTAAACTTTCCCGTCATCATCCCAAAGCGGACAGGGATCAATCAGTCCTTTGCC
>DAORKK010000354.1:0-2775 GCA_035439525.1 Chitinophagaceae bacterium
AATGTACTTAAAAGAATAATATAATGAATCAAGCCATTAGAACTACAGTTGTTGGCAGCTATCCTTTTCCGGGCTGGCTGGAATTTGCGACAAAGAACCTGCAGCAATTTGGCGCAGCGGATATCAATGAAATGATTGAAGATGCGGTGATCGCGGCCATTCATGACCAGGTAACAGCCGGACTGGATGTGATCACAGACGGTGAACAAACCCGGCTGGATTTTAATTTATCCTTTTATGGATTTATTAAAGGCATTGAAAACAACGAGACCGAAACAAGAAAGTTTGGTCCGGCGGCCCATGACCAGCGGGGAAAGAACAGTATTACAGGCGAATTGTCAGCGCCCGACGGACTGGGTGCCGTAAAGGAATTTCAACGCCTGCAAAGACTGGCCCCGGCAGGTCCGGTATTAAAAGCCAGTGTGCCCGGACCTTATACACTGAGTGGCCGCTTATTACCAAACAGCCGGTATAAGGATCGTTATGAAATTACTGAAGCCCTGTTGCCTTTTGTACGGGCTGAACTGGAAGCACTTGTAGCAGCAGGTTGTAAGGAGATTACGGTCGATGAACCCTCCATGAGTTGTTATGCGTATAAAGAAGATACACGGCGTTTTGTCGACATTTTTAACCGCACGGTCAAACCTGTAGCCGGCAGGTGTAATCTCAGTACCCATTTATGTTTCGGTAATTTCAAGGGCAGACCAGTCGGTTACCGGAGTATCAAACCGATGTTGCCGGATTTCCTGGATATGACGGTGGATGAAATTCATATCGAAATGGCCAATCGGGAGTTTGCTGAAATTGAATTACTGGCTCCTTTTGCAGAAAAAATGAACGTGGCCGTAGGGGTTATTGATGTAAAGAACTACTATATAGAGACAGTAGCCGACGTGGAGGAGCGGATCCGGAAATGCCTGAACTATGTGCCGGCCGATAAATTATCGGTGGCTCCGGATTGTGGCCTTAGTCAGACGGCCCGTTG
This sequence comes from Chitinophagaceae bacterium, assembly GCA_035439525.1. Lineage (GTDB taxonomy): Bacteria > Bacteroidota > Bacteroidia > Chitinophagales > Chitinophagaceae > JJ008. Next base: position 986 of record DAORKK010000354.1, read on the forward strand.
GGCCTCGCGTCAGAAATTAACGAACATGGTACTCGGTGCGAAAAAAGTAAGAGAGAGTTTGTAATATGGAATGCAGAATATTTGATGAGTATAACGGGTTATCGGACGCAGCAGCTGAACTGATTATACAAATCGTGGAACGGAAACCGGAAGCGGTATTGTGTTTTGCCACGGGAAATTCACCGGTGGGTACTTACCGGGCACTGGCCATAAAAGCTAAAGAACGCAGTATAGATTTCAGCCAGTGTTTTTGTTTTGGCCTGGATGAATGGCTGGGCGTACCCCCGGAGAAGAAAGGCAGTTGTCATAACCTGTTGTATGAACAGGTATTCCATCCGCTGGGTATTCATGAGTCACAGGTACACCTGTTTGACGGCATGACAAAAGATGTTGATATGGAATGCCGGATCATGAACGGGGAAATTGAGCATGCCGGAGGGATTGATTGTATGCTCGTGGGCATCGGACTGAATGGGCATATCGGATTTAATGAGCCGGGTGTGGATATGGAACTCCGCGCGCATGAGCAGGAACTGCATGGCAGCACACTGGCTTCCGGGCAATTGTATTTTAATGAGCCAACGGCCATTGCCAAAGGGATCACCCTTGGTATGGCCCAGGTAATGAATGCCAGAACGCTTTTGCTGCTGGCCAATGGCAACAGCAAGTCGGACATCATTCATAAAGCCTGCGATGGCCCTGTAACGAATGAGGTTCCGGCCAGCTTTATTCAAAAGCACCGGCATGCGGTGCTGATGATCGATAGAGAAGCCGCGTCAAAGCTGAATAAATAAGTGGAACTGATCAACGCCATATTAAAAGATGAAGCACTCGTGGCAGCGATGGATCGTCTGTTGCCGGATGAAACACAGGCACATGTCTGGTGGTTGGGACAAAGTGGTTTTTTACTTCAATGGAAAGGGAAGCGGGTATTACTTGATCCTTATCTTTCGGATAGTCTGACCAAAAAATATGAACAGACGGAGAAGCCTCATACCCGGATCAGTGAACAGGTAATCCGGCCGGACTTGTTGAAACATATTGATGTGGTCAGTTCCAGTCATAATCATACCGATCACCTGGATGCGGAAACATTGATACCCGTTCTTGCCAATAATCCCGGCATTCAGTTTATCATTCCGGAAGCCAACCGGGCTTTTGTGGCGGACAGAATAAAATGCGCTCCGGATTTTCCGGTCGGGTTGAATGATGGAATGTCCGTACAACTGGGAGAATTCAGTTTTCATGGGCTGCCGGCCAAACATAATGAGATTGACCGCGACGAAGAAGGGCATTGCCGCTATATGGGCTATGTGATCCGGTTCGGTAATTGCAGTATCTATCACAGCGGGGATACCCTCTGGTTTGATGAATTACCTGAATTGCTCCGTCCGTTCTCGATTGACCTGGCCTTGTTGCCAATTAATGGGAATAAGCCTGAACGGAAAGTAGCCGGTAACCTGGATCATATTGAAGCGGTTAAACTGGCGAAGATTTTAGGGGTAAAGACGGTTATTCCTTGTCATTACGATATGTTTTCTTTCAATACAGCCAATGTGCAGGATTTTGTGGAAGAAGCCGAAAAAGCAGGACAGGGCTACCGGGTATTAAGCGGCGGGGAACGTTATTCATTCACTTTAAATGAATCATAATGCATCGTTTTTTTACAGCAACACCGTTAGGTGAATCCTGGGGCATAGCGCTTATCAGGATTATCACCGGGGCACTCCTGGTCTTTCATGGCTGGGAATGTTTTGATGCCACCAAAATGACGATGTATACCAGCTGGT
>DAORKK010000355.1:0-2753 GCA_035439525.1 Chitinophagaceae bacterium
CCGCCACATGAATGTATTTACCAATAAGGCGGAATTGATTATTACCTGCCCCAAACGGCTGGCCCCTTACCTCGAGCAGGAAGTAATTGAACTGGGTTTTAAACCGGATGAGACGTTTATTACCGGGGTGAAACTCACCGGCACCGTGACCGATTGTATCCGGCTCAACCTCAGTCTCCGTTGTGCCAGCCAGGTATTGTATAAAATAAAACAGTTTACCGCTGTTAATGCAGATGATATTTATAAGCACTTACTTGATTATCCCTGGGAAAACATATTACCGGATGATGGCTACTTCTCCATCACCAGTAACGTTAATAATCCCACGATTAACAACAGCATGTTTGCCAACCTGCGGGTGAAAGATGCGATTGTAGACCGGTTACGGGAGAAAAGAGGGGTTCGTCCCAGTACCGGAGCTGAACTCAGCGGGGCCGTGATCAATCTGTTCTGGAAAAATGAAAATGCCGAAGTATTTATTGATACCACCGGTGATTCGCTGGGACGGCATGGTTACCGGAAAATTCCCGGTCAGGCTCCGATGCTGGAAGCACTGGCTTCCGCCACGATCTACGCCACCACCTGGGACCGGCAGTCGCCCTTTGTGAATCCCATGTGCGGTTCAGGTACCCTGGCCATCGAAGCGGCTATGATCGCCACCAACCGCAGACCTGGATTATTCCGCACGAACTATGCCTTTATGCATCTGAACGGATATGATGAATCGGTTTATTTTAAAGAAGATGCTTTACTGGAAGAACAAATCAAAGAGGTACCCGGACTCCGGATTATTGCCACGGACTATAGTGCGCGGGCCATTGAAAATTCAAGGAAGAATGCAGTAGCTGCCGGTGTCGCCGACCTGATCGATTTCGGGGTCTGCGATTTTGCCGATACAGAAGTACCGCAAGGAGTACCCGGTGTTTTTTTCGTCAATCCCGAATATGGCGAACGGCTGGGTGATATAAGGGAACTGGAAGAAACCTATGCCCGGATCGGCGATTTTATGAAACAAAAATGTGGCGGCTATTTTGGTTATGTGTTTACCGGCAATCTCGAACTGGCTAAAAAAATCGGCCTGAAAGCCAAACGCCGGATTGAATTTTATACCAGTAAAATTGACTGCCGCCTCTTTGAATATGAATTATACAGTGGCAGCCGTTCAGCACCCAAGAAAGAAACCAACTAATCAATAATATTCAGTCTATGGAAATTGCAGCACTGCAACAGATCGTCAGGGACCGGTATTTTGAAAACGACAATGCCCGGGGTATTTATCATACCGCTTTATGGTTTCATGAAGAAGTAGGCGAACTCTCTTCCGCCATTGCCCGGGGTGATAAAGAAAATGCCAAAGAAGAATTTGGGGATGTCCTGATGTGGATGCTCACCCTGGCCAATCTCATGAACGTAGACATGGAAGAAGTGGTGGCCAATTACCTGGATAATCCAAGAAAAAAACTACCGGGGAAATAACACGGCTGCCATGGAAATGATATTAGATAATCCCATCTGGCATGCATTAAGTACCCATCACCGGAATTTTAATGAAGGGGATGATCGGCTTAAATATTTCTATCCGGAAATATCTCCCTTTGTGGCCATGGCTGACTGGGATGAAGAGGACAAAGAATACCTGGTGGAAAAATTACCTGCTGACCGTAATTTTTTTTACATCACTGCTCAATCACTGGATCTACCTGATCGCTGCAAAAGAGGATTCACTATAAAACTGTTCCAGCTGGTTTGCCGGAAACATTTGCCGTTTCATCCGCCGGGTATCCAAATCCGGTCATTGGGTAAAGCCGATATTCCGCAAATGATCGAGCTGACGGCCCTGACCAAACCGGGTCCATTTAACCAACGTACTATAGAGTTTGGTAATTATATTGGCATATTTGAAGAGGAACGCCTGGTAGCCATGGCCGGAGAACGTTTAAAATTTCCCGGTTATACTGAAGTGAGTGCGATCTGCACTCACCCTGATTATACAGGCAGAAGATACAGTGCGGCTTTATTGTCACAGGCCACGGCCGGCATTGTGAGCGAAGGACAGACCCCTTTCCTGCATGTGCGGAATGATAATACAAGGGCCATTGATCTGTATGAACAAGCCGGCTATGAAATCCGTTGTGAAATGGATTTTGCTATTTTTAAAAAACCGTCGTTCGGCTAATCCAGGTACTGCCCGAAGTGAATGATATTCCCGCTGTTGTCCAGTATACTGAACTGCCGCATTCCCCAGGGCTTGTTTTCCAGCGGACCATTGGGATGGATAATACCCAGGTTATTAAATTCTTTATAGAGCGCATCAATCTCATCCACGCGAATATAACAGCCGGTATTCTTAGGAATAGCCGGATCATCACATTTCCATAAATGGATCTCGATTTTATCCCGGTTACACATCAGGTATTCTTTCCAGCTGTCATTACATTCGAAACCGAGTTTACGGTAGAAGGCGGCCGATTCTTTAGCATCCAGAAAAGCCAGGATAGGAACAGCGGATTGAAGGGGCATAGAAAGGGTTTTTGTTTCGTAAAATTAAACGTCTATTGAGTCATACACGATCACTTTCTTCCACAGATGACCATAAGTTTTCACAAAGGCCTCATGCACCGGATGATCCTGGTAAACTTTCTGTCCGGCCGCGTCGTCAAAGAACATCAGTTCGGATACATCCCAGCTAGTATCAACCACTTCCCGTTTTTCGGTGGAAGCCAGCACTCCGACATGCAGTTGCCGGACCGTGG
>DAORKK010000356.1:0-2739 GCA_035439525.1 Chitinophagaceae bacterium
GGGCGGCAGCTGGACACTGGAAATTGAAGTGCATAATCATGCCAACAATAAAGAAGGGGCAATTACCCTTCCGCTTACCGTTGCTGAACCGGCCACTTCAAAACAGAAATCCTTTACTGCTTCTCATAATGGTGCGAAGTATTTTATTTCCCTGGTGAATCCCACGGCGGCCAATTCAAAAGTGGGCATCAACGATATGGAAATTGCCATCTACAAAAAGGAATCCATGATGAGCTGGCCGGCCGACAGCAGCCTCACTGTTTCTGTTACACCCGAAATGCCCACGATGGGTCACGGTTCACCCAACAATGTAAACCCCACGCATGTGGGCAATGGCCATTATAAAGGCAAGGTGAATTTCACCATGACCGGTTTGTGGCGGCTGAACCTGGATTTTATGTCCGGCAGCAATGTGGCCGATACGACCCAGTACTTCGATGTTGAATTTTAGCAGTTCATAAAATGGCGGGCGGGTTCTCCCGCCTGCTTTTAAAAATATAATCATGAAGTCATTTTTTTTTCTGCTCCTGCTGGGCAGTTACCTGCCCGGTTTGGCTCAAAACAATAATAACAGTCTGTCGGCAGACAGTACCCGAAGTATTCTGCTTAGCGAAGTACTGGTAAGCACGAAAACACGCAGTGATCAGCAACGGATGCTTCAGTTTTACCGGAGCAACCAGTCTTCAGGTCTTGAAGATATTCTATCCCGTCTTCCTGAAATGTCACTTATACGCCGTGGTACTTATGGTATGGAACCGGCGATCCGTTCTTTATCCGGCGGACAGATCAATGTGCTCGTAGATGGAATGCGTATCCATGGTGCCTGTACCGACAAGATGGATCCGGCCACGATATATATTGAACCAATCAATCTGGAACAACTACAACTGCAAACCGGTACAAATGGTTTCATAAATGGGTCAGCCATCGGAGGCACATTGAACCTGAAAACGGCTACCCCTTCTTGCCATACCCCAAATAGATTCAGCGGAACGATCAGCACTGGTTTTCAGTCAGCCGCCAAAAACTTTTATGAGTCAATGCAACTCAACTACGGAACCGGCAAATGGTCCTTACGTGGAACGGCCACCTGGCGTAAAAGCAGTGACTACCGGAGTGGTGGCGGGGAACGAATCGCTTTTTCACAATATGAAAAAGTAAACTATTCTTTTTCGGCAAAATATCAGCTGAATCAATACAACAGTATCAAGGCTGATTACATTGGCGATAATGGCTGGAATATCGGCTATCCGGCCTTACCCATGGATGTAGGGTATGCGGTAGCCCGGATCGGTTCAGTCAGCCTGCAACAGGAAAACCCGGGACAACGGCTCTATCAATGGTCAGCTAAATTATATGCCAACCAGGTTCGCCATTATATGGATGACACCCACCGTCCCAATGTACCGATGCACATGGATATGCCCGGTACCAGTCTGACTTATGGAGTATTTACGGAAGGCATGGCTAAACTGAACAACAAACAACAGCTCAGGGTGGTGGCCGACTTTTCGGCGACAAGGTTAAAAGCTTCGATGACCATGTATGAACCCGGGCAACGCCCGATGTATATGCTGACCTGGCCCGACAACCGTAAAGACCAGGCTGGGATTGGTGTGAACTGGGAATACAGGGCAGACAGTAATTGGTTGCTTCAATCAGTTGCCCGGCTTGATTTTATCAGTACCGCTTTAACCAGCCAGGAAGCAAAAGATCATATCAGTATTCTCGGGGTAACCGATGCAGGGCGACAGGAATTGCTGAAGAACCTTTCCATTACCGCTTCACGGAAACTAAGTCCCTGGTTGAAAAGCAGTATTTCATTGGCCTACGCTGAACGGATGCCTACTGCCACGGAACTGTATGGATTCTATTTATTCAATGCACAGGATGGCTACGATTACCTCGGTAATCCCGGATTAAAACCGGAGCAATCCCTGCAAGGTGAATTCTCGCTGATTACACAGGGCAAAAAAGCGAGATTAAAGGTAACAGCATTCTATAACCATATCCGGCATTTTATCAGTGGTACGGTGAATCCTGCATTCAGCACAATGACGATCGGGGCCAACGGGGTGAAAAGTTTTTCCGCTGTTCCTCATGCAACGCTTGCCGGACTTGAAACCAGCCTGTTCCTGAACCCCCTGCCGCAACTGGATATCGTATCCACCCTGCGTTATACGGATGGCAACGACAATACCGGAGATCCGTTACCCATGATTGCCCCGTTGAAAAGCATCAGTTCTGTCCGTTACCAGTTCAGTCTTTTCTTCCTGCAACTGGAAACAGAACTGGCAGCTGCTCAAAAGAAGATCAGCTATAAATATGGCGAAGATCAAACAGACGGATATGCACTGCTGCATATCAGAAGCGGTTTCCCTTTTAAGTTAGCAGGCAAAAAAACAGAGCTGCAATTCGGGGTAGAAAACATTTTTGATAAAAAATATCACGAACACCTGGATTGGGGAAATGTGAAGAGACCGGGCAGGAATGGGTACGTAATGTTGAAGTGGTTCTTCTAAAGTTGAAAAGTTAACATGTTGACAGGTTGACAAGGTGGTTTTCTTAGAACGATTCCTTGTCAACCTGTCAACATGTTAACCTTGTCAACTTGTAAACCTGTCAACCTTTCAACCTACATCAGCGTTGACTCGCGATCAGCAGGTTAAGATCCGTATACTTCAGATCAAACCGCTGACTGAGGTAGAAATTTGTTAAGGCGCCTTTGAATAAATAGAT
>DAORKK010000357.1:0-2738 GCA_035439525.1 Chitinophagaceae bacterium
TCAGTGCCGGCTCTTTCTTTAGTACTTTATTTATTTCTTCCTATTCTGTATTCCCCATTCCGCATTCACCATTCACCATTCCCCATTCCCCACTCCCCACTCCCTACTTCCCAAACCGCTTACTCACCACCTCCCAGTTCACCAGTTTCCACCAGGCAGTAATATAATCCGGGCGGCGATTCTGATACTTCAGGTAATAAGCATGTTCCCATACATCCAGTCCCAGCAAAGGTGTGCCTTTCAGATCGCTGATATCCATCAGGGGATTATCCTGATTGGGTGTTGACCCTACTACCAGTTTACCTTCTTTATTCAGTACCAGCCAGGCCCAACCACTGCCAAACCGGTTCTTGCCGGCATCGCTGAACTGGGTCTTGAATGCATCGAATGTCCCGAAGTCCCGGGTAATCGTTGCAGCCAGTTCACCAGAAGGCTGATTATTTTCACTGGCCGCCCGCATGGACTTCCAGAAAAACTCATGGTTATAATGTCCGCCACCATTGTTGCGCATCTTGGAAGAGAATTTAGAAATACGTCCCAGTACTGAAACCAGTTTCTCTTTTGACACATCCACGCCTTCTGCCTTCACGGCATCGGCCAGGTTCTTAGCATAGGCAGCGGCATGTTTACTGTAATGGATCTCCATGGTCATGGCATCAATCACGGGCTCAAGGGCCGGATAGGCATAGCCCAGCGGCTGCTGCTCATAAGGCACATCTTCCACCCAGCCATACACGGTTTTCTGTCCTGCATACTGTTCGGCCAATGCCGGTAATACGGTCATCGACAATCCGGCCGCGAGTCCGGCTTTTCCGGTTGATTTGATGAAATCGCGGCGATTGGTAGGTTTTTTTTTCATTGTTGTATCTTAAAAAGGTGTTGGCTGTTCGTTGTTAGTTGTTAGGGAACAGCCCCTCCTGAGAAATTTTCATTAATCACCCTTCGGCACGCTCAGGGTGACAACGGCTCGTGTCATCCTGCCTGCCCCGCCTCATGCGGGGAGTAGACGCTTAAGCTGATCTTCAGGGTAGAAGAACAACGATCTGCGTCGTATCGAAGGGTCGTACATCGTACTTTCTTCCGCTCTAAGTTACCTTTAATTCCACTTTCTCAGACTAAAATCCAACTAAAGAAGGTTGCATTTTTTGTTAAACTTCCTGCTAGTCCGCCCGTATCTTCGCGCCCGATGCAGATAAAGGACTATTTCTCGATTCTGGAACTGGAGGCTTCGGCCCCTGTTACGGAGATTAAAAAGGCTTACCGACGGCTGGCTTTACAGCTGCATCCGGATAAAACAGGTAATGATCCCTATGCCGCCGCCCGTTTTGCAGAAATCAAGGAAGCTTACGAAGTGCTGACCGATCCGGCTAAAAAAGAGTATTACCTGCAGCAACGATGGTACAACCAGACAGCCGGGATCCGTCGTACAGAACAACTCGTAACACCGGTCACGATGATTCAGCAATCACTTGAACTGGAACGCTATGTAGCGAAGCTGGATGAGTTCCGGATGGACCGCGAAGGGCTTCTGGTCTTTATGCTGGACCTCTATTCCGATGAACGACTGGAAAAGTTGCGGTCTTTTAATGATACAGACAGTATTCATACGATTGTACATGCTGTCATCCGGTCTTCCAAATACCTGAAGCCGGAACAGTCAGAAAAAGTGGCTGCCCAGATGCTAAAAGCGGCCCCGGGTGATTCTGTAATTGCCCGTGAACTGGCAGATTTTCTGCAACAGTCCAGAAAGAAAGAAAAAAACGAAAAAAATAACGTGTGGCTGGCCCTGCTCCTGACCGCGCTGATCAGTCTCATTATTTATCTTACCAGCAGGTAAACTTATCTTTACGCCATGCATTATGTTTCAGTAGAAGGATTGACCAAGAGTTATGGCATACAGCCCCTGTTTTCCGGTATCACATTCCATATAGAAGAAGGCGATAAAATTGCCCTGGTGGCCCGTAACGGCACCGGCAAATCCACTTTGCTGCGGATCTTATCCGGACAGGAAACCGCGGATGACGGCAAAGTATGGATCAATAAAGATGTGGATGTGGTGTTGTTTGAACAGGACCCGGTATTTGTAGAAGAGAAATCCGTTTCTGATAATATCTTCTTTCATGACCATCCCGTGATCAATGCCATCAAGGAATTTGAAGCGGCCGGCGAAACGGAAGACCATGACCGGATCAGCGCATCAATCATGCAGATGGATGAACTGAACGCCTGGGACTTTGATACCAAAGTAAAACAGGTATTAGGCAAACTGAATATCCATCACCTCGAACAACCGGTAAATACTTTAAGCGGCGGACAACGCAAACGGGTAGCCCTGGCCAAAACCCTGATCGATATCGGCTTCGAACATAAACACGTATTGCTGATCATGGATGAACCTACCAACCACCTGGATGTGGAAATGGTGGAATGGCTGGAACATTATCTCGATAAGGAAAATGTGACCCTGCTGCTTGTTACCCACGACCGGTACTTCCTTGACAATGTATGTAACGAGATCTGGGAACTGGATGGCAACAGCAATATGTATGTGTACAAAGGGGATTATGCCAATTTCCTGGAGAAAAAAGCGGCCCGTATCGAAAGCGAGGCCTCCAGTGTGGACAAGGCCCGCAACCTGTACCGTAAGGAACTGGAATGGATGCGCAAACAACCCAAGGCTCGTACCACCAAGAGCAAGAGCCGGCAGGATAATTTTTATGAAGTAGAGAAAAAGGCCA
>DAORKK010000358.1:0-2738 GCA_035439525.1 Chitinophagaceae bacterium
ATCCAGGTGGCCGGCGACCAGTACGGTACGGTTTGTCACCTGAGTGAAAGGGATTGTTCTATCCAGCGCCGTCACCAGAAACTGGTGGAAGAATCACCTTCTCCTTTTATGACGGACGAACTCCGGTATAAAATGGGAGAGGCCGCCAAGAAAGCTGCGGGCGCTATCAATTATGAAAGTGTGGGAACGATTGAGTTTCTCGTGGATAAGCACCGCAATTTTTATTTCATGGAAATGAATACGCGGATCCAGGTGGAGCATTGTGTAACGGAGGAAGTGATCAATTTCGACCTGATCAAGGAGCAGATATTGATCGCGGCTGGTCATCGTATTTCAGGTAAAGATTATATCCCGCAGATGCACTCTATTGAGTGTCGCATTAATGCCGAGGATCCGTATAATGATTTCCGTCCATCACCCGGTAAGATTACCGTGCTGCACCAACCCGGTGGCCATGGGGTAAGGGTCGACAGTCATGCGTATGCCGGCTATGTAATACCTCCGTATTATGATTCCATGATCGGTAAACTGATTACCGTGGCCCAGACCCGGCAGGAAGCCATTCAGACCATGTACCGCGCCTTAAGTGAGTATGTGATTGAAGGGGTGAAGACCACGATTCCGTTCCACCTGCAGCTGATGCAGGATGAGCGTTTCCGCAGCGGGGATTTCAATACGAAGTTTTTGGAAGGGTTTACCCTGAGATGAGTTGATAAGTTAACAGCTTGAAAGGTTGATAAGGTCGGACTTCTAAGAAGCCCACCTTGTCAACCTTTCAACATTTCAACCTCTCAACCTTCTATCAGTCCCACCAAAGAAAAATGCTCCCTGTTTTCTTAAGCTCTTCTTCAAGCGCATCCACTGTTTCCGTGCCCTGGTCTACCACATCGGGGCAGAATTGGTATATTTCAGCGGCCAGTTTATTATAATCAATTTCTTTATTGACGATTTCGCATTCGCAGAAGTCAAATCCGATAGCAAAGGGACGGATACCGAATGCCGCATCCCATTTTTTATACTGTTCAATAATTTCCGCTGATTGTATATCGTAGTTGGCGCCGTTGGTTTCTGCCAGTTTCATTATTTCATAAGGATCGGTGATGCTATTCAGGATACCTACCTGGAACCCATTGCCGGGAATATCGCAGATATAGATGAATTGTCCTTTGCTGATGAATTCCTCCCGGTATTGCTTAATGATGTTTCGGGCCTCTTCTTCGGTGGTTAAGCTGCTGATGCCGCTGGGTTTATTCGTCTCCGTATCATAATCTTCGAACACCAGTTTTTCAATGGGTCGTTTGGTCAGTTTTTTCAGGAAGATCCCGGTGTCAGGATGCAGACCGGCTTTGTTACAATAACCGATTTCGATAGAGGTCAGCGCAGATGGATCCGTTACTTCTGCGGGTAGTGCAGCCGGTTTTTCTTCCGGAACTTCTTTCGGGGTTACAGCTGCTTTTTTCAGCAGGGAGAAAGTTTGTTTGAAGAAACCACTACGATCCATATGAAATAGGTTAACGATAACTAGTTACTTGTTGGTGTTCTCACCAACATGTGTCACTCCCTCACCCTCGTATCAATCACAATCTTCTTCCGATTCAGGTATTTTCCGAACGTGAGGCCGAAGACTTTGTGTTTGATGATTGGTCCGCCATCGCGGTTGCTGAGGTTAGCGGGACTGTGGGTGAATTGAAAATAGACAATAAAGCCGCCATCTTTTTCATAACCGAGCTGGGTGATCAGGTTGGCGGAGTAACGGCCGTATTCACCCGGTCCGAATTTCATATTACGGCTGACGGAACCGCCGCCACTCAGATTAAATTTTTCTTTGGCGAATAACATAAAGTCCAGGGCAGGACCGGCTTTAATAAAAACGTGTGAGGGTTTAGGACTCAGGTCAAATTGCAGCAATGCGGCCAGTTCCATGGTATGGAAACGGGTGCTGTTATCAATTGCATTTATGTCTGGTAATGAATTGGGCAACTGAAGTGTAACATCATACCCCTTGTAGCTGTAATAGACTGATGGGGCGAAATAGAGAAATCCATCAAAGGGTACTTTCATGCCGATGCCAGCGTGCAGTCCGTACTTAAAGCCGGTTTCCTGTTTTTGGTTACGGATGGAATAATTGGCGGTACTCATCTGCGGTCCGGCAAAAAGGGCTACCTGGTTCTGGGCATCAATAGCCTGGCTGGCAAAGAGTAAAACGATCAGAATAATTCGGTTCATGTGGTGGTTGTAATTCAGTTTCAGTAAGTTATGAGGCTTTCCAGCGGACAAGCGGACTGAGTGGAAGCAGTTGAATTTGCGGGGGCTAAAATAGAGAATAAAATGTGGCTATGCAAGCTTAAATACATTTTCCCGCAGATGGGCGCAGATTTCCCCACAGAAAGGCGCAGATGGATACTGATGTTATCATCGGAAACTTTGTTGTATTTCTTTTCGTTGTTTTTAATACAAAATACATTTTCCCGCAGATGGGCGCAGATAATCCCGCAGATGGGCGCAGATTTAATCTTCATTCAATGTGGCATTCCTCAATTTGAAACTGTTATTTTCACCGGAAAAGCTGTTTGTTTTCCCATGGTTATTGTATACGGAGTTTTGAATTTTGGGTGTACAAAAATTATAAGCCATGCATGAAAATGACATCTCTTTTTTGATCCGGAAAGCGATTTTTACAGTGTATAACACCCTGGGTCCGGGGTTATATGAATCAGTATATATTACCGCTCTTCGAA
>DAORKK010000359.1:0-2737 GCA_035439525.1 Chitinophagaceae bacterium
CGGGTATGTTCCGTGGTAACACAACTTAACTGTGCCGTAACCCGTGAAAATGAGAGTAAGCCAATAATAAGAATCAGGATCCTTCCCGCCTTCATAGTTCCAAATTGTAATAGGTACAGGGCTCATAAAATGGCCATGAGTCATTCAACGGGATTGGAGAAAAATAAGAAGGATACCAGGAAAATGTGCGGGCGTCTCAGGGATATGAATCAGAATTGAATTTCCTTAACAAGGTATAAAGGTCAAATATAAAATTAAAAATCGTAAAATCCAAGCACTGATCTATCGTAAAAGCCCGTAACTTCTTTTTAAAGCTTTAACAGTCATTACACTATCCAGTACTTATTTTTGCGGTAATTACTATATTATGAGAAAGCTCATCGCGATCGCCACCCTTCTTATTTCAGCGGCCTGTAATAACGGGACGACAGATCCCAAACCGGAAACACCACCAGTGAACAGTCCGAAGATCATGAGTTATTCGGTGTTGGCCACTTATCCGCATGATACCAGTTCCTATACACAGGGATTGATTGTTTACAACGGACAACTGTATGAAGGAACCGGGAACTATGGCGTATCCCGTCTGAGAAGGGTCGACGTTAAAACAGGTAAAGCTTTGCAGGACCTGGCCCTTGATCCGAAATATTTCGGAGAAGGGATCACTATACTGCGGGATACCGTTTACCAGCTGACCTATAAAGAAGGGAAAGTATTTGTGTATACCCTGAAAGATTTTAAAAAAATCAAAGAATATGATGTGGACTTTGAGGGCTGGGGAATAACCAACGATGGAACAAACCTTATTATCAGTGCGGGGGGAAGCAATGAACTGCTCTATTATAATCCGGCCGGATTTACGCTCCTTCGCCGGCAATCCATTACCGAATCCGGTGTCCCGGCAGATAGCCTGAATGAACTTGAGTTTATAGACGGATTCATCTATGCCAACCAATACCAGACTCCCTATATTTTAAAAATAAGTCCAACCAGTGGAGAAGTAGTAGCCAAAACAGATATTTCCGACCTGTGGACGCGGAGTAAAGCACGGAACGCCAACCTGGATGTGCCCAATGGTATCGCGTACGATGCGGCGACCAAAAAAATATATCTCACGGGTAAATGGTGGCCTGAACTATATGAAGTGCAGTTTGGTCAGTAATTAATGTCCGATGATATAAATCACCGAACTGCACCGCTTCACTTCACTCAAAGCACTGAGATTGGAGCGTAATCCGTTAATAAAAGCGCCAACCAATCGGGTGTTGCCGTATTTATATTTACTGCTCAGCATCGACACATAAAAACTGTCATACCACATCGGTTTACAGCTCAGCAATTTCATTCCATGCTTTTCCACTAATCCTTTCATCGCCGCCGGGGAAAAATGATAGAGATGCCTGGGCACATCATAAGCCGCCCAGAAGGATCCATACACGGCTGCATCACCTGATGTATAGTTGGGTACCGCGATTATCAACCGGCCATTCTCTTTCAATAGCGTTTTCAATTTGGCCATATAGCCCTGCAGGTCGTGTACATGTTCCAACACGTGCCACATGGTAACGGCATCAAATTGCTGACCGGCCAGCGTATAAAAGGTACTGGTATCCTGTAAGGTGACGCCAAAACTTTCTGCTGCCACTTTACGGGCATCGGCATCCGGCTCCAGGGCGGTTACCTGCCAGCCACTGTTTTTCATTTCACCCGCAAAAGCTCCGGTACCACTTCCCAGATCAAGGATAGTTCCAGTTGTAATCCCGGTCTGCTGCTGCACCAGCCGCCGTTTCTGTTTCAGGGTTCTTTTACGGACCCACTGATAAAGTCCATTGATCAGTCCTTTAGAAGTATTACTGTGTGAAATATAATTCTCGGACTTATAATAAGGGGCAATTGCAGCGGCTGCCGGAACATCCTGTGTGAAACGGGCGGTACAGACTGCACACTCACAGATAGAAAACTCCTCCGCACTTACGGTATAATCCCTGGCACGGATAACCGGCCGGATGGAAGCAGCCCCGCATACAGGGCAATGGGTATAATGAATGGTTTCTTTCATATTTGAAAGACGCAAAGTAAATTGAATTTACCTGAAAGAAAGCGAAAACCTATGGCAGCATCCGGTAATTAATACCGCCGGCCTGTGGAAGCAGTTTTCCCGGGTTGGACGTGGCAGAAATACCGACACCGTTCTCCGACAAATACCAGCCAATATACATTACGGCTAAAAGGCCCAGCATCAGGGCCCAGGCCCACCAGTAATTTTTCTTTTCTTCGGTTTTGTTTAAGAAAGCCGTCATCTCCACCGAAGTGCGCTCTTCTTCTCCCACGCGAACCATATGGTCCGCCTTTTCCCGTATCAGTTTCTCCGCCCCAACAGCTGCTTCCGGCTGTATCAGGTCTGCAGGTGAAAATTTTATTTCGCCCGCAAGCCCTTTGCTTAGCTGCCCCATACCTTTCCAGTTGATCCGGGCTCCTGACAGAATCGATTTTTTTAAGTCAAACGCAAAATCATTGAACCGGATGACTGCATCCCGCTCAGATACCTGGAGGGCAGCACCCAACCAGCTAAAAAAGCTACGCGACGGGGTTACTCCCGAAGCATCTAAACGCACCGCATAGGCGGGCGGATCCATCCTTTTATCCGGAAAATTCACCGTAGCAGGTGTACGGTCCAGGAAAAAAGTGCCTATTCCAGGCACGGACAATTGTTTATACTGCAGGAAATATTGATAGA
>DAORKK010000360.1:0-2722 GCA_035439525.1 Chitinophagaceae bacterium
TATAGGAAAGATTGCGCAGTGATTTATTTCGTTCATTCCGGACAGACATGGGTACAACCGGATGGATCTCCAGAGCCTGTGTATTATCGCGTTCTGAATAAGTGAATACATGGAGATAAGAGACATCCAGTGCGTGAAGAAAGTCATAGGTTTCCCTGAAATCATCTTCCGTTTCACCTGGAAATCCGACAATCACATCCACGCCGATTGCACAATGAGGCATCAGTTTCTTAATCAGGCCGACCCGCTCTGCATACATTTCCCTTTTATACCGGCGTCGCATCGCCCCAAGGGTCTTATTGCTGCCACTCTGCAGGGGAATATGAAAATGGGGCATAAATTTATCACTGTTGGCTACAAACTCAATAATCTCATTGGTCAGCAGGTTCGGTTCAATAGAGGATATGCGGTATCGGCTGATGCCGTCCACTTTGTCCAGTTCTTTGATCAGTTCAAAAAAATTTTCTTCCCTTCCGCTCAGTGGCATGATGGCTCCGCTGCCATCTGGTCCTTTTCCAAAATCGCCCAGGTTGACCCCTGTAAGTACAATTTCTTTAACACCACCCGCAGCCAGTTCTTCTGCATTCCGGACCACATTGGCAATACGGTCGCTCCGGCTTTTGCCCCGGGCCATCGGAATGGTACAGAATGAACAGGTATAATCACAGCCATCCTGTACTTTTAGAAAGGTGCGGGTACGGTCATTTACGGACCAGGATGAATGAAAGCCAGAGACTTCTTCGATATCACAACTGCAGATCTTAGCCGGATCACCCTTCGCCAGTTCCCGGATATGCCGGGCGATATTAAATTTTTCTGCGGCGCCCAGCACCAGGTCTACGCCGGGTATTGAGGCGATTGCCTGTGGTTTCAGCTGGGCATAACAACCGGTGATTACTACAAAACTCTCCGGTGCTTTTCGTTGAATCCGGCGAACCAACTGACGGCATTCTTTATCCGCATTATCGGTAACGGAACAGGTGTTGATGACATACACGTCTGCCTGCTCGTCAAACTCTTTTTTTTCAAAACCCTCCTGTTCCAGCATGCGGGAAAGGGAGGAGGTTTCCGAGAAATTGAGCTTACAGCCAAGTGTATGAAAGGCAACGGTTCTTGATTCTGACATACCTGAATTTCCTGCCATTTTTAAGTACGACCCGTTTATTCAGGGGCGTAATTAACGCAGGGAGCCGGCAAAGATACGATGAAATGAAGAGGAGGCAAACTGACCCCATCCTGTTCCTTTTCCTTATTTTTATCCAAATGTTTGAACGTGAATAAGAAGTGGGCTCCTTATCTGCTGATAGGACTTATGTTGCTGGCTGTCATTGTAATAAAACAATGGAAAAACAGTCCTTCCCCGGCCCCCAAACCTGCTGTGACCGATAATAACCGTCCAAAAGACCCGGCCAGCAATGCCACGGATCGCGACAGGGGCTTTGACCGGCGGGTGTCATACCTGGAATATTCCAACCATGCGAAATGCCGGATGAAATGCCGGAAAATTTCGCAGTCTGAGGTGGAAGAAATCATGCTGGAAGGCAAGATCAATTATACTAAAAGCGATCTGCAGAATGCCCGTTGCCCCCGTTACGCAGTAGAAGGACTCACCCGTGATGATCAACGCGTCAGGATCGTTTATGCACAATGCAATGATAAGACCGTGGTGGTTACCGTGATCGACCTGGAAACGGATTTCAACTGTGATTGCCCCGGTGATGATGATAAATACAAAAACAAGAAGTAGATGAAGGGATTGATTTTGTTGTTGAAAGGACTTTATTCCATTTATGCGTTCATTGTCTTTGTGACGATTATGCTGGTATTATTTCCATTCAGCATAATCGCCAGTTTTTTTGGCCGTATCAAGGGCGGCAATATGATGATGCGTTTATGTATGATCTGGGCGGATACCTGGTTTTTTCTCATTGGAATGCCGCATCCAAAGATTTTTGAAGAAAAGCATGATAAAAAGAAGGCATACATTTTTATCAGCAACCATATATCCTACCTTGATGCGGCTATTATACCCAAGGCCATACGTCAGCCGGTACGGCCCCTGGGAAAAGTGGAAATGAGTAAACTGCCTGTCTTTGGATTTATTTACCGGAATGCGATTGTTACTGTAGACAGGAGTAGTCCGGCTAACCGTTCTAAAAGTGTACGGATACTGACTTCACTGATCAATAAAGGAATTTCGGTCCTCGTTTTTCCGGAAGGGACCTTCAATATGACCACACAACCCCTGAAGGAATTTTATGACGGGGCTTTCCGTGTAGCCATTGAAACGCAAACACCCGTAAAACCGGTTTTGTTCCTCGATGCTTACCGGAGAATGCCCTACGAAAGTATTTTCCGGATGAGCCCGGGCCGTAGCCGGATTTTGTATTTAGCTGAAATACCGGTGGCCGGATTAACGTTAGCCGATGTTTCATTTTTGAAAGAAAAAGTGTACAGGATTATGGAGGAGAAGCTGGTGGAATACAAAGGAGGAAAGTTTGTAGTTAGTAGTCGGTAGTTAGTAGCCTGCCTGCCGGTAGGCAGGTCAACAGCCCCTGCTAAGTAGATATAGTTTCAATGAGAAGGTTGGTTTTTTTTAAAACATTTTCTGATAAGCACCAAATGTCCTTAGGAGGTTTTGTTATTTATTATTTGATTATTATTTGATTTTTTTGCTTGGTTCTTATTTGGCTTCTTGGCATCTTCGGTTCTTGGTGCTTAT
>DAORKK010000361.1:0-2704 GCA_035439525.1 Chitinophagaceae bacterium
AGCTATACAGCACTGATCTGGATTTTGAAATCAGTCCTACGCTGCGTGAAAACCTTTTCTCCCTTTGCTTTATCAGTTCGGAAGAAGCGCCTGCTTATGACAGTTGGATCATTGAAATCCGTGATCAGGGTAAGCTGATTGCTGCGGGGATATTTGACAGGGGAGAAAAAAGTATGATGGGCATTATAAACCTGTATGACCCGGCCTATAAAAAATACAGTTTGGGCAAACGGCTAATCCTGCTCAAACTTAAAGTGTCTGTAGAAAGCCAGCTGGACTATTATTACCCGGGTTATATTGTTATGAATTTTCCCAAGTTTGATTACAAACTTGAAGCGGGTGAAGGGATTTGTGAGATTTATGATACCGTGAAAGAAATATGGATTCCCTATTCACCGGAAAACATCATCAACGCGGAAGCTCCACCCCTCGCATAAAGCCGACGATGCAGGTTGACCTGTTTTATTTCTTTAATTTTTTAGCAGCAGGTAGGAATAGGCAGGTAAAGTAACAGTTGCTCCAACGCTTACAGGTGCACCGGTTATTCCATTTGTCCAATTCGTTCCTGAAAGTGCACCCGGGACCGTATACGTACTACTGCTGTTTCTTACATTCGATAATACCAATACTTTTTCTGTGCCCAGTTCCCTGGTAAAAGCCAGCACATCGGCACTGCTGAAAGAAGTCAGTGTACCACCCCGTACGGCGGCGCTGTTGTTACGAAAAGCCAGTATCCGTTTATATTCCGCTTTTAAATCCGGGTTCAGTGTCCAGTTGATATCCGCACTGGTAAATGGAAATGTGAGCCGGTAAGGTGTGCCCACTTCCTGACCATTGTAAATCATCGGTACCCCTTTCATTAATGAAGCCGCAATAAATGCAGACATGGAGCCGGTTAATCCTCCATAAAGCTCCTGTGGTGTACCATCGGATCCATTGATATCATGATTGGTGGTATAACGGACAACCTGTTGTCCATTTGTAGCACCTGAAAATTCCGAGTTATTAAGGGCATCAAAGTTGGTGGCCGGCTGTCCGTTTATAAAGACACTCCGGAGACCGCCGTAAAAATTAAATCCAAACGTATAATCAAAACCGGCGGTAAAATGATCCGCGCGGCTGCCTTCAGCTAATAATAATAATTTATGCGTATTGATCAGGCGTAAGGAATCCACCGCTTGTTTCCAGAATGAAAAAGGAGGACCATCTGAATAATCAAAGCGGAATCCGTCAATATTGGCCGTATATACCCAGTACTTCAGGTTACGGATCATTTCAAGTCGCATCGAGGTATTGGTGAAGTCCAGCTGGGCCACATCATTCCAACCCATACCCGGCGGACTGATGATGGCGCCTGCTGTATTTTTCTGATACCAGTCATTATGTGTGCTGATCCAGGTATGATCCCAGGAAGTATGATTGGCCACCCAATCCAGCAACACACTCATGTTACGGCTGTGTGCTCCATCCACCAGCGCCCGCAGATCTGTCAGCGATCCGAATTCTGAATTGACTGTCTTGTAGTCTCTCACACAATAAGGCGAATTAAAAGCACTGGCCACACCAACCGGATAAATGGGCATCAGGTAAATGACATTGACACCCATGGCTTTGATCGAATCCAGTCGGCTAATGACTCCCTGGAAATTTCCGGCTGTGCTGAACACCCGCATATTTACCTGGTAGATAATGGCATCTTTCCGGTCCGGAACGTTGGCAAAGGGAGTACCATACTGTTCATAGCTGTTATTCTCGGCAACTGGCAGAATAACGGAACAACTTTTATTTCCAAAACTGATACTAAATACGGCATTACCCGGACCAGATGCGGTACCGGTTACCGTAAAAACAAGGCTTCCGGTCCCAGTGGCCAGTGTACCTGATTGAAGGGTGACATTTAACCCGGTTACACCCGAAGAACTGGTAACCGATCCCGCGGAATATGTTTTTCCATTCCCACCGGAATAGTTGATGGTGACCGTACCATTATAATTAATACCAGTGGTGGGTGTTCCGCTAAAACGAATGGATGAACAATCCAGTCCGGATATGACCGGCTCTGTAACTGCTGGCGTTGATTTTTTACAGGATAATAGCAGGGCCAGTCCAAATAAAACGGGGAGATAAGTACGCATAATGTAGATTTTACCTTCAGCACGGAACAATAACAAATAAAGTGCAAGGTATCACATTATACAACAGGACTTTTATATGCAAATTCGTTTATATCTATTTATTCCTGCCTTTCTCTCCTGGATACAGATCGGTCAGGCGATCGCTCTGCCAATACTCTTTGCTGTTTATGTCCATGACAGACAACCGCCCTTTGAAGGCGGCCCCGGTATCAATATTCCATACATTGGCGCCGTTCATAGGCAAATCACAATTGAAATACTGGGTGGGTGTATGCCCGATATAAATTTCGCTGAACAACTTCAATCGTTTTGGATAATACGGCGATTCTTTAGTCAATTGTTTATCCATGGTCAGCGCCATTTCCCAAAGGGTCCGGTCCCAGCTGAAATTAGACGCATGAAACTCTGCATGCGGACCATGCATGGAGGTAAAACCAGCATGGATAAAGAGCCTGTTCTCCAGGTCGATTTCATAATAGTTCATCCCTGCAATAAAGGCCAGGTGTTTCTTCTTTTTTTCCACGTCATATCCGTCATAACTCTGGACAGTTTCCATGCCGCCATGGAGG
>DAORKK010000362.1:0-2665 GCA_035439525.1 Chitinophagaceae bacterium
CGCCGCATTGCCATAAAGAGGTATACCCCGCCGGAAAGGAACAGGATGAGGGCGATGATATCAAACAACTCCCAGCCGGTGAAATCCCCCAGCTCATCCATGCTTAGCACAAACAGCAGCAGGAAAAAGGAAAAGATATAATGGTAGATGGCGAATATGCCATGATCTGCATAATAAAAACGTTTACGGCGGAGATAAAGCAGTTTGAGCAGTAACGCAAACAACGGCAAGGAAACAAAGAGCAGGACCGGTAGCTTATGCAGGAAGGTCTCGAGCATCTTATTCATTCCACTGCGGGGATCCATTTTATACTTTTGCTTCAGTTCCAGGTTGCGGTACTGAATTTTCCGGGACAGCCAGTTGTCTCTTTCTCCAGCAGGCAGGGATTGCTGAATGGAATCATACTCCTGTTTTGTCTGGTAAGACTTTTTGCTGATACTGATATAATTAAAATCATCCCAGTACGGCATCATATCCTGATTGGTCAGTACCCGGGACGTATCCTCCAGGAGAAGTAAAGCCGCTTTCCAGGTTGTGTTAGAAGAATCTTTGGCAAGCGCATCTTTCAATTTCTTCGTGTAGGTGACCCGGACCTCTTTTGAAATCGGCTGATCCACATTCATTTTCAGGTTTTCCCCGGCTTTGAACAAACTGAAAAAAGCAATAAAAAAGACCGCAGAGGTGAAGACATACTTCTTTATGGGGTTCAGGTAGCTGGCTCTTTTCCCTTTGATATACTCCGCCGGCAGAAAACCCGGCTTCAGGAGCAGGAACTTCATCGAATCAAAAAACTTACTGTCGAAATGGGTGATATCGTACAGGAAATGCTGTACCATATGCCAGAAAGACTCATGGGGTTCGGTGTTTTCCTGACCACAGTGCGGACAAAACCGGTCGGGTACCGTAGTACCACAGTTCAGGCAGTTGTCTTCCTTACGCAGTGCTTTATGTGACAATGATAAATTTTGCTTAAAAATAAGTACAAAAAATACAAGCCGGCTTTCTTTTTCGTTACTGTACAATTCAGGTAACTTTGACTGTCAAAACCCATTTAGCCGATGAAATTCCTTTTTGTTCCCCTCCTATTAATCAGCAGCCTGTCCCTGCATGCCCAGTATTATTATGATGACCTGGTGGGCACCCGCGAAACCAGCCGGCTGATGCAGCACTACCTGGAGCAGAAAGTACGGATGGTTACCGCCACCGGCTATGATAATAAGGGCGTAAAAGCCACCGACTTCGCTGAAGTACAGGAGATCAAGGAAAACGGGCGGCTTCTCCGTCAATCTGCCATCCGGAATTTTACAAAAACAGTAACCCTATCCCGTTTTGATGAGCAGGGACGTGTGATCAGTATAACGGATTCTGCGGCCGATATTCAGAGTATTACAATATACAGTTATGATGGGGCAGGTCGCGTTCATAAAGTGGAGAATAAGGTCCTGGATTCAACCAATGCGTTTAATCATACGGAAACACATTGGTGGTATTACAATGAAAAAGGATTACCTGTTACTATGTGGAGGGTGATCAGTAATTCCGGTGCTGAAACCAAAACAGACAGCCTTGAAGTCCGGTTCACCACTGATGAGGAGGGCAATACCGGGGAAGAACGGACTTTCCGTAAAGGGGTGGAAACCGGTTATCTCTATTATTACTACGATGACCAGCATCGTTTACTGGATATGGTGCGTTTCAATACCCGCCTGAAAAAACTATTGCCGGATGTTATGTTTGAGTATGACGAAAACAACCGTATCGTCCAGAAAACCACTACCACCTCCAGCCTTCACCTGGGCTACCTGATCTGGAGATATATCTATAATGAAAAGGGATTGAAGACAAAAGAAGTGTTGTTCAACAGCGACAAGCAGATTACCGGAAGGATTGAGTTTTCCTATACTTTCTAGAGGCTGATGAAGGAAAGTCAAAAGGAAAAATTAAAAAGTAAAAAATACTAAAGCGGAAAAGCTTTTGGTACAACTGGAAATAGATTTTGCCCGAAAGTAAGCCTCTTCCAGGCTTTTTTGGTGGCCAAAAATATATTTGCCTGCGGCAAAATGGGTTAGCCACAAAAACACACAAAAGGCCACAAATAAATACAAGGCCACGGATAACACAGATTTGCACGGATCATGCATGTCTTTCTTTGTAGGGGCTGTTGACTCCCAACCTGCCTTTGCCGGCAGGCAGGGAACACACCAGTCACGCCCAATGCGGGAGATTTGCACAGATCACGATTTATTCTTAGAATGGGCTGTTCCCTAACAGCTAACAACCAACAGCGAACACCGATCAGAAAAGGATTGTTTGCTAACAATTAACAGTGGACAGCAATGTATTCCGCCCCGTTAGGGGTGACATACTAATAGAAAGATGATTTCACAAGAAGCCCGCAGAGCCCTGTAGGGGCGATATATTTGTTGGTTTTTCTTAGCAAGTTAATTTTTAAGCACCACTTTCTCAGGAAGGGCTGTTGACTCCCGACTACTAACTCCCGACTACCGACCCCCGATTTTCTATTAGTGCAGATACATAAAACAAAAAAAGCGACTCTGCTAAGAGTCGCTTCCAAAAAGTGCCCCGGATCGGAGTTGAACCGATACGGCCATTGCTGGCCACAGGATTTTAAGTCCTGCGTGTCTACCAATTCCACCACCAGGGC
>DAORKK010000363.1:0-2660 GCA_035439525.1 Chitinophagaceae bacterium
TGGAGAAGCTAATTTAGTTCCTCCGCTTTTTGTCAACTAATTTTAGTAAGGGACACCCCAATAAAGGCCCTTTTTTACACCAGCGACAGATTATATATACGAATTTTTTTCCAAAACAACAAGGTGAACACTTGCCAATTTTTCCCTTTTCCGGATTTTAGTTTTGCTTCATGGGAAAACAAAAAAATACAATCGTCCGCGGGACGTTCAACAATGCAACCTGGTATGTCATGAACGGCATCGGCTATGTAAGAGGCAAAAGCAGCCTGACCGGCAAACGGGTGAAAAAAAGTCCGACATTCAAAAAGACCATGGAACTCGCTCATAAACTGGGCGAGGCTTCCAGGCTGGCTTCCTTACTCTACAGTACCGTTGAAGCGAAAAATAAAAGTATCCGCCTCTTCCGCCTTATCACGGGTATGGTGATCACCGGCTTCCGCAAAGGCAATAACGAAGAGGAAGTAAAAAAAGAAGTGCTGCGGGAAATTCCCTGGCTGGTGAAGCAGGTGAAGAAGGGTTTGTAGGGAGGCTGAGGGGTGCCCCAGGTGACCATCAATGAACATTGAGCATTGGGCGTCATCGCCGGCGATCACAATACACCCCTAAAGGGGTGACACGAGGGATTGGGTTGACAAATTGATTTTCTACCAACAATACACCCCTAACGGGGTGAAGGGAGAGTTGCAAGCCTGTTCGCCGGCAAAGGCAGGTGGCGAGTTACAGGTTGAAGGCAGGCTTCTATTTCGAGCCCTACAGCTTCTTCGGACTACGGTGTGCAACGGGCGAGAAATCTTGTATTTCCTTTTTTATCCCCCCCAAATTCCCGTCATCCCGAAGCGTATAGCGAGGGTCCCTGTATTTAAAGTTGATGTAGCCTGTTAGCTGATAATAAACAGCCCTATCCCTCGCTTTGCTTCGGGATGACAAGGCCTCTTAGTAGTCCCACTCACCACTCACTACTCACCTCTCACAACCTCGATGTCCCATCCTCTATATTCACCCGGTAGTATTTCAGCTCCAGCCCCATATCCCGCTTATACAACGGCAACAACTCATTAATCAGCGGCTCCACGGCTTCCTTCTTAATAATGTTAATCGTACAGCCGCCAAAGCCGCCACCCATCATGCGGGCGCCAATGACTTCGGGACGGGCCGCTACAAAATCCGCGAGGTAATCGAGCTCCTTGCAGCTTACGCCGTATTCTTTACTTAAACCTTCATGGGTGCGGAACATCTTTTTGCCAAAGGCGGCGAGATCTCCCCGGTCCAGGTCTTCACAACCGGTCACCAGGCGCTCAATTTCTTCCACCACATATTTACAACGCTGGTAAATAATGTCATCCTTCGGAATATATTCATCCACCATGGCCATCGTGGCATCGCGCAGACTCTGTACCGCCGGATAGTTCTTTTGAATCAGCGCCACACCGGCTTCACATTGCTCCCGGCGTACATTATATTCAGAAGAAGCGAGGGAGTGTTTGACCTGAGTATCGATCAGTACTATTTCATAACCCTGCAGATCGAGGGGGAAGTAAGCATACTCCAGTGAACGGCAGTCGAGCCGGATTACCTGCCCCTTCTTCCCAAACACACTGGCAAACATATCCATGATGCCACACTTCACCCCGGCATATTCATGCTCGGCTTGCTGGGCCATCTTCACCAGCTGCAGGCGGTCAAACCCATAACCGAATAATTCATTAATGCTAAAGGCAGCGGCACTTTCAATCGCGGCAGATGAAGACAGTCCTGCTCCCAGGGGCACATCACCATATACCGCCATCTTAAACGGCGGCACGGCACGACCCGTAGCGTTGAACTGGGCCACCACCCCGAGGATATAGGTGTACCAATGACCGAAGGCAGGCTTCACCTCCGATACAGGTATATCGATCGTTTCTTTAAAATCCACGGAATGCAATGAATAGACCGGCTGCTCCTGCTTTTCCACCACCACATACACGGCCTTATCAATCGCGGCGGGTAATACAAAGCCGCTGTTATAATCCAGGTGCTCGCCGATCAGGTTGATCCGACCGGGTGAACGAACCACGATGGCCTCACTGCTCACATACTGTTTTAAAACCTCAGGTACGGGATATCCGCTTTCCATACTACTCATTAATTTGCTGTTTGTAAATATTGGCGGCTGATTTTATCATAGAGCTTCAGCAACTCATTCGACTTTCCTTGCTCATCAAAAAATTTCTCCCAGGTACTCAACGGCTCCCAGATACAGGTTCCTTTACCGCGACCACCCTTCACCTCAAACCCGATCTTGTTCACCGCTTCCTTCCGGTGCGAATATTCCACCACAATCACATCCCGGTCATAACGCCTGGACAGATCATTCAGGTTATACTCCAGGTCTTCCAGGGTGCCATGCCATTTGGGATAATAAGACTCCCCGATCACATCGAATTGCACGCCACGGGCCACCATATTATCAATGAAGAAAACCGACTCGTCATTTTGTCCGCCCAGGGCTACATGCAACATCAGTATCACGGTTGGATCCACGGCTTTCACCGCCGCATTCCCGGCATTGATCAGTTGGGCCAGCTGGTCAAAATAGCTAACATTCCCTTCCGGCCATACAATGCCATGATTGATCTCATTCCCCACCTGTACCATATCCGGTGTGGTGCCCTGTGCTT
>DAORKK010000364.1:0-2651 GCA_035439525.1 Chitinophagaceae bacterium
TAGCGTCCACTCAGGATGACACGTTCAATTCGTTTATTAAGGTGAAATGGAGGAAGAGCTAACCCTGAAAAGGTGAAATTATTAAAGAGATCCGCCTTCCACAAGCAGCTCATGCCCGGTCAACCCATGAATCACATATTAAAGCACAGTGTGAAAATTTGATGAATTTGTGCATACGGCAAATCATATCACAGCAAAGTGATTCGCCTGTCAGTCAAAATCAGTATTTATAAATCAGTCGATAGATTTTTTCTAAAACCGGTGCACCTTGTAATCCGTTATCCACGATTTTATATTTTCTGGTACTCCATACAAAGGTGAGCGTAGAAGCGGGCTGATCGAGTGCCTTGGGTTCATACAGTGTATCCAGTTTGGAGAAGTTTGCCTGATTTATCAGGATATGTAGTGAATCGATTGTTTCCCTTGATAAAACATACGAACTGGCTTTGTATGCGGGGTTGTAGTAGTTTTTATAAAAATAACTGCTGTCGGCGCTGAAGTCAACAATACCTGTAATGTTGGGAAAATGATCCGATTCAACCCCGAAAGCGCTCAATTCGGCTTCTATTTTCAAAAGCTGGCCCTGACTATTCATTGCTGAATGGTTGGAACAGGACAGCATGAGCAGCAGGATAGCGAGGTAATAAATAGTGATGCGCTTCATTAGCATACGTTCAGATTTTTCCGAGCATTTTCTTCCCTTCTTCCCAGGGGCCGAATCCGGCATCGGCATTGATATGACCGGCATCGCCGATATTAATGTATTCGCTGCCCCAGCAATCGGCAAAATAACGGGCTCTTTCGGCGGATACCCAAACGTCATTGTTACTGGCTACTACGATTGTTTTGAAGGGGATCATATCCAGCGGGATCGGGGTGAAACCGGTGGCCGGGAAAGTATACACCGGCGCTTCAATATCACTCGGTGCCACCAGCATCGCGCCTTTGATGATTTTGCCGGAATGTTTTGCCCAGTGTGCAATGGTGGAACAACCCAGGCTATGGCCGATCAGTACAACGGAAGAAGGATCAAGTGCAGACACCGCATGATCGATTGCCGTCAGCCAATCAGCTAAGGCCGGAGCATCCCATTCCTTTTGTTCAATTCTTTTGCAATCCGGAACCGTTTTTTCAAACCAGGTTTGCCAGTGGGCCGGCCCCGAATTTCCAAGTCCGGGTATAATCAGGTAGTGGGTCATCGGTAATCTTCTCTTACAGGGTTGAAAACATCGATCACTTTACAATCGGTAATGGCGACCGCCCCATGCCATACATTGGAAGGGATCACGTAGTACATGCCGGCAGTGAGGGGACAAAGTTTGCCGCCAATGGTCATGTCCAGTTGCCCTTCGAGTATATAAGTAATTTGTTCGTGCGGATGCTGGTGTTGCGGCAGGTCACTGCCTTTTTTAATTTCCACCAGTCCAAGGGTCATATTTGTTCCATGTGCATAATAACCGGTCAGTCCGGGTGCAAGGTCTTTCGGTTTGCAATCTTTGATTTGTTGCATGTAAAATCTATTTAATCTATTTTCAGTGCGATTCAAACAGGCAAAATGAGCCACCCACCCATTCTTTGTCTTTATTATAACGGACGCCCACCATTTTACCTTTACTGAGTCTTGCGAGGTTATTAGTGGGTACAGGTCTTAAGTCCCCATCTTTCCAGAAATAAAAAATCCGGATCTCGGCCTTGGCCGGTATATCGGGGGTGATAATCACATCCGCATATTTAACCTTTTTCTGCAGGATCCAGTTCTCCGGATCTTTCACCTTATCAATATCTGCCTGCGTTACATCAATGATCACGCCTTGTCCGGCAAAAGAGAACAGGGGTTTAAGTACATAATTCTCCAGATCGGCCGGTAACTGTTTTATTTCATTCAGGAAAAAGGTGGGTGGAACATACGGATGCCTGATCAGGGGCAACGTGTATTTGCTGATCCGGTAAAACCAGTTGGGATGCGGACACCATTCCACATCGAGTTCTTCGAGTATCAGCTGTCCTTTTTCCTGTACTTCCGGACTTTGTTGCTGCAGGTCATCAAAAATGATCCGGTTATAGATCCGTTTGATTTCCGTTTTCTTCCCCTCATTGAGGTAATACAACTTTTTCCCTTCTTTGATCAGTTCGGTCAGGCAGACCATTTTGATGCCGGTGTATTCTTCGGTACAATAAAAGTCGATCCTTGTTTTTTGTTTGCGCGGGAAAATCTCGAGCAATATCACATTTTCCGGTTCATGGTTTCCAACGATAATTTCCTTCAATAGCCGCAGGTAGCTTTCGCGGGTATGTCCACCGAGATAGCTGCTGTATCCTTCAGGTATCGGGAAGTGCCGGGAATAGACATCATCGAGCAGTACTTCATAACCAAAGAGAGTAGGGAAGCCCTGCATCTCGATCAGCTGGGGTTCATATGCCCCTTCTTCATTAATACAGATGCCAAAATCAAAAGCGATAAAATGCGAATGCGCATTTTCTCCGGGTACCTTTACTTTTTCCGGGATGGCGTTCCGGGTCAGTTCTTTGAATTTGGGATCAATGATGATGTCCACGATATTTTCACAGGCATCAATGACTTTATTGGTGAAGTCACGGGGAATAAAAATGGGCGTTTCTGCCACCCGGAAATCAATCTGTCCGGGCCAGGC
>DAORKK010000365.1:0-2647 GCA_035439525.1 Chitinophagaceae bacterium
AGCTATGAGTTGCTTGCCGGTGACATTGGCCGCGGAGGAAGCAAACTTAAACCGCAGTACATCCGTGCCTTCAGTCTCGGGAATATCCACCACGCTGTAGAGGTCGAGGGTATTGGCAGGAGAACCGTGTGACTGGTTTCGCACGATCTTCTTTTGTTTACCGGCCCAGTCTTTCCACACATGGGTGAAATTGTAAAGAATGAGTTCATCAATCACCGAACGGTAGTCATAGATCACTTTGCTGTTCAGTTCCGCATCCGCTTTTCCGAATAAGGCGGGCAACTGATTGCGCAGGTCGTAGCCCTTGCGTTTTTTAAACTGTTCAAAGAAATCAGGCGTCCAGTTGGATTGTCCCCTGGCATCATCCACTTCATACGAATCGTTGAAATAGCCGCGGAGATAACTGAGGTCGTAGCCTTTAAAGGCTTTATCAAAGGGCTTGAAATAATTCGTGGCGGCTTGTTTGGAGAAGTGATCGATCGCATAGCCTTCGCCACCGGGAGCCCCGCGTTCAACCATCTTGCCATGCAGTCCGCTAAACAAGGCATACAAGGTCCAGGTGCCTTCCGGTGCGATCCAGTTGAGTTTACCAATGGCGTCTACCTTGCTGGTAAGATTTACAGACTTCCCGCCGTCGAAGGCCACCAGGGCCAGCAAGGGTAATTTGCCTGCATACTGGATCTGGTCCAGCGCAAGGGCCTGTAAGTTTTTATTGGCGGATACGGGTTGCAACAAGGTATCTGCCGAAACGGATTTATAATTTGCGGTGCGGACAAAAGCTTCCCGTTTGTATTCCACCGGTTCATTGAGTTGTTCACCCTGTTTTACCGTATAAGTTTTATAGAATACACTCTTGCTGGCATCCGCATCCGTAACCCAGGGACCGCCAAAGGGCCAGCCGGTGGCATTGGCCAGGTCTACCCCGAGTTTCAGTCGTTTGGATTCATTCAAGGTATGCTGCAGCATATCCATCCACTGCTTGCTGAGAAAGGGAATGAACTGTGCTTCGGCCCCATGAATGCCATAGATGGGTGTGATCTCTACGCCACCCAATCCGGCTTTCTGGTATTCTTCGAGGTTCCAGGTCAGGTCGGTCTTGTTCACCGCACTGCCCTCCCACCACCAGCGGGTCCAGGGTTTGGTGGTAGGCGTGACCTTGGGCCATTCAAGTGTTTGTGCAACAGCCGTCGTTCCTAATGCAAGTGCTGCAATCAGCAGGTATTTTTTCTTCATAAATTATTGTGCGATGATCGATAGGTCTTTGATGGTCTCGGGCAGCCAGACATTCATCTCCCCTTTCCCCCTGTTGGCCCAGGCATAATAGGGAATGGCCACGAATGGTTGGGTATGACTGCTCACGGATAAATTATCTTTCCCGGTTTCTATCACAATGGCTTCGCCTTTCAATACGGTCACGCCATTGAGCAGATCCGCTTTGAACTCCGGCACCAGGTTCGCCGTTGGAGGCAATACCAGGTTGGACGTGCGGTTATTGTTATCGGTCCACTCGGCGCAGTAGGTCAACGGTCCCCGCTGCAGACTCACCAGTCCTTTATTGTCTTTTAAATTATCATTGCTGTACACACGCTGCACATTCATTGGCAGGTTCATTTTCACTTTATCGCCTTTCTTCCACTCGCGGGTAATGACGGCATAGCCTTTGTCCATAGCATAAGCTACCGGTGCGCCGTTGATATTGATGACGATCTCTTCTTTCTTATTCGTACGGAAGGAATAGAGGTCAGAAGGAATGGCTTCCTGTCTCGCCCAACCCGGAATACGGATCTTCATCGTGAAAGCCAGTTTATCCTTTGACTGCACGATGAATTTCAAATCCCCATTGAAGGGATAATTATTCTGCTGTTCGATCACCAGTGATTTTTTACCGATGGGCAAGGTCGCCACACTGGCTGCAAAGAGATTTACATAAACATCGTTTCCGTTTTGCGCATACATATAACCGGGAACGGAGGGCAGGAGGCGACAGACATTCGTGGGACAGCAACTGCATTCAAACCAGCCACTGCGACTGGCTTCCATATCACTATGCTTGAAATTATGCCGGATCTGCATGGCATTGGTATAAAAGAAGGATTTACCATCGAGTCCTACCCCGGATAACAATCCATTGTATAATATTTTCTCCAGCAGGTCCACGTATTTGGATTCGCCGTGCAACTGGAACATGCGCTGATTCCAGTACACATTGGAAATAGCGGCACAGGTCTCGTTATAGGCCGTGCTGTTGGGCAGTTCATAATTCTCGCCATAACGTTCACCCGCTCCTACTGCTCCAGCTCCACCCTGTACATAGATTTTTTTACCCACCATATTGAGCCAGATACTGTCGATGGCCTTCAGCAGATCTTTATCACCGGTTAAGGCCGCCACATCAGCCACAGCAGCGTAGAGATAACCCGCTCTTACGGCATGACCTACGGCTTCACGTTGTTGTACTACCGGTAAGTGATCCTGAAAGTAAGCCCCGTTTTTCCAGGGATCCTTGTTCTTCGGATCATAGCCCTTATAATTTCCTCTTTCGAGAATGAAAAACTTCGCAGTATTGAGGTATTCAATTTTACCGGTGATACGATAAAGTTTCACCAGTCCCATTTCCACCACTTCATGTCCGGGAGCGGTATGCATT
>DAORKK010000366.1:0-2605 GCA_035439525.1 Chitinophagaceae bacterium
CTACCTGTATTCCGGTGAGTGGTGATCATCAGAGTAAGCTGACCCTGATGTCTGAGTCCTTACGGAATGACGGGCGGATATGGGTGCCCAAACAACAAGGCGATAAACGCAAACCCAACGATATTCCCGAAGAAGAAAGAGATTATTACCTGGAAAGAAGGTACCCGGCTTTCGGTAACCTGGTACCCCGTGACGTAGCCTCCCGCGCTGCCAAGGAAAGATGTGATGCCGGTTATGGTGTCGGAACTACGGGACAAGCCGTTTACCTGGATTTCAAATATAACCTGATCAACAAATACGGAAAGGCGGAAGCCAATAAACATGGTATTGATAATCCGGATATGGAAACCCTGATCCGGCTTGGTAAAGAAGTCGTGAAAGAAGAATATGGTAACCTGTTTGATATGTATGAAAAGATCACCGGGGAAAATCCATATGAAGTGCCGATGCGGATTTATCCGGCGGTTCACTACACCATGGGTGGCTTGTGGGTGGATTATGAACTGATGACAAATGTAAAAGGCCTCTATGCACTGGGTGAAGCCAATTTCAGTGATCATGGTGCTAACCGCCTTGGCGCTTCTGCCCTGATGCAAGGACTGGCCGATGGTTATTATGTGATTCCCTATACGATCGGTAATTACCTGGCAGACGAGATTGCGACTAAACCCATCCCGACGGATCATCCGGCTTTTGTGGAAACAGAAAAAGCCGTGGCTGACCGGATCAGTACGCTGATGAATATTAAGGGGAACCAGACCGTGGAAAGTTTCCATAAACGTCTTGGAAAAATCATGTGGGAGAAATGTGGTATGGCCCGGAATGAAAAAGGACTTCAGGAGGCCATTGTGGAAATCCAGCAACTCAAAAAAGAATTCTGGAGCGATGTGAAAATTCCAGGTACCATTAATGAAATGAATCCTGAACTGGATAAAGCCGGCCGCGTAGCTGACTTTATCGAACTGGGTGAGCTCATGTGTAAGGATGCACTCAACCGCAATGAAAGTTGTGGCGGTCACTTCCGCGAAGAAAGCCAGACTGAAGAAGGGGAAGCCATGCGGGATGATGCCAATTTTGCCTATGTGGCGGCCTGGGAATTCAAGGGTGAAAGCAACTGGGAATTACATAAGGAGGCGTTGAATTTTGATGTGGCAAAACCAACGCAACGGAGTTATAAGTAGAAATTCAGGCAATTTGACAATTCGACAATTCGACAATGCAGGATCAAAAGGAGAATATTATTTTAAGAAAAGCAGTTGAGTTTTCACTTCTGGTAATTGAGTATGTTGAATTGCTTGAATTGGGTAAAAAATATGTTATTGCAAAGCAGTTATTGAGATCGGCTACTTCAATTGGTGCAAATGTACATGAAGCTCAAAATGCTGAAAGTAAAGCAGATTTTGTTCATAAGTTTAAGATTGCAGCAAAAGAAGTTGAGGAAACAAAATACTGGTTAGTGCTTTGCAATGAATCGAAACTATATCCTGATTGCAGAAATCTTGTTGAAAAATTACATGAAATCGATAAAATAATAACAAAAATAATTTCGACCAGTAAGGCGCGCTAATTGTCGAATTGCCGAATTGTCGAATTGATTAATTCATTATTATGGAGCAGTATTCAATGAATCTCACGCTGAAAGTCTGGAGACAAAAAAATGCGAATGAGCAAGGCCGGTTCGAGACTTATCAGGTAAAAAACATTTCTTCTGAAATGTCTTTCCTCGAAATGATCGATGTGCTCAATGAGGAAATGATCCGCGAAGGGCATGACCCGATCGCATTTGATCATGACTGCCGCGAAGGTATTTGTGGTATGTGCTCCATGTATATCGACGGACGTCCGCATGGCCCCTGGCAACAGAACACCGTATGTCAGCTCCATATGCGTGCCTATAAAGATGGCGACACGATCGTGATTGAACCCTGGAGAGCCAATGCCTTCCCGGTGATCAAGGACCTGATGGTAGACCGTTCTTCCTTTGATCGTATTATTCAGGCCGGAGGATATATATCTGTCAATACCGGAAGTCCGGTTGATGCCAATGCCATCCCCGTTAATAAAGACCTGGCCGATGCTTCATTTGCAGCTGCCGCCTGTATCGGTTGTGGCGCCTGTGTTGCAGCCTGTAAGAACTCTTCTGCCATGCTTTTCCTTTCCGCAAAAGTTACCCACCTGTCGCTCCTGCCGCAGGGACATCCGGAAAGAAGAAGCCGTGCCCTGAATATGGTGGCCCAGATGGATAAAGAAGGATTTGGCGCCTGTACCAATACAGGAGCCTGTGAAGCGGTTTGCCCCAAAGGCATTTCCATCGAGAATATCGCCCGCCTCAACAGGGAATACCTGGTGGCCGGATTGGTAACTGATAAATAAATCCATTCGAAAATGTTTTAAAGCCCTTTATCCAAAGGGCTTTTTTATTTCCGGTCATTGTTCGTACTTTCCAGTACTTAAATAAGTATATGCAGAAAACCGCATTCATCGGGTGCCTCAGTATTGCACTGCTGGCCCTTTCCTGTAAAAACAATCAAGTGAAAAGAGAACCAGTTAAATGGCCGGAGGGGATTGCCGCCCCGGTAGCTGAAAAAAAAGATACTGTTTTAAC
>DAORKK010000367.1:0-2595 GCA_035439525.1 Chitinophagaceae bacterium
AAAAAGCTCACCCGATAAAACAGATGAGCTTTTGAATATCTTGAAGACTATTTAGAAGCTATATATCTGGCTTATCTTTCCCGTATGAACGGGATGGAGTTGGCACCTTTTCCACTGTCTTCTGAGCTTCTTTGTCATCCTGAGTTTATCGAAGGATGCGAAGGAAGGAAGTGGAGAGGTTGTCAAGGCTTCATCGGGCCATTACCCTCTGCCTTTCTTGATAAGTACATTAAAGAACTGCTGCAAATATACAACAGGTTGGTAATTTAAAAAACAAAAACCGTGTCAAGAGGCAAACAGGTGTTCGCTAATCTTATAAAACCCCTTGTGGTCAAGGGTTTCAGGGTTTGTAATTTTTTTCAATCCATTCTTCCTGGGATCGGGCCAGGTGGTCCAGGGCTGTCTTTTGTTCGATCTTATCCTGGGCTTTCCGGATGGCGCTGCTGATCATACTGTGTTCTATCAGTTCATTATCCTTCATTCCCAGTTGTACCATGACCTGGATAATTCTTTCTCCGCCGAATTGGTTGAACAATGGTTCACGTAAAGAAGAATAGACCACAGCTTTTTCAAGGTGCATGGCCCGGAAGGCCTCCTGTTCTTTACTCAGGAGGGGATAATGCTCTGCAAAAATGGGCGTTCTGCCTGCCCGTTGTGCGGTCAGGGCATCGCGGACAAGCAATACCGGAACCGTTGCAGCGCTATGTTCATTCATATAAGCCGTGATTTTTTCAAGGCTTTCCTCAAACCAGCACACGATTACTGATTGCGGTTGTTTATTCCAGGCTTCCAGCAATACAGCCAGTTTGGCGGGCTCACTGATCACCACTTTATCGGTTACCGTTACTGTCTCAGGATTGTTTTTCTTTTTGAATAAACCAAACATGGCACGTATTTGCTGCTAAAGTAGAACGGGCCGGAGCAGCATCCAAATTATTTTAAGGAATAAAAAAGACTGCCGTTTTTTCAAACGGCAGCCTTTTCCTGTTACTGTGTATGAAACCGTCCTATAGTTGTTTAATTCATGGCTGTCTCTTTAGACAGTTTAGTACCTGTATAGATCCAGGCTTTGGGAACCACGGGTTTTTTTGACTTTGAATTTTTGACAGTGCTCACAACGGGTTCTTCAACCGGAACAAAAGCCGCTCCCGGGTCTTCAGCGTTATATGCTTTACCCAGGCAGATACGAAGGGTATTGGTCAGTTTATCATAGATCAGGGTGCCCTCCGCCACTTCATTTCCTTCCGCTGTTTTCTGTGCCGGTATTTTATAGGTAGCCGGAGATTTTCTAAGCATGGCTTTCACACGACCCTGGGGCAGTCCTTCAATCCAGGCAATGCCTTTGTTTTGTTCGTCAATAGAGATACTGATAGATGCAGCATCCGTATTCATGGCTGATTCGTATTTCCCGATCACCGGAAATATGTCTTCACGTGTAGGGGGTGCCGGTGCCGTTACAATCTTATCGCGATACAGTGCCGAAATAGAATCTACCGTTGGGTTTTTCTTTGCATCCCAGGGATCCTGGGCACTGACGGTTATGGAAAGTAAAGACAACACAAATCCACCCATTATCATAATGGTCTTTTTCATAAGAGAAATTTTTTAATGATTTAATTGGTACTCGGACATTACTTCAAAATACTGTGCCAGAGTAAATATTTGTGGATAACTTCGAAAACTTTGGCGTTTTTCTCCTGTTTTTGATGCAGGAACCGGGGGAAAGGCCAATCCGCTCTGTCAGCAGTTAGAGCGGGAGCCCACCGAATCATTATCTTCGTTTCCCGTTATGGCAAAGAGTAAACTACCAGAAACTCCTGTTGTGGTACAGGAACCCGAGACCATTGAAGTTTATGGGGCAAGGGTGCACAACCTGAAGAATATTGATATATCCATCCCCAAGAATAAACTGGTGGTGATCACCGGTATCAGTGGCAGTGGTAAATCCTCCCTGGCTTTTGATACGATTTATTCAGAAGGACAACGCCGCTATATGGAAACCTTCGGCGCTTATGCCCGGCAGTTTATCGGCGATATGGAGCGGCCGGATGTAGACAAGATCACGGGACTTTCCCCGGTGATTTCCATTGAACAAAAAACCACCAATAAAAATCCCCGATCCACCGTTGGCACCGTTACGGAGATTTATGATTTTCTCCGGCTGCTTTATGCCCGTATTGGAGAAGCCTACTCTTACAATACCAAAAAGCGGATGGTAAAATGGAGTGAAGAGGAGATTGTAGATAATATCTTTAAAAAATATAAAGGCAAAAAGATTGCCTTACTGGCTCCCATGGTCCGGGGACGTAAAGGCCACTACAGGGAGCTTTTTGAAGATGTACGTAAGAAAGGATTCCTGAAAGTGCGGGTGGATGGGGAGATCAAAGACCTGGTACCGAAGATGCAGGTGGACCGTTATGTGATTCACGATATTGAATTGGTGGTGGATCGCTTACAGGTTACGGATGACCTGAGGGCCCGGCTGAGCCAGAGTGTACAACAAACCCTCAAACTCGGGAAGGACCTGATGTTTATGTTGGTGGACGACACAAAATTTGTCCAGTTTTCCAAACTCCTGATGTGTGAGGATACCGG
>DAORKK010000368.1:0-2555 GCA_035439525.1 Chitinophagaceae bacterium
CGAAGCGTATCTCCAGTTAAAAGCGGTGATTGATGAGCAACTGAAATCAACCTGTCAATAATCAATGGGCGTAAAAGGGTATATCGTTGGCTGATATACTCATCACTCGTATAATCGTGGGATAGAAAATGCGGATCATGAAAATCCTTGTTATGTAATTGCATTGTTTTGTGGCTGGTCTGATCATCAAAGAGGAATAATACATCAGCTGGCCCAATACTGGTGACATAACCGGTATTTCCAAAAGATCAGGTATAGTACCAACGGTGCTAATTTTTCTTTAAAACGATCTGTTCTTCCAGTTTGGAGACCACCATGCCAAAAAAATTCCTGAGCAAATCGTATTCCCAGCGTGTAAAATTTGCTCTTTTAACTTCGAGCCGGTACTGCATATTGAGATACTGACCTGACTGACTGATCTTATATTCAAACACAGCATCACCCTGAGCATTCATTTTATAAGTAACCGGCTTGGGAAGTTCATCAACACTTAAACCCGCAGGCAATTCCATGCTCAGGCTATACAATTCATTGTGCCGGTAAGGCATTTCAACCGGGTATTTCCTTTCCGAAGACTTAAAGGGATTCTGTTTCAGGGTTCCACCCAAAACCGGGTTTATGTATATCCGGGTGCCTGTGTCAGATTCAAAACCCAAAACATAATGTAAAGTAACAGGCTCTTCCAGGTTTCTCAATGAATCAGCAGTCAGATCCGTTATTGATACCGTATTACTGTACAATGCTGTCAGAGTCTTCAGCATTTCTTCATTCTTGTCATTTCTCATCTTCTGCCTGACCTCTTCTGAATAAAAATAACCGCATTGCTTATTTATAATACCGGTCCATTTTCCATTGCCTGCCATGGATAGAATAACATTGGTCCTGGAGAGTTCTGTATTCATGTCAGGTTGCAGGCTGACAAGTGCAGCAGTGGCATCAACTACCCGGGCATTGCCATTGAAACAAGCATAATGCAACTTCCCGAAACCCATTAATGGCCGGCTGGCATCCAGCAAATATTCCTTCCCGTCAGCAAAGACACGGGTAATAACGTAATTGAACCGGCTGGCTACCGGATAACGGTCGTTTACAAACATATGCCCCCTTGAACTAAGAATTACCGGGTCTGCCTGCAGACCTGCATGCTTTAAAAATGCAGTGAGCAGTAAATTAATTTCAGCTACCCCCCCGGCTTTTCTTTCAGCAATCTTCTTAAGCGGATCCTGGAGGTACAGTTGGGAATAATCAGTACAGGTAAAATGATCCCTGATATAGCTGAATATCCTGTTGGCGATCATCGTTTCCGATTTTGCCGTCTTTACTTCTTGCTCCAGCTCCACAGGCCAGTAAGAAGCGGCAGATTTCAATGTTGCCCCAAAGTCATCTCTTTTCATCAGTCGTTCAGTCATATCAGGCCAGGTTGTAAGTATCTTTTGCACAGTCAGGGGTTCCTGGTAACCGGCCAGCTGGAACTCAAGTCGTTCAATATGATTCATCGGTGAGCTGGTATATGCCTCTGCCCGGAATGCTGGTACATCCTTCATTCCCCACCTGTAATTTGTCACCATACAGCTGATATTAAACCGGTCTGTTTTAGTAATGGCTGGCCCAATATCGCGCTTGGCATCCACCAGATAGATTTCCGCTTTTTCTTTTGCATCACTCAGGTGATAAGGCCTGCTTATCTGTTGAATGAGCATGTAATTCATAAATGGGGGAAGCGAAACGGTATATTCACTCCAGAGCCTGGGAATTTCTCCCTGAAAATTCCAGGGTTGTATATTGAACAGAAAATCGGACGTGACTGTATAGGAGTATTCTATAACTGAACCTTCCTTCACATTAGGCAATGTAAATCGTTTCAGCACGGTATTTTTGTCCAGTTTTTCTTTAAATACAGCGGACTTTGCATTCAGCTCCGTCTCTACTACTTTCCCATTTTCAACGTTATATGTTACCGCCTTTACATCATCAAGTTCTTCCACATTCTCCCCATCAGTATAAAGCTGAATTTCGATTGTAGCCCAATCAAATGCTGATTTTTTTAAAATATGAATACGTCTGTAGAACTTAAATTCAAGTGAAAACCAACCTTTGCTGTTGCCTTTCACCTTACTTGACCCAATATCGGCAATAATGACAGCGGATGCATTACTGTCTATTGGATAAACCCTGGTACTTATCTCCTCCGCTTTTATCCTACCAAATTTAAATGATGGAATATCCTGAGCTACAGCTGCCTGATATCCGGCAAGCAAAACCCATACTACTAAAATTCGCATTTGTTAATTTTATGTTTACGATACACAAACCGGCTTGTTCAATTTCCTGAAGTCCGGATCAGGCCATATGTGCTATCAGCAAAAAAAAGGGTTTACCAGCAGGCATAAGTAGCGGGTAAGCATCTATTCCTCCTTCTACATCCTATGATAAAATCCCCAATTCATATTACTTTACCCGGACTTATAGCGAGCCGGGAACCATCTCTATAATGATCCTGTTCAAAAACTTTTCGGCGTTGACTCGCTTTTCACCAAAACCAGCCTGGCGCGGTC
>DAORKK010000369.1:0-2512 GCA_035439525.1 Chitinophagaceae bacterium
TTTGGCGACCGTTGAAAATGCCCGTGCCATGCTATGCGTGGCCTCCGGGCCGCGCATTCAATATTGGAAGATGCGGAATGGGGGATGAATTTGAACCCTGATTTTATCCGGGCTACAAATATTTCACCCCTAACGGGGCTCGGTGGGCATCTTGCTGCATTACGGGCTAATGATATTTCGCCCCGCTGGGGCTGGTGAAATGAATGTTATTTACCGTGAAATAAACAGGCCACCCCGATGGGGCTTGATGAACCACCTGCACCACCTTGGGCTACTAACAGGCCGCCCCGATGGGGCTGTTCCATCATTAAACGCCTGTCAGGTTAACTGCAGCTTTTTATTTTCCATTTTCACATTGAAATATATTTCGGCCTTCAGGGCCTTAAATACTTTTAGAATGGTACCGATCGTGGCACTGTTGGCACTGCTTTCGAGTTTTGAGATCTGTGCTTTTTGTACACCGACCAATTCACCCAGTTGTTCCTGTGTCAGGTTTCGTTCCTGCCTGGCTTTTTTGATCATGTAGCCCAATACCTCCATACTGAGTTCATACTCAAACCGAACACTTTTTGGTGTTTCGGGCTTGCCGACAAACTCATCTTTCATATCGGAAAGGGTATACAGTTTCACTTTTTTTGCCATGATGATTATTTTTTCGGATTGAAGTTTTATATGACTTCATCGTAGAATTCAAAAGTAGAAATTGTTTCCATATTTAGAAACAATCTTTTTTGTATAATTCTTGGATTTGGGTTTTCAAAGCTTAGTTGCTTTGAAATTTTAAACCCACTACACCAACCGCTCCCTCAACCGATGCTGCCACTCCACAAAGCCATCCTTCAGCGCAGAGCCGGCGTCCCGGTGATCGATGCTGCTGAAAATCAAATCGCTTCCGGCCGGGTTATTTCGGTATTGCTGTTTGTAGTTTTCACGGCCCATATCCCGGATGATATTGATGATCTCCTCAATCCGCTTATATTGCCATTTTATATCTGACTCCATCTTATCGAATGACCAGAGATACGTGGCATGCGAGTTGAGCAATTCCCAGCAGAAATGATTTTTGGTCTCGCCTTCTATGAAAAACAGGAAGCCGAAGTTGGGCTTTAAGGTAAACCGCAATTTATGCCTGGCTGAATGTTTTGAACCTGACAGGTACTGCAGCTGACGGACATTCCGGATATTACCGGCTTCAATTAACATATTTAAAATATCCTGCTCCGACTGATTGAATACATTCCCCTCCTTTTCCTCCTCCTTAAAGGAATCAAATATATCTGCCGATGAAAAAAGTGATTTATCCACCGCTATTTGCAACGGTGTCTTCGTAAGTCCTGAAATCCGCAAGCGTTTGACACTGTCCAGCAGGTCTTCGTTGATGCGATCGATCACCGGGGAGGTAGTCAGGGTATCCGTTACCTTTTTATCCGTCAGTGTAAACCTGACTTTTATGGAAAACTGCTTCTTTCCGCCCAATGCCTTAGGAAAATAATTACGGATCGCATTGAACTCCGGCAACAGATAGTGATTCTCAATCTTCAGGTTGCATTTTTCTTTAAGCGCTTTAGATTTGTAAGGAAATGAAATAAATCCCAGTTCAAATACCGCGTCCTTGAAATAGATTTTTGCTTCTTCCTTAATCGTTTCAATAACCGGATTTTGCTGTACGTTCGTCGTGTAACCCGCCTCCTGTTCCGAAAAAGATGAGGCAGCTCCTTCTGCAGCTTTACTTCCCCGGTCAAGGGCAGTACCGAAGGAAGAAGCCGTCTTTTCGTTGACCCGGATATAACCGGTCTCTTCGAAAACTATGTTCTTTTTCAATAAGGCCTTCATCGTATAGCTGGCGAGGTATCGCTCTATGCGCTGCCAGCTCAGTGGGGCAAACTGTATAAAACGTACCGGGGCTTTTGCGAGCTGTACATCGAATCGTTTTGTATCTGATGGATGGTAGTCAACCACCTTAACGGTAATTTCCTGTTTGTCTTTGTCATAATCCCCTTCGATTTCAAAGAAGATATCATCATGTGTCCGAAAACTGATATACTCACCTGGCAAACTGGTTTGCGACAAGGGCAGACTCATATCCGATGTAAGAAAAATCCGGTTATTGGTAATTCGTATGAGTCGTTTGCGTTCCATGAGTGGGGTGGCAGGTTTCAAAGGCTAATTTACTGAATTGGGGGGAGAGGTTGAAAAGTTGACGGGTTGATAGGTTGATAAGAGGGTTTTCTTAGGAGACTACCTTGTCAACCTTTCAACCTGCTTCAGCCAGCAGGCAGGCCAGTTAACTTATCAACTGCAGTAGCAGGTATCAACAGGGCTCGATGCCGGGGAAAAGACAAATTTCCTTGTAAAAGAGATACTCAAAAAAATAAGGGGCTGTCCGTCAGCGTTCAAAGCATATTTGCTTTGAAACTTTATTCTGTCGCCTTTGGCGACCGTTGAAAATGTACGGGTCATGCTATGCGTGGCCTCCGGGCCGCGCATTTATTATTTGGCGGGATGGGGAACG
>DAORKK010000370.1:0-2499 GCA_035439525.1 Chitinophagaceae bacterium
TGTTATTCAGGTGTACGAATAACTCAGCCAGTTTATTTTCGTTCTTCAGTTTAATATGCTCTTTCTTAAGGATTGCTGTGATCTCGGTAGTGTAGTCAGGTAATTTCTCTTTGATTCCATCTGCATCCATGGGAATCAACACCAGTTTGTTACCGGGCAGTTCTGCAAAATAGAGCTGTTTGATTTCTTCCGGCAGATTTTTGTCTTTAAAAAGCAGGATGGACTTGGCCCTGCATTTCAGTAATTTAATATTTCCGTCTACCAGTACTTCATAAAAAGTCTCGGAGTTGTTGGTCTGGATGGCAGGTAACTGGCATTTAAACTTCATCAGGATACTGTCTTTCTTAGAAGGCACCCGGATGAGGAACTGGCTGACGGTATCAACAAATTCCATGATCACTGCACCCTGGAGATAGTAGAGAGTATTGTTATGCATGTCCAGAATCAGCGGAACAGCCATCGCCGGGCGGCCACTTTTGAAACTGACAATACCGGGCATCCATTGCTGGTCCAGGAACATTTTCTGGAGATCAAATTCCACCTTTTCTTCCGGACGTTCGGCCCAGCTATATACTTCCATCCGCCGTTGGGTTCCGTTCATGCCGGCACTGGTTTGCTGGGCGGATAAAACAAAGTTGCAGGTCAGCAACAGGGCGAGAAATAAAATTTTCATGTCGGTTTATTTAAAAGTGGTTAATTCCTGTTCATCAACCCCCTGCAGACCTGCACCTCAAGATTCATCAGGCCAGGGTGGCTTCCATGGTAATTTCTGTACTCAGCAGCTTACTAATAGGACAGTTTACTTTGGCTTCCGCTGCACACTCCGCAAATTTAGCGGCATCAATACCCGGAACAGTGGCGGTCACTTCCAGGTGGCTGTTGGTAACGGCACCTGCTTCAAGGGTGATTGTACATTTAGTATCGATTTTGTCCGGGGTAAAGCCGGCTGCACCCAGGACAAAGCTCAGTTTCATGGAGAAACAACCGGCATGGGCGGCTGCCACCAGTTCTTCGGGATTGGTAAAGGTTCCGTCTTCAAAGCGGCTTCTGAAGTCGTAAGCCGTGTTTTCGAGCACTTTTGATTTAGAGGACAGGGTGCCATTTCCTTCTTTTCCGGTTCCTTTCCAATTCGCGGTTGCAAAACTTTTCATGTGTTTAAATTAAATGAGGTTAAAAAATTTATGGTTGGATTTGTTCGTCAAGTTCGGTCAGTCGCTCATCGGGTTCAATAAACTCGATAATAAAATTATTCTTTCCTTCCCCGATCATGATTTTTAAGAATTTCTGTTGTACGAGTTCCAGCAGGGAAAGAAACAGGAAGATAGCCTGTACCCGGTTGGCACTGCGTTCAAATATCCGTTCAAAAGCGAGGGTTTTTTCTTCGCGGGCGAGGCTGAGCATTTCATCCCGGCTTTGCTCCATGGTATAGTTGTATGAAACAACCGTGTGTACCGGCTTATTCAGGCGGTCACTGTACTTCTGCATGGCTTTTTCGAAGGACTTCATCAGTTTAAAGAGGGTGATATTCTGGATCTCCGTACCCTCACTGTCTTCCTCCCCGATCTGGGAGAGTTCCTTTTGAATATTTCCTCTTTTCACCATCAGCATCCGTACGGCTTCCATTTCGGCCATTTCCGCGGAGGCTTCTTTGAACCGTTTGTACTCCAGGATTTTATTGACCAGTTCTTCCCGGGGGTCAATTTCATTACCCTGGGCATCAAGTTCTTTCCGGGGCAGGAGCATTTTGGCCTTGATCCGCATCAGGGTTGAAATGAAGAGGATAAACTCACTGCTTAGTTCGATATTCAGTTCCCCGCTCTGGTGGATATAATCCATGAAGTCGTTGATAATACGGGTAATAGGAATATTATAGATATCCAGTTCGTCCCTTTCAATAAAAAATAAAAGGAGGTCGAAAGGGCCTTCAAACTGGGGCAATTTAATCTGATACGACGGGTTCTGCACGCGGTTGCGGTTTAGGTCAAAAAAAAGGAAGTCCTGTTGTTAAACAGGACTTCAAAAGTAAGGGAAACGGGGCGGCCGGAAACCTCCCTTTTTCCCCATTTTTTATTTCTTCAGGGCATCCCTGATCTCGCGGAGGAGCTGGATATCTTCCGGAGTGGGCGGAGGGGCTGCCGGGGCGGCTTCTTCCTTCTTTTTGGTACTATTGATGGCTTTAATAACCATAAACAGGAACAATGCGATTGCAATAAACTTCACGGCAGCGGAAATGGCCAAGCCGTATTTCAGTTCCGCATCTCCGACTTTTAAAGACAAGGCGTCAAAATTAATACCGCCGGTTATGATCCCTACGACAGGCATAATGATATTATCCACAACAGCCCCAACGATCGCTCCAAAGGCAGCACCGATTACCACACCGACAGCCAGGTCGATGACATTGCCCTTCATGGCAAATTCTTTAAACTCTTTAAGCATTCCCATAAAAATTGATTTTTGGTGTTAAACTATTCAAGATTCGCTTCAAGATATTAATAA
>DAORKK010000371.1:0-2499 GCA_035439525.1 Chitinophagaceae bacterium
TGATTTTGTCTTTAATGCTGATTTTATCGAATGCCTGAAAGACGAACCACCTGCAAACGCTTTTTTCCAATCACTTACCGGATCACACCAACGCTATTTCAGCAAATGGATCGACAGTGCCAAAACGGATGCCACAAAGACCAAACGGATTGCGATGGCGGTGAATGCATTGGCGAAAGGCTGGGGATATCCCGAGATGATCAGGAACAGTCGATGAGTAGTTGACAGAT
Organism: Chitinophagaceae bacterium; assembly: GCA_035439525.1. GTDB lineage: Bacteria > Bacteroidota > Bacteroidia > Chitinophagales > Chitinophagaceae > JJ008. The sequence goes on from DAORKK010000371.1 coordinate 231, forward strand.
TGACAAGTTTACAAGTTGACAGGGAATCTCCTAAGAAAACCACCTTGTTAACCTGTCAACCAGTTAACTTATCAACTTACCTAAAGGGATTTGTGTACTTCATATCCGTTCCTACCGTCCGGTCAGTCAACGTTTTCAGAAAAGCCACCAATGCCGCTTTATCAGGTGCTGACAAATTCAGTAAACGCGGCTGGCCGTTGGGCAGTTTCATTTGTGGTGAAAGATTGGGATGATTTTTTACCCCGGTGCTGTAATGTTCCACTACTTCTTCCAGCGTCTTGAAGCGGCCATCATGCATATAAGGAGCGGTGAGTTCCACATTGCGGAGTGTGGTTACTTTGAATGTGGCATCCTGATTGGGGTTATTAGACACAGCACCGAATCCACGGTCCACGGTAGACATATCAATCCCATTGTTCTTTTCAGTGGGGGCTACAAAAGTTTCAGTACCATGACAGGCGGCACAGCCATTGGCGGGAGTCAGGAATAATTCCTTGCCCCTGTTTTCCTGGGCTGTAAAATTGGCAAATACGGCATTCGGAGCCGGAGCCGGATTGGCAGGAAGGGTGGCGCGGCCCGCATCATATTTTGATTGATAAGAAACAATGGAACGAACAAACTGTGACAGGGCTTTAGCTATAAGGTCGCTATTGATGGTTTCGTTGCCAAAAGCTTTTTTAAATAAAGGCGGATAATAAGTCAGGGTACTGAGTTTGGTTTCCAGAGCCGGTAAGGTCATACCCATTTCCACCAGGTCCTGTATGGGAGCCACTACCTGTGCTTCCAGGGTGGCCGCCCGCTGATCCCAGAAAAAACTACCCGGGGTATAAAACCGGGCATTGATTAATGACATCGAGTTACGACCGGTTAAGCCACCATTGAATCCTTTGCTTTTAAAGGCGGTATCGGAAAAGCCCAATTCGGGTTTATGGCAAGAGGCGCAGGAGATTGTATTGTTGGCGGATAAATTTTTGTCATAGAAAAGTACCCGTCCTAAAGTGGCACCGTCATTGGTGATCGGGTTAGTGGCCGGGGTATTGATTTGTCCCTGAATGGGGGACGAATTCAGATAGGCAGGCAAAGAAATACTGGCATAATTATAAGGGGTTGCGGGAAGGTTTAATACAGCCGCTACGGGATCATTGGCCGGAGTATTGGTTTCCTTTTTACAGGCCAGGAAAATAAAAAGAGTCAACAGCCCGGTAATCGCAAGCGTCTTTGGTCGGTACATGGTGGTTCGATTGATGGTCGGGCTAAGACACGGGCAAGAAGCACAAGTTTAATTTGCCTGTAAAAATATTTGTTTGGCCGGTCGTTATTTCTTCATTATCACCCGCATCAGTGAATCTTCTTCCGCTGTTTTCATGATAGTTACTGTATCTACCAGGCTGTTAGGTACCGTGGTCGATAACACATATTGTTTCAGTTTCCAATCATTGTTTAATTTAACGACAACACCCGACCCACGGCAGATTTTCATCTGAGTACTGAGTAATTCATCAAACCAGGCCATGTTACCATCGGGGGCCATGTAAATATGGCGGTTGATAGCGGTAAAATTCCAGGCCTTGCCTTTATCGAAATAAGGCTTGGACCATTCCATGAACTGCTTTTTGTCCCAACGTTCCGTCGCATCTGTGCCGCAGAAAATACCGTCTTCCGTATAATAATTAAAGTAGGCATTGAAATCCGCCCGGGCCGCTGCACGGTTAAAGGAATCCAGCGTATTGCCGATTTCTTTGATGGAAGTCGTCGGATCGGAAACTGTGTTGGATTGCTGACAAGCGAAAAGGAGCAAGGACATTGCTAACGGAAATATGGTTTTTTTCATGTCCTGAAAATAAGAAAAAAGAGGGGTATTCTCATGTTTGTTTAATGGATACAATCTCATTGCTGACAACAACAGGGAGATCACCGCAAAACTTATTTTCCTTTTTTCATCTCCACCACCCAGATGCCTCGGAGTTCGTTCAGTTTGTAACCGGTGGCTTTATCACCCGGGTAGAGACGGTTGATAGTGGAATGCGTGGCTGGTTTTATATCTGCTTTTATATCTCCATGGCATTGAAGACATAATTGTTCTGTCAGGATAGGATAATAGGCGGTGTAGGTTTCATTGGTTTCTTTCAACTGCGGTTTGGGGTTTTCTTTCCTGGCGAGGGAAGCGTTGATTTCTTTTATATACGAAAGTTCATCCGCGGATGCAAGGTTCACCGGATTCCGGTTTCTTTCGGCCACCCGTTTCAGGCGACTGCCCAACACCGTACTC
>DAORKK010000372.1:0-2497 GCA_035439525.1 Chitinophagaceae bacterium
TTGGGAACCGGGGCCGTAGAAATAAAAAGCGGTTATGGATTATCGGTGGAAGGGGTTTATGTTTTTGCCAGTATCCGGGATTCTGTTTACCGGTTTACAGAAACAAGTGTTATCCGTGATTTCTCTTACCTCAAATTACTGGAACTCCGGGATGAAGATAAATTCAATACCAATCGTGAACTGAATATCAGTGAAACCGGCTGGTCTTATTGGTTCTATAAACCAGATACCACAGAACATCCGTTCAACAGAAAAGTGACCAGACTGGACAGTGGGAGAGTAATCTGTACCAAAGTGATCCGTCAGCTTTATAATGTCGGTGAAGGAAAAGTAGTGAAACTCAGGGATGTCAATACACCGCTTTATCTCTTTATAGTAGCAGTTTCGGAGTACGACGAAAATGGTCAGCCCAAAGGCGAACTGATCCGTCGTAAGCTCAAAATTGAATGGGAAGACGATTAAAGCTCCTTATCGTAATTTTTCATGCTTCCTGCCGTATTTCCCCCGTACTAAACGGGGTTTTCCATCGTTTCTATTGATTATTCTGCGAAACCATGAATAATTGGCCGTCCGGATTAAACCTGTAACAAAAGGTCTGGTCTATGTTCAGCCTTTATATTATCACTATTTAAATCAACTGTATGAAAACCCGTTTTTCCGTTTATGCCCTGCTTATGGCAACCATTGTGTTTGCTTTCAGCTCCTGTCAGAAAGATACTGAATCGGCAGACTACTCTGCAGAAACTACCGCCCATTCCGACGACCAGAATCGTTTCTCAGGTGAAGTGGATGCCGCGGCAAATGATGTGGTGCTGACCCTTGATGCTACCGCTGGTTTTGCCGGCAGGGGGCAGGATATACAATCACTGATCTGTGATGCAACGGTTGCAGTGGATACAATGAGCAACCCGCGGACCATCACCATTACATATAATGGCACCAACTGTATCGGTAACCGTACCCGGACCGGAGTGATAGTCGTTTCCATGGCCCAGGGAATCAGATGGAAAAATGCAGGAGCCCAGATTAATGTAAGCTTCCAGAACCTTCGGATAACAAGAGTGAGCGATAATAAAAGTATCCTCATCAACGGAACTCAGACCTATACCAATGTCAGCGGTGGTTTGCTGATCAATTTACCGGTACTGAATACCATCACTCATACCATCACCAGCAGTAATATGTCGGTTACCTTCGATAACAATTCGCAGCGCACCTGGCAGGTAGCCCGGCAAAGAGTATTTACATATAACAACGGAGTAGCCATCACCGTAACCGGCTTGCATACCGAAAATGGTATCAGCGGTATTGCTGAATGGGGAACCAACCGCTTTGGAAATTCCTTTACTTCAGCCATTACACAGCCACTGGTATTCAGACAGGATTGCAGTTTCAGACTGGGAAGCGGAAAAGTTGAACACCGGACCGCTTATTTTAATGCCACTGCTACTTTTGGACTCGATGCGAGTGGTAATCCTACTGGTTGCCCCGGTGCGAGCAGCTATTATATGAAAATTGTATGGACCGGCCCTGCTGGTAATACACGCTCTGCCATCTTACCATATTAATCAACGCTGAACATTTATACATCGCCGCCGGGGTTACCTGGCGGCTTTGTTTTTTCTGCATCGGTTTTACCAGTAAATTGCGGGGAATGGCAGCAACTCTTTTTACAAACATCCGGCAACTGGTTAATATCAGGGAAGAGGATCAGTTACTCCGGGGCAAAGCCCTGGCATATCTCCCGGTATTAAAAAACGCCTACCTGATGGTGGAAAATGGCATTATAGCTGCGTATGGTCTGATGGATGAATTGCCGGAATCACTTACAGTAGTGGAAGAAATAGTGGATGCTAGCGGCCAGATGATCCTGCCCTGCTGGTGCGATAGTCATACACACCTTGTTTTTGCTGCCAGCCGGGAAGAAGAATTTGTAGATAAAATTAAAGGACTCAGTTATGCGGAAATCGCAGCCAGGGGAGGAGGGATATTGAATTCCGCACAGAAGCTGAATGATACCAGCGAATCAGAATTAATCCGCATGGCCTGGAACCGGATTCAGGAATTAATCCGTTTGGGAACCGGGGCCGTAGAAATAAAAAGCGGTTATGGATTATCGGTGGAAGGGGAATTAAAAATGCTGCGGGTCATTAAAAAACTGAAAGAAACATCTCCCATTCCGGTAAAAGCCACTTTTCTCGGGGCACATAGTTATCCGCCTGAGTACCGCGATAATCATTCCGGTTATATCAACCTTATTAAAAATGAAATGCTGCCTGTAATTGCACAGGAACAGCTGGCCGATTATATTGATGTTTTTTGCGAAACCGGTTTTTTTTCAAAAGAAGAAACGATAGATATCTGCAGGGCTGGTATGGCATACGGACTTGTTCCAAAAATACATGCTAATCAATTGCATTTATCAGGAGGAGTGCAGGCAGGAGTTGAAGTAGGCGCCCTTTCCGTTCAACAGAAAAGTGACCAGACTGGACAGTGG
>DAORKK010000373.1:0-2481 GCA_035439525.1 Chitinophagaceae bacterium
GTTGAGTTCAATCGTTTCTTCGGGTTCAACAAAGGCTGTTTTCCGGCTGTCACTTTCTCCGTGCAGAATCCCTTTCACCGTTCTTTTCTGCTCCGCAAACACCGCTACAACCCTTCTCCCGCTCATAAAACTTTCTTCAATTTCAGCAAGGTATCCCTGCTTATTAAGTTTGGAGACAATCCGTTCAAACACTTTCCGGAGTTCATTTCTTTTGCGGTACAGATTCATACGGATATTCCGCAGATCTTCAGATGCATTGTCCTTAACCTGTCCTGACTCATCCAGCACTTCGTCAATGAGTTCCACAATGACTTTTTCATAATAGGTATCATTGATAACCTTTGTCAGCCCCGGATATGCCAGGCGGCGTTCATTATCAAACCAGCGGAAAATAGCTGCTGTATTTTCACAGAGTTTGCGGATGGCAATAAACTGCTCCCCAGTCAGCAAGGCGCCAGGAATCGATAGCAGTTTTAATTCTTTTGAGAGGTTCAGGATTACTTCATTCGGAAAATAAATACTGTGGTTGGTCAGCTGCCGGAATTCATGTGTCTGCCGGAGTTCCAGTTCAATAAAATCCCGCCGGGTATGCACCCGCAGTTCCTGCGCTTTGGCCCGGGCATGATCGCTCTGACAGTAAAGGGCCAGCAGGTCCCTGACCTTGTTAAATTCCAGTTGCACCTGCGCCGAATCGGGAAAAAGCTTCATTCTTTGATTTTAGTGAACGATCAATGGGGAGCAAATTTCGGATATTCAACGCATATTGTCATGTCTAAACAGACTGGATTCCCCGGCCCATAACAATACTATCCCGGCCGGCCCGCTCTCATCCCCCAAAACTTCCGTTCATAGAAATCCTTATCTTTCTGATCTTCCTGTCCCTTATTCTTGTTAGTCCTTTCAAATTAAAACCCAACATATGAATAGAAAAGCACTTCTGATCCTGATCACCACAGGTACGATGCTATCTGCTGTAGCACAAAACAAGCAGGCTGCGCCCCCTTCGCCACCGGCTCCGACGGATAGCGTAAAAACCAAAAAACCAACTGGCATAGCTGACAAAGTCAAGGGCAGTAAGAAAATTGAAGGCCTTTTTACGTTATACCAGGATACAGTTACCGGTAGTGTGCAGCTTTATATTAAAAAAGCACAGTTGGGTAAAGAATATATCTACCAGAGCTTTTCCATCAGTGGACCTACCCAGCTGTTTCTGAATCAGAGTATGCACCGGACGACCTTTGTATTTAAAGTGCAGAAAGCCTACGATAAACTTGAATTTTCGCGGGTAAATACCTCTTTTTATTACGATGAAAATAATCCGGTCAGCAAGACAAAAAATATAGACAAACCGGAAGCTGTATTCCTGGCTGAGAAATCAACCGGCGAAGATTCAGCCGGATACCTGATCCAGGCGGATGGATTTTTTATCAGTGAAAAAATGGATGCAGTGCGTCCGGCCAATATACCTGGTATGCCGATGGGCATGAATTTTACGCTTGGCGGACTGAATCCCTTAAAATCAAAATACAACCAGATTCGCTCCTACCCGGGCAATACCGATGTGGTGGTGGACCTGGCGTATGACAATCCAGGTGCTTTTGTATCAGGAGGGCCGGATATTACTGATCCCCGTTATGTACGTGTACGGATGCAGCACAGCCTGATAGAAATGCCTTCTAATAATTTCAGACCCCGGGCAGATGATCCGAGGGTGGGTTATTTTATGCAGCAGGTTACCGATCAGACCAGTATCAGCCCCGTGCCTTATAAGGATATGATCAACCGCTGGCACCTGGAGAAAAAAGATCATTCCGCAGCCATCAGTGATCCGGTTGAGCCAATCGTATACTGGGTGGAGAATACTACACCGCTGGAATACCGCCAGACTATCGTGGAAGCCGGCCTGAAGTGGAACGCGGCTTTTGAGAAAGCAGGTTTCAGCAACGCTGTTCAGATGAAGATCATGCCGGATGATGCTGATTGGGATCCGGCCGATATCCGCTACAATGTGATCCGTTGGGTTTCTTCGGCCCAGGCCTCCTACGGGGCTATCGGCCCCAGTTTTGTGAACCCCAAAACCGGACAAATACTGGGAGCTGATATTACGGTGGAATGGTTTAGCGGCAGTAACACCCCGATTATTGACGAATTATTCAGCGGGGCACCGGCCAATCAACCGGCACCTGTTTTCAACATACCAGGCATGGACCATCAGCACCTGGCTAATTGCACGATGGCACAGGAACTGAAAACACAGCTGATGACCGGAATGACCGTTGCTGATATTACGGATGCAGGACCGGCAGAGATCAAAGAAATGCATAAGCAGTTTCTCTATTACCTGATCATGCATGAAATGGGTCATACGCTCGGACTCAACCATAATATGAAATCCAGCCAGATGCTCTCCATGGCTGAACTGAATAATAAAGAGATCACCCGTAAACAGGGATTGATCGGATCGGTGATGGATTATCCGGC
>DAORKK010000374.1:0-2453 GCA_035439525.1 Chitinophagaceae bacterium
TGGTTGAGCGCCTGATTGACCAGGGATCCCCCTTCCGGGTAAAAAACCGGAGCCCCGTCACCAATCAGCTCTTTGGCAACGGGTACATCCATCGCTGACCGGTAGAGTGCCTTTACAAACTGATATGGCTGTGTTTGACGGGCCGTGACATCTGAATAGGCCCGGATAAAAAACTGAGTGGATTTCAGCCCCCGGGGAATAGTGACAGCACCTGCACCCACTCCATCTATCAGGGGAAGGGTGATGGACGACAATTGCCGCAGCGAATCATCCCACAACTCCACAAACAAATTACGGCTGCTGACAGAATCGATATCAGACAGGACAAACCCATTGAAAGAGATCGTTTCACCGGGCATATAATAATCACGGTCTGTCTGCACAAAGATCCGCTCAGCTGATCCTTGTGAAAAAACATGACTATGGATGAATAGTAAACAAAAAAGGGGGAATACTGCTTGCTTTTTCATACAGTTAGAAGGTTGAATAAGGTTTAAGTGCTGTATTGCCAGAAGCCGGTTCCGGCTATCTGCACATTAAATTTACTGCCTTAAAATACAAAAAAATTACAACCATCTGTTAAATCAGCGCTTATGCAAGCCCTACTTATCCTACTGCTGTGGAAAGCTTTTGCCAACTGAATGTTGGCATTAGCCCGGCACCTCTTTACCTTCGCCGCTATGCCACCAATTGCCTGGGAAGAAATTCTCTTTTATTTCTTTATTGCCCTGACCCTTATCCAGCTGTTTTATTATGGCCGGTTTTTCAGCCGGGTTGCTTTTTTTAAACCCAAAGAACAACAACAATCCAGGCAGCATCCGGTTTCCGTGATCATTTGCGCCCGTGATGAGGATGAAAACCTGGCCCGAAACCTGCCCGGGGTATTGGTGCAGCAATACAGCAGCAGCCATGAACTGGTGGTGGTAAATGATAATTCACTGGATGACTCCAAGTATATTTTACAGGAGTTGAAAAAAACATTTAAATCCCTTCATGTGGTCGAACTGACCCAGGAGGCCAAACTGATCTCCGGAAAAAAATATCCGTTGTCCATCGGTATCCGCGAAGCCAAATATGAAGTGCTGCTGCTGACCGATGCAGATTGCGTACCTGCGAGTGAACACTGGATTCAGAAAATGCAGGAAGCGTATACCGGGGGCATTGAAATTGTATTAGGTTACGGCGCTTATCACCGCCGCCGGGGCTTGCTTAACAAGCTGATCCGTTTTGAAACTTTTCATACGGCACTCCAATACCTGTCATATGCCTTATCGGGCATTCCGTATATGGGAGTGGGCCGTAATCTTTCGTATAAGAAAGACCTGTTCCTGCGCAACAAAGGTTTTGCCTCCATCAATCATATTCCCAGCGGGGATGATGATCTGTTTATCAACCGGGTGGCGACCAACGAAAATACAGCAGTGGTGATCGATCCGGATGCCATCACCCGTTCTATACCCAAAACCACCTGGGGCGGCTGGTTAAAACAAAAATCAAGGCATTACACCACGGCTAAGTTTTATAAACCCAAACATAAATTCCTGTTGGGATTATACTTCGGCTCCCAGTTTTTATATTACCCTGCATTTGCGGCTGCAGCCATTTTCTTCGACTGGCGTTTTGTTCTACCGGTATTCGGCCTCCGTCTGATCCTGCAGGGAATCGTTTTATATAAATCCATGAAGAAAATGGGAGAGGCCGATCTCTGGCCCTGGTTTATTTTCCTTGATATGTGGATGTTCTTTTATTATCTCATCTTTGCACCGGCTTTGTGGAGAAGACCCCGCCGGAGCTGGAACTGACCTGAATGACTATGCAACACATCGACATCCTCTATAAATATTTTACGGAATTCACCCCGCAACAGCAGGAACAATGGCAGCAGCTGGAAGGGTTGTATAAAGAATGGAATGAAAAGATCAATGTGATTTCCAGGAAGGATATAGACGGTTTATATGAAAAACATGTCCTGCATTCACTCAGTATTGCGGCTTCATTTGAATTTGAACCCGGTATGGAGATCATTGATATCGGAACCGGAGGCGGGTTTCCTGGTATCCCGTTGGCCATTTTTTTTCCGGAAGTGAAGTTTCTGCTGGCGGACAGTATTGCCAAAAAACTGAAAGTGGTGGAGGCCGTGGCCGCAGGAATCGGGCTGACCAATATCAGCACCCGTCATACCCGCGCAGAAGAAATAAAGAGCCAGAAATTCGATTTTGCCGTTTCACGGGCTGTGGCACCGTTAAGAGAATTATGGTCCTGGGCCCGCCCGCTCCTTAAAACCAAACCGATGTCACCGGATGCTCTACATAAACCCGGTTTAATCTGCCTGAAAGGTGGCGATCTGGCAAAAGAAATTCAGGAAAGCGGTACCCGTCCACATATGATAGAAATTAAAGAATTGTTCCCCGAAGAATTTTTCCAGGAAAAATACCTGCTCTACGTACCCCGGT
>DAORKK010000375.1:0-2452 GCA_035439525.1 Chitinophagaceae bacterium
CGTCATAGCCCGATGATTCAAATCAGTCTAATATAGCATCCGCTTAGCAACCTAAATTCATCGCCATATGAATTTCTATTTTTCAGGTTTGTATTTCCTTCCACTAATAATTGGCGGAATACTCCTAATCGCACCGGCGGCCTTTTCCCGGATAATAGTGATCGTTAGCTCCCTGGTACTGTCTGCACTTGCTTTTTATGTTTTCCTGAATGTAAATGAACCCCTTTATTTCAGCGTTCCGCACTATGTAAATGAAATAGTGGCGGGAGCAGATATACTGATGCTATTGTATTTTGGCTGGGTGGCCATACAGCGTAAAAGCTGGCTGGTGGGTGTGATGAGTATTGTACAACTGGCAGGTCTTCTATACCTGTTGAAAAATCTCTCCGCGGGTGAGTCCATGCAGTTCATGGTGGATAAGCTGAGTACCTTTATGTTTCTCCTTATTAATATTGTCAGCGGGATTATTGCTGTATTTACCCTGCGCTATATTGAAGAAGAAAACTGTTCCGCATTCCGTAAAAAATTCTTTATCGCCCTGCTCTTCTTTTTTATCGGGGCGATGAACCTGGTGGTATCAGCGGATAATCTCGAATATTTCTTCCTGTTTTTTGAACTCACCACCCTGGCCTCCTTCCTCTTTATCGGATTCAGGAAAGATGAAGTCTCTGTTAAAAATGCGCTGACGGCCTTATGGATGAACCAGGTGGGCGGTATCGCCATCCTGGCAGCTATCTTTTTTATTGCTTATAATGGATATGGTGAAATCACATTCAGTAACCTGCTGGCCCATGCCAATGCAGCTGGTATTCTTTTACCCCTGGCGCTGTTGAGTATTGCGGCCTTGATTAAAGGGGCCCAGCTGCCCTTCAGCAAATGGTTGTTGGGAGCCATGGTGGCCCCCACACCGGTGAGTGCTTTATTGCACTCCTCTACGATGGTAAAGATTGCACCTTTTATTATACTTCGTTTATCACCCGCATTAAAAGACACGCCTGTGGCCATGGTCATCATCGGGCTGACCGGATTTGTATTTATTGCTTCAGCCATCAGTGCATTGTCGCAGGATAATTTCAAACGCATCCTCGCTCATTCCACGATTGCCTTACTGGCCCTGATGATCATGATGGGTGCTGTGGGTACACCGGTAACGGTGGTGGCTTCACTTGTACTCATGCTCTTTCATGGTATTTCCAAGTGCATGCTCTTCCTGAATGCAGGCGTACTGGAGCGGGTCTTCCATCTCAAACAATCATCCGATATGGATCGCCTCGGGGAAAGCGGACCGTTTACCGCCCTGGTGATGACAATCGGTTTTATGTCTTTACTATTACCTCCCTTTGGGGCTTTTATCGGAAAATGGTTGAGTATTGAAACATTAGGCGCCCTGGCTACGGATAAGAAATTACTGGGTGCCCTGGTGATCGTAGCGGTGGCAGGGGGTGGTGCCGTATTGTCCCTGCTTTATTTTAAAGTGATGGGTCTGCTGATCAACCGCAATGGTGAAAAGGATCAGATCCGTTTTGAAAAAACCGGTCCATACTATTCACATACCATTTATATATTACTCGGACTGGTACTGGCCACTATGGCGGGCCTGCCTTTATTACTCACTTATTATTTTGCGCCGGTAGCTTCGGCTACGATCGGACAACCGGTGCCGGTACTTACGGAGGGATGGAATCTTTTTATCGGTACCATGCGTATCCCGTTAGTCCCGATGCTGATCGCTTTCTTTTTATTGCCAGTTACCGTGGTGGTGGCCATGTTTATCCGTTTCCGCCAGGTGGACAGGGCCAAGGAATATATGTGCGGGGAAAAAGTGAACTATGCTTTTTCTTCCTTCTACTTTTCAACAGACAGGGCTATCCCGTATTTTTCAGCCGCGGGTATCCTGTTTTTTATAGCGCTGATCATGGTGGCATTGATTTAAAACGAATGTTATGAATGAGTACCTGATCCCGGTTTTACTGATTGTACTGGCCCCGGTTATTGGCGGACTGGTTTATGGCTTTGACCGTATCGTGAAGGCCAGGATGCAACGCAGAATCGGACCTCCCCTTTTACAACCCTTTTATGATTTTCTTAAACTGGCCGACAAACGGCAGATGATGGTGCATTCCACCCATGCTTTCCTGGGCATCATGCATTTTGTTTCACTCTGGTTTGCACTTGCAGTCCTCTTACTCGGTGGCGACCTCATCCTGGTGATTTTCCTGCACCTCCTGTCTACTTCCTTGCTGATCCTGGCCGGCTACAGCACCCGCTCGGTCTTCAGTCATTTAGGGGCGAACCGGATGGCCATCAGTGTATTGGCTTATGAACCGGTGCTGATCATTATCGCCGTGTCCATCTTTATGATCAATGGAAGTTTTGATACATCTGTCGTATTTGCTACTGATCAGCCCTTGTTATATAAAATGCCGCTGGCTTTTGTTGCCCTCTTACTGAT
>DAORKK010000376.1:0-2441 GCA_035439525.1 Chitinophagaceae bacterium
TTACATTATAGCCCCACTCCTGCAGGATCTGTACACAGGTCTTCACTTTTTCGAAGGGCATATAGCCGGCAGGACATACCAGTCCGATGGTATCACCTTTTTGTAAATAAGGGGGGAGCTGAATCATGCTTAAAAGTATTATATCTTTCCTTAATTTCCTGTTATGGATGCATTGAAAAAAGCGGTCTTCGGTATTTCGCCCCTTTCACCAGTAGAAGAAAAGGCTTTTATGGGTGCCTGGAAATGCTGGGACCTGGAAAAAGATCATCTGCTGCTCAGGGAGAAAATGGTAAGTGACTATATCTATTTTATTGATAAAGGAATTGCCCGGATTTTTTATCACAAAAACGACAAGGAGATCACGGAATGGATCGCGATGGACCAGCAGTTCTTCTTATCGATCACCAGTTTTTTCCAACGCAGCCCCAGCCATCTCAGCATTCATACGCTTGAACCTGCCCGGGTATATGGTATTCATCATACTGATTTCATGGCACTGGCTGACCGCTATCATGAGGTAGAACGTCTCCTTCGTAAAATGATCACCGGCTCCCTGATCCTTTCCCAGGTTAGAATGGATTCCATCCAGTTTGAAACGGCCCACCAGCGTTATGAACGATTATTGAACACCTACCCGGAGATTGTTCAGCGGGTCCCCCTCATGTATATTGCTTCTTTCCTTGGGGTTACACTTGAAACCCTTAGCCGCATCCGTTCTTCCCGCTGATATTTTGATATATATCAAATCAGGGTAATGTATAGGGCCGGACCTTTATGCCCTAAACGATTCCTGTATGAAATATCTCCTGGCTGCTGTTGTAGCTTTACTTGCTACGACTATTACCTATTCCCAAACCACTTCGGCAAAAACATTAGTGTCGAAAATGACATTGGAAGAAAAAGTAAATCTCGTGGTGGGTATGGGGATGAATATTCCCGGTCTGAATACCGGGGCCCCGGTAATTGGACAATCCATGGATAAAGTAGCAGGTGCTGCCGGGACCACTTTTGCCATGCCCCAACTGGGGATACCCAATACGGTACTGGCTGATGGTCCGGCCGGACTGCGTATTGATCCTACCCGTAAAGAAGACAGGCGCACTTACTATGCCACCGCCTGGCCGGTAGCCACCTTGCTGGCTTCCACCTGGGATACTCCCTTAGTGGAAAAAGTAGGAAAAGCCATGGGGAATGAAGTAAAAGAATACGGCGTGGATGTGTTACTGGCGCCGGCCCTCAATATTCACCGCAATTCTCTCGGTGGAAGAAACTTTGAATACTATTCTGAAGATCCACTGGTCTCCGGAAAGATGGCCGCTGCCATGGTGAATGGCGTGGAGAGCAATGGGGTGGGTACTTCCATCAAACACTTTGCCGCGAATAACCAGGAGACCAACCGGAATACGGTTAATACCATTCTCAGCGAAAGAGCCCTTCGGGAAATCTATCTTCGCGGCTTCCAGATCACCGTGAAAGAAGCACAACCCTGGACCGTCATGAGTTCGTATAACCTGATTAATGGAGTGTACGCTTCTGAAGATTATAACCTGTTGACCACCATCCTCCGGAAGGAATGGGGATTCAAGGGACTGGTCATGACTGACTGGTTTGGCGGTAAGGATGCCGTAGCCCAGATGAAGGCTGGCAATGACCTGCTGATGCCCGGTACTGCCCAGCAGAAAAAAGCCATCCTGGATGCTGTCAATAATGGTGCACTGGATATAAAAATACTCGATCAGAATGCAGAACGGATTGTGCAGTATATCCTGGGATCACCCGCTTACAAAAAATATAATTACAGCAACAAACCCAATCTCACCGAACATGCCCGCCTGGTGCGGAGCGCTGCGGCAGAAGGCATGATCCTGCTGAAAAATGAGGAACTAACCCTGCCCCTGAGTACCCAAACAAAACTGGCCGCATTCGGTAATACGTCGTATAGTTTTATTGCCGGGGGTACCGGGAGCGGAGACGTGAATGAAGCGTATACTATTTCACTGGTACAGGGATTACAGAACAGTGGATATACATTGGAAAGCGAATTGCTGAAAGCATACAGCAGTCACCTGGATGACTACAACAGCAAACATCCGAAAAAAGATTTCTTTGCGGAGATTATGAATCCGACACCGCCAGCACCGGAGTTTACCGGCTATAATGATTTGCTTACAAAAGAAACCGAACTTACGGATGCCGCCCTGATCACGATCGGACGGAATGCGGGTGAGTTCAGGGACCGCAAACAGGATAATGATTTTTATTTATCCAACGAAGAAACCAGCCTGATCAAAAAAGTGGCGGCCGCTTATCATGCGAAAGGCAAAAAAGTGGTGGTGATCATCAATGCCGGTGGCGTGATCGATATTGATTCCTGGAGCGATGAAGCGGATGCCATCCTGCTGACCTGGCAGGGCGGACAGGAGGCAGGTAATGCCGTAGCG
>DAORKK010000377.1:0-2439 GCA_035439525.1 Chitinophagaceae bacterium
CTTTTCCTGGTCGAGGGAGATTCAGCGGGTGGTACGGCCAAACAGGGCCGTGACCGGAGTTTCCAGGCCATCCTGCCGCTCCGTGGTAAGATCCTGAACGTGGAGAAAGCCATGGAACATAAGATCTATGACAATGAGGAGATCCGGAACATGTTTACCGCTCTGGGCGTGAAAATGGGAACACCGGAAGACCCGAAGGCGCTTGACCTGAGCCGTCTCCGTTATCATAAGCTGATCATTATGACCGATGCCGACGTGGACGGTTCGCATATCGCCACCCTGATCCTGACCTTTGTATTCCGGTATATGACCGAACTGGTGGAACAAGGCTATGTGTACATTGCCCAGCCCCCGCTGTACCTGGTGAAGAAAGGCAAGGAGCAGGCTTATGCTTATAACGAAGATCAGCGTAAGTTATGGGTGGAAAAACTGGGTGGTGGCAAAGATGACTCTGTAAACATCCAGCGTTACAAAGGTCTGGGTGAGATGAATGCTTCCCAGCTTTGGGAAACCACCATGAACCCCGAAACAAGGACCCTGAAACGCGTGACCATTGAAAGCGCGGCGGAAGCCGACCGGGTATTCAGTATGCTGATGGGCGATGAAGTAGCTCCCCGGAGGGAATTCATTGAAAGTCATGCGAAATACGCAAAACTGGATATTTAACCGGTTTAGCAGGCTCCCCGGGTCGTTTTAACAAATCTGACTTTGAATTTATAAAACATTGATTACAAACAATTTGGCTCCGATTTTTCGGAGCTTTTTTTGTTGAAAGACTAAATTTACACCCCCTTTCCCCCCCGGATTGCGTAATTTCAGCCTTTACTAACGCAAAAACTTAAACCATGTCAGATGTAAAAATTACAGCCTACAATGTAAAAACCAAGGAGAAAGGTGTGGAAATGCTGGATGCCGTTATCACGAAGACCGCTAAAGGTGCCTATATGGCGCAGGGAAATGATGGTAAAGGAAATAAACTGACCACCCTGATGGGCGAAGAAAAAGCACTGGCGGCGATTAAAGCCGGTGTAGCCAAGCAAGGCTGGTAAGAATGAAATAGTTTTTTTAGGAGCCCTTCTTTAACGGAGGGCTTTTTTTTTGAAAAGAGGAAGAAAAAGCTACGAGTTACGAGCGGCGAGCGCTGAGACACAAAGCAGGGAGCCTGCACTAAATATGTCTGGCGTAGAATTTCTTTTAATCAGGGCCCTTGCTCGAAACTCGTAGCTCGCAACTCGAAACTTTACCTTATTGTTTCACCAATTTAAACAGCTTCCTTTTCTCCCCCACTCCTGTTTCCAGCAGATAAATTCCCGCCGGATAGGCCGGGCCTTTCAGGTCGATATTCAGTTTCTGGGCAAAGCCGCTGGCCGGGTTGCTGTGCTGATATATAAGCCGGCCTTTTGTGTCGTAGACTCTCACCCGTATGGTTTCTCCCGGACTGGCCTGGCAGTTGAGGCTGAACTGACCGGCTGATGGATTGGGTGTAACGACCCATTGAATTTCATTATTAAATACCAGGGGTCGGATTGCTGAGTAGCGCACAGTTCCATCATTATCGATTATTTTCAACCGGTAATAGCGTACCCCTGATTTACCAGCTTCTGCATCCAGGTACTGATAGCGTTGCTCCCGGTCTGAATTCCCCTGACTTACTACTTCGCCCAATCGGGTATAACGACCAGATTGGAAATCGGCATTACCACGGGCTAATTCAATCTCAAACCGGTTTACATTATATTCCGAAGCCGTCACCCATTCAACCAGTACGACATCCTGCGGCCCTTTGCGTACGGTAAACTGTTTCAACTCAACGGGCAGTGGCTGACTGCCGCTGAGTCCGCCGGTATTGAGCCAGAACTCAGAGAAATGATTCACTTTAAACTCGGCATAATAGCCCTTATCAAAGGGCACTTTGGTCGCATTGGATGGAATAATAAAACTCCACCCACCCTGGTTATTATCGGCGATTGTTCCGTTTTCATAATTATTATCGGGATCACTGTACTTGGTTACGCCAAGATCAAAGGCGGTGGAAGGTTTGGCACAACCACTGCAACCAGTAGCCGCAATCAGGGTTTCAGTTTCCGTATCCGGGAAATAAACCCGAACCAGTACCGAATCCGCCAATGACAGGAATGCATTAGCGGGCTGAATAGTAAAGTTCCGGTTATGATAATACTGATTGCTGCTCCAGCGTACCGCGCCGGTATGCAGGTAGGCTTTCACCTCCGTGGCACCCATCTCCTGACCGGCAGGATGAATGGAAGCCACCAGTTTGCCGCCTTCCAGGAAATCAACCCAGTTGTTTGTGCCGGTATTGATGGTTTGCGTTACCGGAGTGGCCATAGTGCCCCCCTCGTAAAGTCCATACAGGTTATCGTACAAATGGATATCATCCACTGCTATTCCGTCTTTATTGAGACCAGTATCTGAGTTAAA
>DAORKK010000378.1:0-2429 GCA_035439525.1 Chitinophagaceae bacterium
ACTCATTTCATCCCCGGCGAGTTCTTTGAGTACTTCCATTTCCGTACGGGCATGACTCAGCATATCCACAAAATTGTAGACGATCACATTGATATCATTATTCATCATGTTGTGGATATTGTTCACCAGATCGAGCCCCGCCTGGTTATTCACCACCTTGGTATAAGACACTTTGAGGTCGCCCCGGCCGAGCCGCTGGAGCTGGGCTCTGAAAAATTCCTCTTCATGGAGATTCTTTCCGCCTTCCTCGTCATCATTCTTCCATTGCACCGGAAATTTCTTTTCAATATCCATGGGCATCATCCCGGCGAAAATGGCATTCCGCGCATATTGGGTGGCGGTTGGGAGGATCGCATAAAAACTATCTTCTTCGAGTATGCGGAAACTCTCCGCGAATATGGGTTGTATGGCTTTCCACTGGTCAAACCGGAGATTATCGATCAGCACAAAAAACAAGGGCGTGCCTTTTTCAACATGGGGCAGCACTTTAAACTGAAAGAGATTATGGCTCATCACCGGGCTCTCCTTTCCCTTTGGTGATAAC
Source organism: Chitinophagaceae bacterium (assembly GCA_035439525.1). GTDB lineage: Bacteria > Bacteroidota > Bacteroidia > Chitinophagales > Chitinophagaceae > JJ008. The sequence goes on from DAORKK010000378.1 coordinate 545, forward strand.
CAGCTGGCATAATTCCGGGAAATAAATTTGAAGAACTCGGTATTGGCCTCGCTTTTCTGACTTTGCAAAATCTCCTGCATCTCCGGACTGCCGCTCTTTTGCATTTCCAGCTCCCAATAAATGAGTTTTTTATAGAGATCCATCCATTCATTGTAATCCGGACTGCTGTTCAGCGCGGTAAATAAATGGCGAAACTGCTGCTGGTAAGCCGAAGTCGTTTTCTCGGCCACGAGCCGGCGGTTATCGATGATCTTTTTTAAACTCAGCCAGACCTGGTTGGGATTGACCGGTTTGATCAGGTAATCGCTGATCTGGGAACCGATGGCATCATCCATCAGGTTTTCAGTTTCATTCTTGGTGATCAGCACTACGGGGAGGGATTGCTTCACTTCCTTGATCTTGGCCAGTGTTTCCAGCCCGGTGATCCCCGGCATGCTTTCGTCGATCAGCACCACATCCACATGATTCTCCTTCACATAGTCAATCGCGTCAAACCCATTGGTAAAGGTGGTTACTTCATAGCCCTTATTTTCGAGAAACAGTTTTTGAGACTGTAAGCTTTCGATTTCATCGTCCACCCAGATTATTCTTGCAATTGCCATTCGGTTTCAGTTTTAAGATATGATTATAGCCGGTCAACTTTCAAATTTAGCTTATTAACGGCTGCTATTGTACTTTTGCCGTCCGCCCGCTCCGGGCCTTTAACAAAACAGCAACAATGCCCTCTGTCCGCAAAATCATCAACGACCCGGTCTATGGTTTTATTACTATTGACCACCCGCTGATCCTGGAAATCATTTCCCACCCGGTTTACCAGCGGTTGCGGAATATCCACCAGATGGCTTTTGCCCACCTGGTTTACCCGGGAGCAGTTCATTCCCGGCTGCATCATTCCCTCGGGGCTTACCACCTGATGAAAATGGCCCTGGGCGAATTAAAGAGCAAGGGCGTGGCGATTAGTCCGGAGGAAGAACTGGGTGCCCAGGCCGCCATCCTGCTTCACGATGTGGGCCACGGGCCTTTCTCCCATGCCCTGGAACAGGAACTGGTCCGGAATGTCCATCATGAAACGCTTTCCCTGCTGCTGATGCGGCAACTCAATACTGAAATGAACGGGCAGCTGGATACGGCCATTGCTATCTTCACCAACGAACACCCGAAAAAATACCTGCACCAGCTGGTTTCCGGACAACTGGATGTGGACCGGCTGGATTACCTTAACCGCGACAGCTTTTTTACGGGGGTGGCCGAAGGCGTGATCGGGTATGACCGCATTATCAAAATGCTGACCGTACACGAAGGACAACTGATGGTGGAGGAAAAAGCCATTTATTCCATTGAAAAATTCCTGGTAAGCCGCCGCCTGATGTACTGGCAGGTATACCTGCATAAAACAGTAGTGAGTGCAGAAAATATGCTGGTAAGAGTGATCAGGCGGGCCAAAGAACTGATTGCCGACGGGGTAAATGTCAGTGCGGTTTCGGCTGAACTGAATTACTTCTTAAAAGAGCCAAACCCCGATTTAACGATAAAAGAAAACCTGCAACGTTTTTGCCGGCTCGATGATCATGATATCATGGCCACTATCAAGCAATGGTGTAATCATCCGGACAGGATTTTATCACTGCTTTGCGGATACCTGGTGGAACGGAAATTGCTGAAGGTAAAACTGCAGGCCGCTCCGATCGACCCGGCTTATCTGGAGGAAAAAACAGCTGAAGCCCGGGTTTTGTTAGGACTATCAGCCGCAGAAGCCACTTATTTTGTATTTACAGGAGAAGCCTGTAATACCACCTACAATCACGGGGATGAACGGATCAATATTTTATTCAAGGATGGCAGCATCAAGGAAATCTCGAAAGTGGACAATGCCCTGATCCAGCAC
>DAORKK010000379.1:0-2405 GCA_035439525.1 Chitinophagaceae bacterium
AAATTTGGTGGCCAGGGAAATATAGGGGAGGTCAAGCAATTCGGCCACCATACCACCAATGGATGAACCATTGTAATCAATGGTTTCTTTACCGGTGAATACGAGGTCATACCCGCCTTGTTTAGCCACTTCAGCAATCTGTGCCGCGATATAAAAACTATCGTGACTGTCGGCATTCACACGGATGGCTTCATCACCACCCAGGGCCAGGGCTTTCCGGATAATCGGTTCCGCATCGGCTGCGCCAACTGTTACGAGATGGATTACGGTGGAGGGATCGGCTTCTTTTAATTCTATGGCTCTCACCAGGGAATACCATTCATCATACGGATTGATGATCCACTGCACGCCGTTCACATCGAATTTCGTGTTGTTATCGGTGAAGGCTATTTTTGCAGTAGTATCCGGTGTCTTACTGACGCATACCAGGATTTTCATGAGCGAGGTGTTTAATCGTTATACAATTAGTTGTTTATGCAACTAAAACAAAGATAAGAGAAGCTTTCTAATTCCGGGCAATTCCCGGTAAAAAAATTTATAACATGGACCGCATCGAAAAGTTGAAGGAATTCCTTGTTACCAGCCCCTCTGATAGTTTTTTACTGCATGCCCTGGCCCTTGAATACATAAAAATAGGGGAGGACGCCCAGGCCCGGCAGTTGTTTGAGGAAATTCTGCACCGCGAACCGCATTATGTGGGCAGTTATTACCACCTGGCCAAACTCCTGGAACGGCTGGGGGAAGAGGCGGAAGCCATTAAAGTCTATGAAAAGGGGATGGATGAGGCCAAAAAAGCAGGGGATAACCATGCTTTCGGGGAACTCAGGGGGGCATATGAGGAGCTTACCTTCTGACTACAGCTTACAGTAGAACTAGTATAAATAGGGCAGTAGCTTGTAAACCAGTATTGCTGTTCCGAATAGTATCACGGCAGTTTTCTTCCTGTTAAACGAATAGAACCATAACCCGGCCAGTAGAAAAACTCCTGCCCCGATACTGGACTCATAGAACATGGAATCATTAATGATTGTTGTTACAAGGCTATCAGGTATCAATGGGGAAACCAGTTGTTTCCTTGTCTGAATATAACTGAGATTGCCGGAAATATGCAACAGAATATCAATACTGAAGAGTATCCGGCAGACCCAGTCCAAGGTAATATCCTTCTTAATTATTTCAGTCATTTTCAAATTTACATTTTGTTACTTTGTTTATATGAGCCTGCTGGAAAAATTTAAAGCAACGGTCCGGGAGAAAAAACTTTTCACAACCGGTGATCATTTGCTGCTGGCTGTCAGTGGCGGAGTGGACTCCGTGGTGCTCTGCGAACTCTGTCATCTTGCAGGCTTTGATTTCACCATTGCTCACTGCAATTTTCAGCTGAGAGGAGCCGAAAGCGACCGGGATGAAGCACTGGTCACCAATCTCTCCAAAAGATATGGCGTTGAAGTGCTGGTCAAGCGTTTCGAAACGGAAGCGTATGCGACCCAACAGAAGCGCTCTATCCAGGAAGCCGCCAGGGAACTTAGGTATGATTGGTTTCGGGGCCTTATTGATAAAACTGGCCGCGAAGACTCCTTCTCGCCTCTCGTTTCTCGCTTCTCGCTTCTCCTCACCGCTCATCACGCCGATGACAACAACGAAACCCTGCTGATGAACTTCTTTCGCGGTACAGGTCTGCATGGGTTAACCGGTATCCCGGAAAACAATGGTTATATCCGGCGTCCGCTATTGCCTTTTACCAAGGAAGAACTGATGAATTTTGCCCGGGAATACCAGCTCCCGTTTGCGGAGGATTCGTCGAATCAATCGTCAAAGTATACCCGGAATTTTTTCCGGAATGAACTGATCCCGGCCATCAGTAAAGTGTTTCCGCAGGTGAATCAGAACCTGCAGGACAATATCAGCCGGTTCAAAGAAACGGAAAAACTGTACCAATATGCGGTGACGGATTTAAAGAAAAAGCTTTGCCGGTATAAAGGGACAGAAGTTCATATTCCGGTGAAACAACTGCTGCAGGTAAACAACAAAGCGTTTGTTTATGAAATCATCCGGGAGTATGGGTTCGGGGAGAAACAGGTAGAGGAACTGATCAAACTTACCTCCAGTGATTCCGGAAAATACATGGATGCGCCGGGGGGCGGTTTCCGGATTATCAAACACCGGCATTGGCTGATCATCAGTCCCACCCGGTCGCTGACCACCACCACTATCGCGATCAGTGTATCGGACGAAACCATTTTATTTGAAGCGGGAGAATTAAAACTCAAACCATCCGATCATAATGGACAATTGCCACCATCCTCCATCAATGAAGCCTGGCTGGACAGCCGGCAATTGCATTTTCCATTGATCCTACGCAAATGGAAGACCGGGGATTATTTTTATCCATTGGGGATGAAGAA
>DAORKK010000380.1:0-2403 GCA_035439525.1 Chitinophagaceae bacterium
GTGAAGAAATAAATAAAGCCAGCCATCGCGTTATGTCCCACACTCATGTGTTCTTTCCCACGGAGCATCAGTATATCCATCTTGAATACATGCCACATTTCTTTAAAGAAACGGGGGGAAGTGGGAATGAACTGTTTCCAGTTTGCATATTTATTGCCGACAAATCCCCAGTAGATACGAAACAGGAAATTAAAGAAGAAAATATAAGATGCGATAAAATGGATCATCCGTACCCAACCCATGGTAAACAGGCCTGACGCCTCTTTCGAACTTTGTAATGCCAATGGATCGGCGATAAAAAATCCGGTAGCAATCAGCACCAGGATTGCCAGCGCATTGAGCCAATGGTAAATACGTACAGGCTGCTCCCATACATAAACCCGGCGCAGTTTATGAACTTTATGAACAATTACTTCGTTTGCCATACTGTTTTTTTTAAAGGTTAATCGCCGAGGACACTGATGCGGCTGATATGTTTTCCTTCTTCATCGTACAGGTGAACGGCACAGGCCAGACAGGGGTCAAAGGAGTGTACGGTCCTTAATATTTCCACCGGCTGCTTCGGATCAGCGATCGGGGTATCCCGCAGCGCTGCTTCATAAGCCGAAAGCTGTCCTTTACCATCTCTCGGTGAGGCATTCCAGGTAGTGGGCACCACTAACTGGTAGTTGGCAATCTTTTCATCTTCAATATTGATCCAGTGTGCGAGGGCACCGCGGGGCGCTTCTGCATGTCCCACTCCCAGTGCCTTAGCCGGCCATTTGGCGGGATCACGTTTAGTAGAGTCGGCCATCCGGGTATCTCCCTTCTTAATATTATCAATTAATTGATTGAAGAAATCCAGTCCCCACTGTGCTACCAGGGTGCTTTCCAATCCACGGGCTGCGGTACGTCCGAGGGTAGAGAAAAGCGCGGTTACCGGTACATTCAGATCGGTAAGAGCTTTATCCACCACTTCTTTAAACTCTTCTCTTCCCTTGGCATAACCCACCAGCACACGGGCCAACGGACCTACTTCAACGGCATTGCCTTTCCATCTTGGCGTCTTCAGGTAGCTGTAAGCCTTGGTAGTATCAAGGTTCTCAAACGGAGGTTTGGGTCCGGTATACTTGATCTTGCTTTCCCCTTTCCAAGGGTGCAGCCCGCCTTTCCCCTTGTATTCATACCAGGAATTATCAATAAATTCCTGCACCTCATCATCCTTACGCAGATCCACTTCATATACTTTGCTGATATCCTTATTCAGGATCACACCGGCCGGGAATTTATAAGAAGATGCATCGCGGTAACCATTCCAGGGCAAATCACCATAGGACATATAATTACCTAATCCGCCACCAATTGCACCCCAGTCTTTATAGAAAGATGCGATGGCCATCAGATCAGGAATGTAAACCTGCTCAATGAATTCTTTACCTTGTTTCAGTAATTGTTCAACATAGGCCAGACGTTCCGCATTCAATCCGCTGACATCATCGGTGGTAATAGCACAGGCCATACCTCCCACCAGGTAGTTGGGGTGCGGGTTCTTACCGCCAAAAATGGTATGCACTTTTACAATCTCTTTCTGCCATTCAAGGGCTTCGAGATAATGTGCCAGTCCGATCAGGTTTACCTCCGCGGGTAATTTATAAGCGGAGTGTCCCCAATAACCATTACTGAAAATACCCAGTTGACCGCTTTCCACAAACTTGCCGATCCGCTTTTGCAGGTCGCTGAAATAGCCGGGTGATGATTTAGGCCATTTGGAAATACTCTGGGCCAGCTCTGATGTTTTTTTCGGATCCGCTTTTAAGGCATTCACCACATCTACCCAGTCCATAGCATGCAGGTGATAGAAATGCACTACGTGGTCATGCATATACTGGGCGCAGAACATAATGTTTCGTACCATTTCTGCATTGGGTGGAATGACAATATCCAGGGCATCTTCCACGCAACGCACCGAAGTGAGCGAGTGTACAGAAGTACATACGCCACAAACCCGTCCCACATAGGCCCAGGCATCGCGGGGATCGCGTCCGCGGAGGATTTCCTCGAGCAGGCGGACCATGGTACCGCTGCTGTAAGCGTCTTTAATTTTTCCGTTTTCTATATCGGCTTCGATCCGCAAGTGCCCTTCAATTCGGGTTACCGGATCGACAACTATTCTTGTACTCATTGCTTTTTGGTTTTGCAGTTGTTGGTGTTATCACCAACAACTAAGGTTTGGTTGTTGGTGATAACACCAACAACATTTGGGTTAGTCTTTCAGTTCCTGTTCGCTTTCCTTGCCTTCTTTTTCGAGGCCCTTGATCAGTTTTTTCTTGCGAACATTGGTCATTACCGCATGGGCTGCCAGGGCTACCCCGGTAACACCCAGCGCTACTTTACCTACTGTATCGGCAGTGGATTCTATACCAA
>DAORKK010000381.1:0-2378 GCA_035439525.1 Chitinophagaceae bacterium
AGGATGCCGATAATAAAGTTTACCTCCGTCCGGAAACGGCCCAGGGTATTTTTGTAAACTTCCTGAATGTGCAGAAAACCGGCCGGATGAAAATACCTTTTGGTATTGCCCAGATCGGAAAGGCATTCCGCAATGAAATCGTAGCCCGCCAGTTTATTTTCAGAATGCGGGAATTTGAACAAATGGAAATGCAATTCTTCATCCGCCCTGGCACACAGAAAGAGTGGTATGAAAAATGGAAGGAAACCCGCCTGAACTGGCATAAAAGCCTCGGTATACCGGCCGAAAAATACCGCTTTCATGATCACGTAAAACTGGCGCACTATGCGGATGCGGCCTGTGATATTGAATTTGAATTCCCGATAGGCTTCAAGGAACTGGAAGGCATTCACAGCCGTACCGATTTTGACCTGAAGCAACATCAGGAGTACAGTAAAAAGAAACAACAATATTTCGATAATGATCTTGATCCGGCTACTGGTAAACCGTATGGTAATTATATACCTTATGTAATTGAAACCTCCATTGGACTGGATCGTATGTTCCTGGCCGTGATCAGTCATGCTTACGAAGAACAGGATCTCAGCACACCGGAAAAGCCCGACAGCCGGGTGGTCTTACACCTGCCTGCCAAACTGGCCCCGATCAAACTGGCGGTACTGCCTTTGACGAAAAAAGACGGATTACCTGAAATTGCTGAACAGATCATGCAGGAATGCCGTGGTGATTTCCGTTGTTTCTACGAAGAAAAAGATTCTATTGGTAAGCGTTACCGCCGGATGGATGCCCTTGGTACACCATTTTGTGTTACCGTTGACCACCAGAGCAAAGAAGATAATACCGTTACGATCCGTCACCGCGACAGTATGCAGCAGGAGCGGGTTGCGATTAGTGAGCTGAAGAAGATCGTGCTCGGGAGTATTGGGTAGGAGTTGGGAGTCGGGAGTCAGGAGTCGGGAGTCAGGAGTCGGGAAACGTGATTAATTGTGTATAGAATGTATAATTCAGGCAGCATGAAATGGCTGCCTTTTTTTATAGGTTAACATTTCTTTTTCAAGTATTGTGCAGCGGTTTTCCAGTAAGTTTGTCAATTATTAAACCACTATTATGAAAAAAGGTCTTTTTTTAATATCTGCTCTTGTTCTTTCTTTCTCTTTATACGCCCAGCCGAGGAATACAGTTGGGAAATACCCCGGTCGTACCCAGTTTTTTGCGGAAGTAGGTGGTCCCGGTATTTTGTTTTCTGCGAATATAGATACCCGTTTTAATACCTCATCTCTCGGATGGGGAGGGCGGATCGGGCTGGGATTTTATACCGGGGAAGAGTATAATTACACCAATGGGACTTATTACAATTATTACTCCCAATCAGTAGTTACCGTTCCGGTTCAGGTCAACTATATTTTTGGGAAACTTGACTCCCCTCACACGTTTGAAGTGGGTGCCGGATTGACCATTGCCGGCAAAAAAATCGATATCATGAATTATAACGATGATAGCCGCTCCAGCCTTTTTGGAACGGCTGCTTTCATGTACCGTCGCCAGCCCCTGAAAGGCGGATTTACCTGGAGGATCGGTTTTACGCCGATCATTGCCAATGGGTATATAATGCCTTCAGGAGGGGCCAGTGTTGGGTATAGTTTCTGAGCCCCTGGACCTAAACGTACTGCCGCCGGCCAATTGGCCGGCTTTTTTATTTCCGGGAACCCCCATTCCCCGGTAAGCGATTGGCGAATAACATGATAGGAATCATTTTTTTGACTGAATCACGTCACCCCCCAGCTTCCGGAATGATTCTACTTTGCTTTGGTTTTTAAAAAGCCGATTCATGGGTATGCATACCGCCTGCCCTTTAAACCATTTATCATGGCTGCAAATGATATTACAAAGCCGGTAGACCTCCTCACCCACGCGGAAGGAACCGGTCCCCTTCGTTCCCGTCGTCCTGTCTATGTAGACTTTATGCCACCTTGTAACAGTGCCTGTCCTGCTGGTCAGAACATTCAGGGCTGGTTGTCGCATGCACAATCCGGCAATTATTTTGAAGCCTTCCAGACCTTACTGGAAGATTGTCCTTTCCCAGCCATAATGGGAAGGGTTTGTGTTAAGCCTTGTGAAACCGGTTGTAACCGGAATCATATCGAAACCACAGTGAATATTCACGCGGTAGAGCGGTATATCGGGGATGAAGCCATCAGCCAGAAATGGCCGGTTCGTTTTGAAGCGGTGCCAACCGGGAAAAGAGTACTGGTAGTGGGTGCTGGTCCGGGCGGACTTTCAGCTGCTTATCACCTGGCCAGACTGGGACATACTGTTGAAGTATATGATGCAGGTAAACATCCCGGTGGCCTGATGTGGACCGGTATACCGGATTACCG
>DAORKK010000382.1:0-2357 GCA_035439525.1 Chitinophagaceae bacterium
TGAACCGTGGTGTAAACGGAGCGGTGTCTGACAAGAAAATGGTGGATATTGCCATTGAAGAACTGACCACCATTGCCGGTCAGAAAGCCGTGGCTACCATGTCTAAGAAGGACATTTCCAACTTCAAACTCCGTAAGAACATGCCGATCGGCGCGCGGGTAACCCTTCGTGGCGACAAGATGTTTGAATTCCTGGATCGCCTGATTTCGGTGGCACTGCCCCGTGTACGTGACTTCAAAGGAGTAAATGAAAAAGCTTTTGACGGCCGTGGTAACTATACCCTGGGAGTTACAGAGCAGATCATCTTCCCTGAGATCGATATCGACAAAGTAAGTAAGATCACCGGTATGGATATCACTTTTGTGACCACCGCCAACACCGATGAAGAAGCTTATGAGCTGCTGAAAGAACTCGGTATGCCCTTCAAAAACGCAAAAAATAATTCTAACTAAAAGAATAATCACTCATGGCAAAAACTTCTGTAAAAGCCAGGCAGCGGAAAAGAGAAAGAATGGTTGCACAATTTGCAGCCAAACGTGAAGAGCTGAAGAAAGCCGGCGACTGGAAAGCGCTGGACGAGATGCCTAAAAACTCTTCCAAAGTCCGCTTAAAAAACCGTTGTCAGCTCTCTGGCCGTCCGAAAGGGTATGTACGTTACTTTGGTATTTCCAGGGTAGCCCTGCGTGACATGGCACTGAATGGCAAGATACCCGGTTTGAAAAAAGCAAGCTGGTAAACAAATCAAATTAATTAAACTAAACTTTTCCAATTATCCCGACGCTACGGTCGGGACGTAGGAGGGCAATAAATATGGTAACAGATCCTATAGCAGATTTCCTGACAAGAATCCGGAACGCACAAATGGCAGGTCACCGTGTAGTGGACATCCCTGCATCCAACCTTAAAAAGCGTATGACCGAGATCCTGTACAATCAGGGTTATATCCTTAAATACAAATTTGAGGATGACAACAAACAAGGCGTGATCAAGATCGCCCTGAAGTATGACCCAGCCACCAAGCAACCCGCAATCCAGAGCATGGAGCGTGTCAGCCGTCCGGGTCTTCGTCAGTACTCCAAACCGGCTGATTTCCGCCGTGTGAAGAACGGACTGGGTGTGGCCATCCTGTCTACTTCTAAAGGAGTAATGACTGATAAAGACGCCAAATCCCAGAATGTGGGTGGTGAAGTACTGTGCTACATTTACTAAAACTGATGTTGCCGATACATTAAGCCGAACCTATATAGGCTGACCGGTTGGTAACGAAACAAATAGATAACTCATTTAAAATAATTTTATGTCCCGTATAGGTAAAAAATCGATCACAATTCCGGAAGGAGTCAGCATCACCGTAGGTAAAGACAACGTGATTACTGTAAAAGGTAAGCAGGGTGAACTGAAACAGGCTATTGACCGTGATATCACGGTGGAAATCAAAGACGGTCATGTGCATTTTACACGTCCGACCGACCAGATCCGCCATCGCGCTATGCATGGTCTCTACCGCGCTCTTATCGCCAACCTGGTGAAAGGTGTAACAGAAGGATATGTACGTAAACTGGAATTGATCGGGGTGGGTTTTAAAGCCGCTAACCAGGGTAATGTACTTGACCTGGCACTGGGTTACTCACACAATATTATTTTCGAAATTCCAAAGGAACTGAAAGTAGGAACTGCCCAGGAAAAAGGACAGAATCCGATCATCACCCTGGAGGGAATCGATAAACAACTGATCGGCCAGGTAGCCGCTAAATTACGCAGCCTGCGTAAGCCCGAGCCGTACAAAGGTAAAGGGGTACGTTATATGGGTGAAGTGGTACGCAAGAAAGCTGGTAAAGCGGCTGGTAAATAATTAAACAATTAATGCATCCTGGCAGCATCAGGATACTAAATACAACAGAGATGAATCCAAAAGTAAAATCACAAAGAAGACAGAATATCCGTTACAGGATCCGCCGCAAGATCAGCGGAACCACTGCGAAACCCCGTTTATCGGTATTCCGCAGTAACGCGGAGATCTATGCACAGCTGATTGATGACACAAAAGGTCAGACACTGGCTGCTGCTTCCTCCAGGGATAAGGATATTGCCGCCCAGAAAGTAACGAAGAGTGAGAAAGGTAAACTGGTTGGTGCCGCTATCGCCCGTAAAGCGACTGAACTGGGAATTAAGGATGTAACTTTTGACCGTGGTGGATATCTCTATCATGGACGCGTGAAATCAGTAGCCGACGGAGCCCGCGAAGGCGGTCTTCTGTTCTAAACAATCCATTCAAACTTTTAATTACAAGTATAAATGTCAAAGTTTAACGTAAACAGGGTAAAAGCCGGTGACCTGGAACTGAAAGATAAAGTGGT
>DAORKK010000383.1:0-2349 GCA_035439525.1 Chitinophagaceae bacterium
GGGTACTCTTCCCGTCATCCACACTGCCCGCAGTTATAAATCGCAATAAATCCATATGAAAGTCAGAAGTAAAAAGTCAAAAGTAAAAAAGCGTACAACCATTCAGATCGCAACGTCTTTTATACCTGAAGTTTCACTTATTTTATTTTGTTAAAGAATTAAAATTTCAACCCATATTAAAATCCAAATCAGTCAGCCTGTTCAGCCTTAGGCTTTTTTACTTTTTAATTGTTACTTTTTACTTTAAAAGTAGCCGTTCTTCTTCCGGTCTTCCATCGCCGCTTCTGTTACTTTATCATCAATCCTTGTCTCTCCCCTTTCGCTGATCCGGGTGGAAATAATTTCGTTGATCACTTCATCCAGTGTATCCGCTGTGGATTCCACCGCGGCCGTACAGGTCATATCCCCTACCGTGCGGTAACGGACCCGCTTGGTCATCACCACATCCTGTTCATCCGGATGAACAAATTCACTGATTGCCACCAACTGTCCTTCATGTTCGATCACTTTGCGTTCATGCGCAAAATAAATGGAAGGCAGATCAATCTTTTCGTGGCGGATATAATTCCAGATATCGAGTTCAGTCCAGTTACTGATCGGGAAGACCCGTACATTCTCTCCATTATGAATTTTACCATTGTAGGTATTCCAGAGTTCCGGACGCTGGAGTTTGGGGTTCCATTGACCAAATTCATCCCGTACTGAGAATATTCGTTCTTTGGCTCTTGCCTTTTCTTCATCCCGACGGGCACCACCGATGCAACAATCAAAACCAAACTCTTCAATAGTATCGAGTAAGGTATAGGTCTGCAGCCAGTTGCGGCTGGGAAATTTTCCCCTGGGCTCGGTCAGGCTTCTTTGTTTGATCGTGTCTTCCACTTTCCGTACCACCAGGGTGGCTCCGATAGAAGCTGCCATGGCATCACGGAAATCCAGGGCTTCCGGAAAATTGTGACCTGTGTCAATATGAACCAGTGGAAAAGGAATTTTTCCCGGTGCAAAAGCTTTTTGAGCCAGGTGTACCAGGCAGATCGAATCTTTTCCCCCGCTGAAAAGCAGGGCCGGTTTTTCAAACTGGGCGGCTACTTCCCGGAAAATATGGATGCTTTCTGCTTCCAGTTGTTCGAGATAATTCAAATGATAAGTTGTATTCATACAAGTCTGTTCTGTTCCTGTTATTTTTTGTGTTCTCCATGCAGTCCGCATTCTTTCTGTGAACTTTCCCACCACCAGCGGCCCGCCCTGGGATGTTCGCCGGCTTCAATAGCCCGGGTGCAGGGAGCACAGCCGATGCTGATGAAGCCTTTATCATGTAAAGCATTATACGGCACGTTATGTTCCGCGATATACGTCATCATCTGTTCATAGGTCCAGTTGATGAGCGGATTGAATTTATATAATTGCCGCTGTTCATCCCATTCAATTAAAGGCATATCCTGCCGGTTGTCCGATTGCTCCGCCCTTAAACCGGTAATCCAGACTTTAGCACCTGCAAGGGCCCGGTTGAGGGGTTTCACTTTACGCAGGAAACAACATTCCTTCCGGTTTTCCACTGATTCATAAAACGCGTTGATCCCTTTTTCCTGAACAAATGATTCCACATCAGCTGATTCCGGGAAATAGACCTGCATATTATTTTTGTAACGGGCATTGGTACGATCCAGCAACTCATAGGTCTCATTAAACAAGCGGCCGGTATCGATTGTAAAAATCTTTACCGGCAGTCCGTTTTTATAAATCATGTCAGTGAGTACCTGGTCTTCCTGTCCTAGCGAGGACGAAAAAACAACACCCTGGGGAAACCATTCAGTCACAAGCCTGATCGCTTCTGCTGCCGACAGGCTTTCCGCTTCTTTTATTTGTTCAATCGTCAGCATCAGATATTGGGTTGCGGGGTATAACGCAGATACGGCTTGACTACTTTCACACCCTTCGGAAAAGTCTTTTGTGCATCTTCCGTAGTTACGGATAATCCAACAATCACATCCTCTCCTTCTTTCCAATCCGCCGGAGTAGCTACCGTATAGGTGGCTGCCAGTTGTAATGAATCCACCACCCGTAACACTTCATAGAAATTACGTCCGGTGGAAGCCGGATAGGTAATCGTCAGTTTTATCTTTTTATCCGGTCCTATTACAAAAAGGGAACGAACGGTGAATGTTTCAGATGCTTTGGGATGAATCATATCATACAGAAAAGCCACGACTCTGTCCGGGTCCGCAATGATGGGGAAATCCACATTACAATGCTGTGTTTCATTGATATCCTTCACCCAGTCCTGGTGATGATCCAACGAATCCACACTCACCGCCAGTACTTTCACATTCCGCTTCCGGAACTCTTCCTGTA
>DAORKK010000384.1:0-2310 GCA_035439525.1 Chitinophagaceae bacterium
GCATCGGGTGCTTTCGGAGAATATAGCCTGCGGGCTGGATCCGGAAAAAGTGGCCCTTTACTGCCAGAGTCATGTTTATGAAACTTCCGAACTCTATCTCTACCTGAATATGCTGGCCTATGTTGGTGAGCTGGAAAAGACCACTACATTCAAAGATAAAATACGCCTGAACCCTGAAAATATCAATGCGGGTCTGCTGACCTACCCGGTCTTACAGGCGGCTGATATAATTCTGCACCGGGCTAAGTATGTGCCGGTGGGGAAAGACCAGGAGCAACACCTGGAAATGGCCCGGAATTATGTCAACCGGTTTAATCACCGTTACGGCGAAGTATTCCCGGAACCCATTGCATTTAACTATGGGGAGGAATTGATCAAAGTCCCCAGTCTGGATGGGGCGGGAAAAATGAGCAAGAGCGAAAACCAACTGGCCACGCTCTATTTATCGGACGAGGATGACCTGATCCGCAAAAAAGTAATGAAAGCCAAAACGGATGCGGGTCCTACAAAGCCGAATACTCCAAAGCCTGATTATATCGAAAATATTTTCGGACTGATGAAGCTGGTCAGTACGGAAGAGGTAATCCGTAAGTATGACGAAGATTACAACAACTGTTCGATCCGTTATGGTGATATGAAAAAGCAATTGGCCGAAGACATGGTCCGTTTTATTACACCCATACGCGAAAAAGCAACCGATATCCGGAATAACGAAACCTACCTGAAGGAAGTAATGGAAATGGGGGCCGAAAAAGCCCGAAAAAGTGCCCGGGCCACGATGGAGCTGGTACGGGAAGCCATCGGGTTGAATTATTTTTAAAAAACAGGGATTACCGAATCCCAAAGTCCGAAAAAGGGCTTACTTTGAAGCCCTCCCATTCGGGACTATTTTTTGTATCCGGAATTAAAGCAGTTATGGCAAAAGCTAAGAAACCAAAACACATCGCCATTGCAGGCAATATCGGCGCGGGTAAAACGACCCTGACCGAAATGCTGAGCAAGCATTATAAGTGGATTCCCAATTTTGAGGATGTGGATCATAATCCCTACCTCATGGATTTTTATGAGGATATGCCCCGCTGGAGTTTTAATCTCCAGATCTTCTTCCTCAACAGCCGGCTGCGGCAACTGGTGGAAATTCAGAAAGGAACAGAAACGGTGATTCAGGACCGTACTATTTATGAAGATGCCAACATTTTTGCGCCCAACCTGCATGAAATGGGCCTGATGAGCAAAAGGGATTTTGACAACTACTTTAATTTTTTCCAGACCCTCAAAACCCTGGTACAACCGCCGGATCTGCTGATTTACCTGAATGCATCAGTACCCACCCTGGTGGGACAAATCCAGAAAAGGGGCCGGGAATATGAAGAGAATATCCGGCTGGATTACCTGAAAAAACTCAATGAATATTATAACAAATGGATCGGCGATTATAAGGAAGGCAAACTCCTGGTTATTGATGTCGATAAAAATAAATTTGCGGAGCGGGATGAGGATTTCGGAGAGATTATCCGGAAAGTGGATGCCGAACTCTACGGTCTGTTTTAACAGCCAATAAAATAGTTGATTAAGACCTGCTTGCGGTATTCAGACCGGGCAGGTTTTTTCTTTTTGGGCATTCCCCTTAATTCAACCGATGGGGTTGCTATATCAACCGGAATTAGTAATCAGCATAGTCCTTCAGTTCATCCAATAACCGGCTGATCTTTTTCAACCATTCCGCCTGTTTTACTTCGTCAATACTGTGCCGGGTTTCCCGGTCATATTGTTGCTGAAAAGCGGCTTTTTCATCGGCCACTTCATTGTAGATCCTGTTCAACTCTTTTTGATAGGTTTTTTTACTAAACGTATAGGCACTCATCCGCTGGTGCAGTTTGCGGGCATAGATCTCGGCAATATCAAAATGTCCCTGCTCATGACTCAGGATATAGGCTGTTTTATTACGTCCCCAGGAACGGCTTCTTGAAAACCAGGATTTGATGGTATAACTAAACTGACTACCCGAAATATGATAATCGATACTCAGGGAAGTGCTGGTGGTGGCCGCCGCATCACTTTTTGGATTCGGACTGGCTTTGTAATCACTCCAGGTCAGTTTGCGGCCGGCACTCCAGGTAAGGGCATCTTCCCCGGCCTCCTGTGCCTGCCCCACTGAAAGTGAAAAGATATAGGCCAACAAATAGAAAATCCGTTTCATGTGCTATTTAAACGAAATTTAGTTCCGGAAATTTTATTTGGCAAGAAAGAGGCCGTTAAAGAAATTAAAAATCCCTTTTCATTAGTTGTCAGATGTCAGTTGCCAGCTGT
>DAORKK010000385.1:0-2304 GCA_035439525.1 Chitinophagaceae bacterium
ACAAAATTTTCCATCAGCACCACCTGGTATCGACCCTGGTTGAATTCCACCACGGCATAAGTGAAGCTGCGGGGCACCGGGTTGGCGTTAAAGTGGATATAGTCTTTCTTACCTACATACTCGCTCACCGAGAGTTGTCCTTTCGGGGAATTACGGCGGCCACGGATATCTTTGAAATACTGATTCTGTACATCCGTCATGAAATCACGCAGGATGATCTTGAATTTTTTCTTAGCTATTTTATACGAAGCGTTATTCAGATTGCGGTAGATCCGGGCCAGGTAAAGGAAGTACGTGGTTTTGTTTTTTCCGTATTTATCGGCAATATATTTCCAGAAAGAATGTCCCGCTAATTGGGGTTTCTCAAATGCAAACTGGTAGAAGTTGCGGTAACTGCCAGCCAGCATCACCCCTCGGAGGTCATCATCCAGGCTGGTGTTCCAGTTTTCGGCTGCATAGGCGATATAGCCATCGGTCAGCCATTTCGGAAGATCCAGCAGGGCCTGGTTAGCAGCAAATTCGCCCAGGTCGTCGCCAAACAGGAGGTTTTCCACTAGGTTGCGGGCAATACCCTGACGAAGCTGACGGCGCAGGTTCTCGTGATTGCCATCATAGTAAACAATCATTTTATTATTCACCAGTTTGGTCACCCCGCCGGTATTTTGCCAGTCTATACCGATACCGATATTGGACTGTTGCATTTCATCGTAATTGTTATAGATCACGATATTGATCCGGCGCTGGAGACCATACTCCACAAACTCTTCAATAGAGGGCAGTTCGGCTTCCGCCACCTGGGCCACATATTTGCCCAGTCCCAGTCCATCCTGGCTGAAATAACTGTTAAAGTTTTCGGTCTGGTAGTATTTCCAGTTGAATTTCTGGTACTGGACCCTGTTTTTTCCGAATTCCACGGTATTTACCTGGGCGGTGGATTCCAGTGCAAAGAGGAGGCTGAGGCAGGCAATAAGGCTAAGGACTTTCTTCATAGACTATGACTTACTGTTCAAAAAATCTTTAATCGTTTAATTCTCTTGTTTGGCAGCCTGCCTTTTCATTTAGAGGAGGCACTGGCAGGAACATCGTTTCCCTATCAGCAGTGAATGGACGATATCCCGGATCAAAAGTAGCTATTTTGTACTTTTGACCCCGTATCAGGTCTTCCGGAAACCGGCTTTCCGGGATTGTCTTTAAAAGTACGAAAAAACCATCCATGTTAGTTGTTAAGTCTTTCACCTTTAGTCCGGTTCAGGAGAATACCTATGTTTTGTATAACGAACAAAAACAATGCTGCATTATTGATCCGGGCTGTTATTTTCCGGCTGAAAAGGACGAATTAAAAACGGGCATTGAAAAAGCCGGGCTTACCCCGGTTTTGCTGCTGAACACCCACTGTCACCTGGACCATGTTTTCGGGAACAAATTCGTACACGATACCTGGGGACTGGACCTGCATATCCATGAAAAGGAAAAGCCGGTCCTGGATTTTGCGCCTTTGTCAGGGGAGCGCTGGCAGCTGCCTTTTGACAATTATGAGGGCCCCCTGGTTTATTTGAAAGAGGGGAATTTTATAAAAATCGGGGAAGATGCCCTTGAAATCCGCTTTACCCCCGGCCATTCTCCCGGCAGTATTTCCTTTTACAGTGCGGAAAATGGTTTTATTATCGGCGGGGATGTCCTGTTTAACCGCAGTATTGGTCGGACCGACCTACCGGGTGGCAGTATGGAAACCTTAATGGATAGTATCCGGACACAGTTTTTTACGCTGCCTGATGAGACTAAAGTTTATTCCGGTCACGGTCCGGTGACAACGGTGGGGTATGAAAGGGGGAATAATCCGTTTGTCAGGTAAAATAGCTGTTAGGTGTTGGGGAACAGCCCTTTTTAAGAAAAGGTGTCGGGTGTCAGGTGTCGGGTGTCAGGGAACAGCCAGTGCTAAGAACTGATAGTTCAAGTTACGTCAGTCTTACTTCTAACTTTGTACTTTATTAGCTGAGTGGGAGATTTTTTTTGTACAACTTTCCAATAAATGGCATTTTTTCAAACTCTTTTTTCTCTACACCGAGTATTAATAATGTAAAGAGTCCGATAAAGAGGGTGGCAACGCCCCGGTTGATCCAGTGGTTCAGGTCGAGAAGGATGAAAGCCTGGTGAAGACCAAACAACAGCAAACAAATGACGATATAGGCCATCAGCTTTTTCCAGGCATACGGGATGGGATAATGTTTTTGTCCCAGCTGGTAGCTCACCACCATCATAAATCCATAACAGAGTATAGTGGCAATAGCACAGGCCATATATCCC
>DAORKK010000386.1:0-2259 GCA_035439525.1 Chitinophagaceae bacterium
GCGGATAAACCGGGCCGAGGCATTGACCTGTCCGTTATTGACAATATCGATAAAGCCACTGGTGAATATCTCCGGTTTATAATTAGCAGCCATCGATACGGCTTGCTTTACGGCCGCACTGCTATCTGCTCCCTTTGGCTCAGGTGGTTTTGTCTGCGGCCATAACATAGCCGGCAGCAGCAATAGCCAGGCGGTCAGGATCAGTTGCATACCAGTGGCTCTTTCAAGTGATACAGGAACATACCGGCCATGAGTGCCGTATAAGTAAAGTGTGGGAAAATAGCAGCCGAGTCGTCGGTGACTCCCCGGCTGCTAAAAATTAATTAACGATGCTGAACACTGCACAGAGTGCCATAATACTCAGTGTACAGTTAGCCGTTATCGAACCTGTTGCCAGGCACAGTGCCCGGCAGGTGGGATTAAACACACAGGCGGCCATCATACAACTGAAACACTCTCCGGCAGTGAGTACATTACTACAGGGGGCAGCAGCCCGGTCACCCAGATTATACCGCGTTGATACCTGATTCGGTACAGCAAACGGTGTATACTGACTGAGCGTGCCGTCATTGAAAACGGCTTTACCTGCCAGGTATTCGTCATAATTAAGATCATAAATCCGGACAGTACCTGTGGCGGACTCATCATTATATTCACGCAGATCTTTATACAATAACAGGTAACGGGCATTGCGTGGCAACCCGTTATAGTCATCCCGCACCCTGATGGCCTGTAGCTGCCCTACGATTTTCTTTTTACCATTATACAAGCCGCTAAAATGAAGGTAAATTACGGGTACCTGCTTCTGTAATTCGCCCGTAGTGGCAAGGCCAACATAGCTTTGTTTCAGGTCCGGCGTTCCGGTTTTCCCAAATGCTGAATGATTAATCACATGGGCATAATCTGCAGAAGAAAGAAATTCCTGGAGGATTGCATTGTCACCCGTTTGCGCACGGGTACCTATGCTCAGCGCACTGAGCAGAACAAATAAATAAAATTTCATGGCTATACTTTTACCGCCTACTCTTGATCCGTTTTTCGGCATCCACGGATCCTGTTATCAGGACAAACCGAAAGTAGGCTGTACAAAAAAATTGACCATGTTGTTTTCAACAGGAATGAGTGGTTTTTTTCGGGAGAAAGACCGAGGGAAAGCTAGAAGCTAGAAGCGAGAAGCTAGAAGCGAGAAGGGCCTGCGGGGCGGTCTCCTTCGATACGTCCCGCAGAAAGATAACCCAATCCCCTGCAGATTATCTTTTGCGGGACTACTCAGGATGACAAGAAAATTCCGCTTCGAAAAGGGAAAAGAGGAAGTTGTAAGAAACCAGCATGTTGTTTTAAAAGAAAAACATTTCTTAGAATGGGCTGTTGACTACGAACTACTAACTACCGACTACGAACTTACTCGGACCAGCTCATCACATAATCCCCGTTCTCAATCTCCAGTGCCTGTTTGGTAAGCATCAGCGGACGGAAGGTATCCACCATCACGGCGAGTTCTTTGGTTTCTTTCGCGCCGATGCTTTTTTCTACGGCGCCCGGGTGTGGACCATGCGGTATACCGGCGGGATGAAGGGTGATCATGCCCTTGGTGACATGCTTGCGGCTCATGAATTCTCCTTCCACGTAATACAATACTTCATCGCTGTCGATATTGCTGTGGTTATATGGAGCCGGAATGGCATCCGGATGATAATCATATAAACGCGGTACAAAGGAACAAACCACAAAAGCATTGGTCTCGAAAGTCTGGTGGATCGGCGGCGGCATATGTACCCGTCCGGTAATCGGTTCAAAATCGTGTATGGAGAAAATATAAGGATAACAACAACCATCCCAGCCGATCACATCAAAGGGATGCGTCCCATAATGTAATCCATAGAGCATACCTTTCTTCTTGGCTTTGATCAGGAAATCCCCTTTCTGATCAATCGTCTGCAGGTCCTGCGGCGGACGGATATCCCGTTCACAATAGGGCGAATGCTCCATCAGTTGACCATACTTGCTCATATAGCGTTTGGGATAACGGAGCGGTGAAAAAGATTCCACAATAAAGAGCCGGTTATCCGGCGTATTAAAATGGATCTGATAGATTGTGCCCCTTGGAAGTATAATATAATCGCCATATGAAAAAGGCAGTTGTCCGTACTGTGTATGCACAATCCCGCTCCCCTCGTGTACAAAAATCATTTCATCCGCATCGGTATTTTTATAAAAATAATCCGTCATGCTCTCCTGCGGGGCCGCCAATACAATATG
>DAORKK010000387.1:0-2256 GCA_035439525.1 Chitinophagaceae bacterium
AATACCGGGCAGGATACCTACAAATGCAAGGAGGATAGCTCCCGGAAATGTGATTTTATCCATGATTGATCCGATATAATCAGCAGTTGGCTGACCTGGCTTTACGCCGGGAATGAATCCGTTGTTCTGCTTGAGGTTATCAGCAATCTGTTTGGGGTTAAAGATCAGGGCTGTGTACAGGAAGGTAAATCCGATTACCACCACTGAATAGATCAGCATATACCAAATATTACTATGATCCGTGATAGCCCGGAGAAACCCGCTGGCCTGTGTATCATAGTTTGCAAAAATGGTCGGGATAAAAATGATTGCCTGTGCAAAGATGATGGGCATTACACCCGCACTGTTGACCTTCAGGGGAAGGAACTGACGGGCTCCACCAAACTGACGGTTGCCTACAATCTGCTTGGCATAGTTTACAGGAACTTTCCGAACGCCCTGAATTAACAGGATACATCCCATAATGATCGCAATCAGAATTGCGATCTCAACGATGAAAACAAGGATAAGTCCGTTACGTACCGATTTGGCACTCAGCTCCTGCAGGAATGATTGCGGGAGACGGGCCAGGATTCCGATCATGATAATCAGGGAGGTACCGTTTCCAAGTCCTTTATCCGTAATTTTTTCACCCATCCACATTACAAACATGGTTCCGGCTGTCAGCACCACTACGGTGGATAACCAGAAGAATCCGGCATATCCGGCCATGATGGCACCATTCTGCTGGGTCATACCCTGCAGGTAGGTAACATACGCTGACGCTTGTAAAATGGTAACGATTACAGTGAGGTAACGGGTATACTGATTAATTTTTTTCCGTCCGCTTTCTCCCTCTTTCTGCATTTTCTGAAAACGGGGTACCAGCACCGTCATCAGTTGCATAAAGATTGAGGCAGAGATATAGGGCATGATCCCTAAAGCAAAAATAGAAGCCTGGTTAAAAGCTCCTCCGGAGAAAGCATCGATCAGTCCAAGGATACCTGTATTGCTGTCACCGGTTTCCGACATTTTATTCGGATTGATACCCGGTAATACAATGTGTGCACCCAGACGATAGATTGCAATCATCATCATGGTGAACAGGATCTTGCCGCGCAGCTCTTCGATGCTCCAGATATTCTTGAGTGTCTGTATAAATTTCTTCACGGGGATATAAAAGTTTAAAGCACGTAAAACATAAAAGACGCATTAAATGCGTCGTTGCAATTTAGTGAAATTACTTTACTATTTCCACCGAACCACCGGCAGCTTCAATAGCCGCCTTGGCTTTTTCACTCACTGCATTTACCCGGAAGGTGAATTTTTCTTTCAGTTCACCATTACCCAGTACTTTCACCCGGTCAGTCTGTGCGATCAGGCCGTTGATATACAGGTTTTCGAGGCTGAATTCAGTGATATTATATTTTTCTGCCAGCTGCTCAACCTGTCCGAGGTTGATCACTTTGTATTCAATACGATGGGGATTCTTGAAGCCGCGCTTGGGGATACGGCGCTGGATCGGCATCTGGCCACCTTCGTGTGCCATTTTGTTTTTGAAACCGGTACGTGCCTGAGCACCTTTTGTACCTCTTGTAGAGGTTCCGCCATGTCCGGATCCATCTCCACGGCCAATACGTTTTGTCTTGTGTGTTGCGCCTTTTGCAGGTCTTAATTCATGTAATTTCATTGCTTTTATTTTTTACTCATCGCCCCAAAAGCGTCGGGGCTCGCATTTTTTACAATTCATATCCGGGCTGCCGGATTATTTCACCTCTTCCACTTTTACCAGGTGGGTCACTTTGTGCACCATGCCCAGAATCTGTGGTGTGGCTTCCATTTCACGGGAAGAATTCGTTTTGTTCAGTCCCAGTGCCTGCAGCGTGAGCTTCTGACGTTCGGGTCTGTCAATCGGACTTTTCACCAATGTTACTTTTATCTTCTTCATAAAATTCCTGTTTTCAAATCCCATCTGCCAGCAGTAGCCGGATTCAGGTATTCTTAATTTATGATTTAACCGTTGAATACTTTCTTTAATCCCATTGTACGGGTCTTGGCTACATGAATTGGTTCACGCAGCATGGCCAGTGCTTTAAAGGTTGCTTTTACCACGTTATGCGGATTGGCAGAACCGAGTGATTTGGCGAGTACGTCTGTTACGCCCGCTGCTTCCAGTACGGCACGCATTGAACCTCCGGCGATCACACCGGTACCATGAGCGGCAGGCTTAATCAGTACTTTGGCTGCGCCTTCCTTGGCCCATTGGTCATGAGGAAT
>DAORKK010000388.1:0-2251 GCA_035439525.1 Chitinophagaceae bacterium
ATGGTGGAGACCTACTGCCTGTATGACGAGACCCATTATTACCTCCCTGATTATGGATTTAAAGTAATGGACCTGGTCAATTACCTGAATCACTCTTCCTCCCCCAACGTGATCTCTGTAAACGATGGCGAATATTTTGAATCGCTCCGGGAGATTAAAGAAGGGGAAGAATTGCTGGTGAATTATGGGGAGATCGTGGATACGAAAGAATACCTGTAAGAAAAATTCCAAGAGACTCCTCCTTCGCTAAAGCTACGGAGGACAAGCAAGATCCAAAGAAGCATCAAAATACAAAAACCAAAACCTTCTTAGAACGGTTTGATGCTTATGTGAAAATTTTGCTATGAAAGCATGAACTCCTGCTGGCAAGAAATATGACTCAGAATGGGCTGTTGACTCCCGACTGCTGACTCCCGACTACTAACTCCCGACTACTATCTTTCCCTTTACCCGATAATGCGTCACCATCCTTTCCACCTGGTTGACGATAAGTCCGCTGATGGTTAACTGCCAGCTTTGTTTTTCGTTATCAAAAAAACATTCAATACTGCCATTGGAAACGGAGATATAAGATGACTGATCACCCGAACGGAAAGAATATGCAGCCTCCACCTCGTTTTTCCCGGTGGACCCTGCCTGTATTTTATACGTGGTGTTGCGGAGTTTCTTTTCATGAAAATAGAGGGTAAAAAACTGGTCTTTTTGTTCCACCCTGACAGTCAGTTTGCCCCTGACCCTATAAACCTTCATCAGCACCGGCCTTGCTTCAATAAAAAAATTGTTGAAAGATGTAGTATCTGTAATAAAGACAGGGCAAAGCGGTAAAGTAGTATCACGGTCTGACTGGGCTCTCCCGGAAACTGAATATATAAGAAGGAGCAAAAGGAATACCTGGCGCATAGTTGGTTTTGTTCCTGAAAAAATACGAAGAAATAGTTGAATCAGGCAGCGTCTTATACAGGCCGTGTCCGTTCTCCAAAAAGAAGGCTTCCGATCCGGACCATGTTACTACCCTCTTGTATAGCGATTTTGTAGTCACCACTCATGCCCATGGACAAGGTGTCAACCTGCAAAACCGGGGAACTGTCTGATTTATACTGATCAAAAAACTTTCTCAATTGCCTGAACTCAGCACGTACCTGCTCGGGGTTATCGGAGAAAGAAGCCATGCCCATGAAGCCGCGGATGCGTATATTTTTTAAAGGCTGATCGTTTGCCAGATACGCCATTACTGCTGCCAGTTCCGTTTCATCCAGCCCGAACTTGGTTTCTTCTTTTGCAATATAAACCTGCAGCAGGCAATCGATCACTTTGTCCTGTTTCAACGCCTGTTTATTGATTTCCTGTAACAGTTTCAGGCTATCCACCCCATGCACCAGGTGGACAAAAGGCGCAATGAATTTTACTTTGTTTGACTGGAGATGACCGATAAAATGCCAAAGGATATCTGCCGGTAACTGTGCTGCTTTATCCACCAGTTCCTGAACATAGTTCTCCCCGAAATCCCGTTGCCCGAGTTCATACAATTCCAGTATATCTGCAGCGGGTTTGGTCTTGGAAACTGCCACGAGCGTAACCCCATTGCCTTTTAGTTCATCGCTGATTGCCTGGAAAACTTCTTTATTTACTGCCATAGTGAAAGCCGGTTCATGCAAAGGTATTGGAATAAAAAAACCGTTTGCCAGGCAAACGGTTTCAATCTTATAATATTTCAGTTATTTGAGAATACTCCGGCTTATCACGATCCGCTGAACCTCACTGGTACCTTCATAAATCTGGGTAATCTTGGCGTCCCGCATCAGTCGTTCCACATGGTATTCTTTTACAAATCCATATCCGCCATGTACCTGTACGGCTTCGGTGGTGGTCCACATCGCTGTTTCTGACGCATAGACTTTTGCCATAGAGGAACTGAGGGTGTAATCGATTCCATTATCTTTTTCCCAGGCAGCTTTGAGGCATAAGAGCCGGGCCGCTTCAATCTTTGTCGCCATATCCGCCAGCTTAAAAGCAATAGCCTGGTGGTTCATGATCTCGGTACCAAAGGCCTTCCTCGTCTTCGAGTACTCCCGGGCCAGTTCATAGGCGCCACTGGCAATACCCAGGGCCTGGGAAGCGATACCGATTCGGCCACCAGCCAGGGTTTTCATGGCAAACTTAAAACCAAAACCATCTTCCCCCACCCTGTTTTCCTTGGGCACTTTTACATCGTTAAACATCACCGTATGGGTATCTGAACCGCGGATTCCAA
>DAORKK010000389.1:0-2239 GCA_035439525.1 Chitinophagaceae bacterium
AAGCCTGCCTGCCGGTAGGCAGGGAGAGGGGTTAGGGTGAGGTGTAGCGAGAAGCAAGAAGCGAGAAGCTAGAAGCGAGAAGGGGCCACCTGAGAGGGTGGCCTCTTTTTTTCTCACCCACCATTAAAGTCGTCATTCCGAACGAAGTGAGGGACCTTGTATTCAAAGGTTCTTCGTGTTGTTTTGTGAGTATAGGTTTCCTCACTACGATCGGAATGACAAGGTTTGAGGGGAGGGAGGAAACAGCCCCTCCTAAGGAAATAGACTTTCTGATCTTAAAGACATTGTCAACTTTAAACGACCTACTGTGGACTGTGGACTGTCGACTGTGGACTGTATCATCAGCGTCCATTGGACTGATACGCCTTTTCCACCCATCGCATCGTCTTCAGCCCGTCTTCCAGGTTATTGTCGGGTTTATATTTTTTATCCGCCTGTGCTTTCATCATTTCGCCCATGCTGCCGGCAAATGCATCGGGGAACCAGCTGCCGTCAATGGAAATGGTTTTCCAGTTGCCCTCCCCGTTTTCATTGAGCGAAATGTATTCAAACTGGTCAGGCAGGCCATGCGGATAATCCATGAGCAAACCCAGCCGGATATAGATCGCTCCACGGGTACCTTCGATGCGGATATAGGAATGCTGATGCCTGGGACCGAATTTATGGCAGTGGTTGGTGAGAATGCTGGCCCGCATGTTTTCGCCATAGTCCAGATAGATCATGGATTTAACCGAGGCGAGTTGCGGCATATCCGGATGTTTGATCGTTCTTGCAAACACTGATTCCGGTTCACCGGCCAGTTGCCGGACCAGGTCCACATAATGAATACTGTGATAGAGTATTTCCATTCGGGGCAGGGTAAACAGGAAATCCCAGAGCTGCCAGGGGGTAAGAACATTGATGTTAATTTCAATATCGCAGAGGGTTCCGATTTGTCCGCTATTCAGCAGTTCTTTTGCTTTCAGGATAAAAGGGGCGTAGCGTAACTGGAAATTGATACCGGCCAGTAGCTTTTTTTGTTTGCAGCGGGCAAGTATTTCTTTAGCTTGTTCCAGGTTTTCGCCCATGGGTTTCTGTAATAAAACAGCAGCGCCGGGTGGCAGCTGATGCAATACCGGAATTATGGCCGATGCTGGTACTGCCAGGTCAAAAATATCAGTTGGACCGGCGGCAGCGATTGCCTGCTCCAGGCTGTTATAAACGGCAGGGATGCTGAATTCCGCGGCTACTTTTTTTGCTTTGTCAATATCTGTATCAAACAGGCCCCTCACCGAATACCCGGCTTTTTTATAAGCGGGCAGATGGGCATGTTGTACAATGCCGCCGGCGCCGATAATGATGATGGATGGATCTTTTTGTCGCATAACACTGCTTTTGCAGCTTACTGTTTCTGCTCTAAGATAGCACAGTCCCCTGAATACCTGTCATTGGCTGTGCTGGAAAGGCAATTGTATTTTATCAAAACGTTAGTCAGCATTATCCAGACACAGGAAGTATAAGAATCCTGTTCTCCGGAATTTTAAGTAAGTTAGTCGGAGTGAAGCGGAAGCTGTGTATAAGATCATCCTTATGCTGTTACTATGATGTTTTCCTCCCGGCTGGTTACCACCCTCAGGGTGTGTGTCTATTGGATCCTGTTTATCGGGGTACTGATGCTCGTGGGCCGATTTTTGGAGCCACTATTCCCGTCGCGCTATGAACAGTTTGTCTATGGCATTGGCTGTACCGTTGGTACGTTTGCGCTGACCTTCTTCTTTATTGTTTCGGAGAAAAAGACCTTTCGGGATTACGGGCTGGTTTGGGAATCCGGAACCCTCATTCGTTTTTTCAAAGGAATAGGGTACGGTCTGCTCATCTTTGCCGTACTGCTCGCAATGCTGGTTGTCGCAGGGGGTGTCCGTATCCGGCTCTCAGCCTTGTGGGATTCGTCTTCACTGTTCTGGTACCTGCCGATCCTGCCCCTGGCCTTATTTGAAGAAATAGCGTTTCGTTCCTATCCATTCAGTAAGTTGAAAAAGGTCTATCCCTTTCTTACTATGCAACTGATCCTGGCCCTGGTATTTGCCCTCTATCATATCAGTATGGGCTGGAATCCACTGGTCTCCTTTCTCGGTCCCGGCATCTGGGCCCTGGTATTTGGTCTTGGAGCTGCCTGGTCAAAAGGCATTGCCCTGCCCACCGGCATTCATGTGGCGCTGAATCTCTCGCAGCAGATCACCACTATGAAAGGCACCACGCA
>DAORKK010000390.1:0-2230 GCA_035439525.1 Chitinophagaceae bacterium
TGTACAATCGTATTACGTTCCTGTTTTTCTGCACCCATCCGGTCCCACATTCCAATACAGGGACCACAGGCATTCGCAAATACAGTAGCACCGATTTTGTCGAAAGTATCCAGGAAGCCATCCCGTTCAATGGTATAACGCACGAGTTCAGAACCGGGCGTAATTGTAAACTCCGCTTTTGTTTTCAATCCTTTTTCAGCTACCTGTTTGGCCAGGCTAACCGCACGACTGATATCTTCATAGGAAGAGTTGGTACAACTACCAATCAGTCCTACTTCCACCTTGGTCGGCCAGCCATTTTTAGCAGCAGCTTCCTTCATTTGTGAAATAGGCGTTGCCAGGTCCGGTGTGAAAGGTCCGTTCAGGTGTGGTTCCAGTTCACTCAGGTTTATTTCAATGACTTTATCAAAATACTTTTCGGGATTAGCATAAACTTCCGCATCACCGGTCAGGTATTCTTTGATGGTATCGGCAGCCTCTGCCACTTCTGTACGACCGGTTGATTTCAGGTAACGGGCCATGCTTTCGTCATATCCGAATGTAGAAGTCGTAGCCCCGATCTCAGCACCCATATTACAGATCGTGCCTTTACCGGTACAACTCATGGAGGTGGCGCCTTCGCCGAAATATTCAACAATGGCATTGGTACCCCCTTTAACGGTCAGGATACCCGCTACTTTCAGGATAACATCCTTGGGTGCCGTCCAGCCACTCAGTTTTCCAGTCAGCTTCACACCGATCAGTTTCGGCATCAGCAATTCCCAGCTGAGTCCGGCCATTACATCACAGGCATCTGCCCCTCCTACTCCGATGGCGATCATACCCAGACCACCCGCATTTACGGTGTGAGAGTCGGTACCGATCATCATCCCGCCGGGGAAGGCATAGTTTTCCAGTACTACCTGGTGAATGATACCGGCGCCGGGCTTCCAGAACCCGATGCCGTATTTATTGGAAATGGAGGACAGGAAATTATAGACTTCCTCGTTATCACTTACCGCCTTGGTCAGGTCGGATTTGCCTTCGTTCTTCGCCACGATCAGGTGATCGCAATGCACCGTACTTGGTACCGCTACTTTTTTGCGGCCGGTGGTATCAAACTGGAGCAGGGCCATCTGGGCGGTGGCATCCTGCATCGCCACGCGATCCGGGGCAAAATCCACATAAGCCTTTCCCCGTTCAAAATCCTTCGGTTCCACTCCGTCAAAAAGGTGAGCATACAAAATTTTCTCAGCCAAGGTCAGGGGACGTCCCAGTGCTTTACGGGCGGCATCCACTTTGGCGGGCATTTCAGCGTAAGTCTTTTTAATGAGGTCGAGATCGAATACCATGGTAATTAGACAATTTGATAATTAGAAAATGCGGCAATTAAACATCCACAACCGGCGTTTTAGTACAATTTGCTGACTTTAGGGAAGTTATCGAAGGAAGGTCAAATTGGCGAATTGGCAAATTGGCTAATTGGCTAATTGAAAATGTGCCGCAAAAGTACGAAAAACAGGTCATCTATATAACTCCGGTTTGGGGCATTTGTTTAAATTTTCTATTTTAGCCTTATGAACAGATTCAAAGACTTTGTCGAGTGGAACGCCTTTGGTGTTTGTTCTGCCATTGGCAACCGATTGGGTATCGCCACCAGCCGGATCCGTCAGTACTTTATGTACGCCTCCGTGCTGACCATGGGCTCCCCGATCATCATTTATATGGTGCTTGCTTTTTTCCGGAATGTCCGGAAATATGTCATGGCTGCCCGCCGCAACCCGTGGTATTATCTCTGATCCCGGGCTTACCCTCCAGTATAAAAAAAGGGCCCTATCTTTTCAGATAAAGCCCGTCCTGTTTTTCAGGGGTATACTTATTTTTTTACACGAATAATGATGACACCGTTTTTCCCTTTTTCGCCATAAGCTGCTGTTGCTTTTTCACCTTTCAACACATCGATCGCTTCAATCTGTTCCGGTTTTAATTTATCCAATGCTTCCTTCGTGGAAATTTCACCATCGATGACATACAAGGGCTGTGCTTCACTTTTTAATTTGATCTGCACGACTCCCTCTTTTGCATTTTCCCCGTATACTGCTACGGCAGCGTCCCCTTTCAGGATATCTACAGAAGCAATCTGTTCTGGACGGATATTTTCCATTTCAAATTTTGTAGAAATTTTCCCATTGATCACATAGATCAGGTTATCGGGCAGGGGTTTGCCTTCTACTACTTTTGTACCTGCTGA
>DAORKK010000391.1:0-2227 GCA_035439525.1 Chitinophagaceae bacterium
CCGCTGGAAACCAAGAAAATGATTGCCACCACGCGGATGTTTGGCCAGCCGGTATATGAACTGAGTGATATCAAAGAAGCCATTGCCACCTATGTAGCAAGAGCTGCGGAAAAACTGCGCCGGCAATTCAGTGCGGCCACCACGATCCAGGTATTCCTGGTGACCAATGGCACCCGCAACGGCAAGTATGAATACAATCCGCAATCCCGTTACCAGTACAATACGCTGCCCGAAGCCACCTCCGATACCTCCACCCTGATGCGGCATGCCTTGCCCCTGGCTGAAAAACTGTACCAGCCGGGATTCAAATACCTCAAGGGCGGGGTAATACTCAGCGGACTGGTACCGGCCAAAGCTATCCAGGCTAATCTCTTTCTTGATGATCACCTGCAGCATAACAAAAGTCTGCTGGAGGCCGTGGACAATATCAATTTCAGTCACCGCGATGATGTGGTGAAATATGTGGCTTCCGGCCTGAAGCGCAACTGGAAAATGCGGCAGGAACTGCGGAGTAAACGCTATACCACCCGCTGGGATGAACTCTATAAAATCAGTTAATATGTACAACCCTTTTACGTTACTAAATCCCGTGCTGCTGAATGCCTTGCTGCAGCAACCGATGTATTTTGTGCGGCAGCATTATCCCAGAGGCATACAATTTCCAGGAGAAACCGCAGTTCCTCTCCTGCTTACGCATTATTCGCAACATGAAACCGATCATGAGCGGTCGGAACGACATATCCGTTTGCTATGGAAAGATCCCTATCGCTTTATCTATGACAGCGAAATACCCGAACACCGCGAAAAACTGATCACCGCGGCCGGCCAGCCCGAAGGTTTCCGGATCTATATCAACCTGATGGCGAAGAAATGGAAGGCCAGCGACGGATTGAAGTTGAAAGTCAGCCGTTACCTGTCCGCCAAACTGCCCTGGTGGCATTATTCCCCGGCCGACAAACTGCATGTAACCCTGAAAGAGCGGTACGGGGAACTCTTTATCGCCCTGTTGTGGCGGGGACAGCAAACTGAAGTACTTTTGGAAGAAATCGAAAACTTTTTGCCATGTGCTACGACATGAGTTTTTTCAGCAATATCAAACTGATCAGCGATTACCTGAATATCACCCAGGGTCAGGATATTTCCTTTGAACCTACTTATCATAAAGTAGCCCAGTCTTTTTGTCCCTGGCCCGTAGCCGTGAATGAAGATGGCCTGAAAATAAGAATCTTTGAATGGGGCGTGATTGCCGATTATATGAATACCCCGGAAAAGATCCGCGAATACCGGACCAGTATGGCCAATGCCCGGAGCGAAAAAATCCTCGATGATAAACGTTCCGTATGGCACCGGCTCCGCCAGCAGCGTTGCCTGGTATTCAGCACCGGATTTTTTGAACATCGTGATACCGGCGGCAAGAAAAAACTCCCCTATTTCATTAAAGTAAAGGGACAGGAAATTTTTGCCTTTGCGGGTTTATATAATTACTCCCCGATACCTGATCCCGAAACCGGTGAGCTGACGGGCACCTTCGCTATCATTACCCGTCCGGCCAACCCGCTTATGGCTAAGATTCATAATGGCGGACCAAACAGTCAGCGCATGCCCCTGCTGCTGACGCATGAAAAAGCACTGGACTGGCTCCGTACCGATTTAACGGATGCGGCGTTAACAGAAATCATCCACTATGAATTTCCGGAAAATGAAATGGAAGCCTGGCCGGTAAATACGATCCGTACACGGAAAGAAGATACAGCTCAAGTGATCGCACCGCTCGATGCCACGCTGTTTCCCGCACTCTGAATGATATTGAACCGATTGTTTGTATCTTTCAAAAAAACAAACGATGCGGCTACTCACCTTACTGCTTTGCTGCAGTGCCCAGTTGGTATTTGCCCAGCAACGGCCGAATATTATTTATATCATGAGTGATGATCATGATGCCGACGCCATCAGTGCCTATAACAAACAGTTTATCTCCACCCCGAATATAGACAGGCTGGCAAAAGAAGGGATGCTCTTTAAACGAAACTTCGTGAACAATTCGATCTGTGGTCCTGTCCGCGCAACGCTGATCACCGGGCAACATTCGCATAAGAACGGAATGAAAGACAACCGCACCCGTTTTGACTCCTCTAAAATAACCATGCCGAAAATTTTCCAGGCAAACGGCTACCAGACCGCCATTGTCGGTAAATGGCATTTACATTCTTATCCCACCGGATTTGAT
>DAORKK010000392.1:0-2218 GCA_035439525.1 Chitinophagaceae bacterium
ATTCTGTCGTGCAGTTATTTGGTATTATTATGACCGCAGACAGCCTGGTGGGTATACCTGCTGTAAGTATTATGGTGAAAGGCCAGAACAGGGGAACGATCTCCAATAACCAGGGCGTATTTTCCATCGTGGTCCTCAAAGGCGATGAAGTGGAATTCACCCACGTCTCCTATCAGTCCAAGACCGTAAGGATCCCTAAAAACCTTGAGGGCAATCAGTATAGCGTTGTTCAACTAATGGTCGCCGATACCGTTTACCTGCCGGCAACAATATTAAAACCCAGGCCCACCCCGGAACAATTTGCCCGCGATTTTGTCAAGAACCAGGTGCCGGATGATGAGTATGAAATTGCCCGGAAGAACACCAGTGCGGCCAAACGCCGGATCCTGATGCGGACTACCCCCGGCGATGGCGGGGAAGCCACCCGGATCCAGTTAAACAAAGTAGCTACACGGGCCACCTACCAGGGACAAACACCCCCGCAAAATATATTCAACCCGGCCGCATGGTCCGAATTTATCCAGGCCTGGAAACGAGGGGATTTCAAGAATAAGAATTAACGAATCCACTCTTTCTTCTTCTTATTTTTGTCCTGCTGTTTAATACATTCATGACGTTATCCCTTCAGGACAACGTGTAAATCTTTCTTTATGATTGAATCAGGAGCAAACGTAGCAGTAATCGGTGCCGGCACTATGGGAAATGGCATCGCCCATGTATTTGCGCAAAGAGGGTATAAAGTCACCCTGATCGATGTTTCAGCTGACCAGCTGGAAAAAGCAGTGGCGACCATTGGCAAGAACCTTGACCGGATGGTAGCGAAAGAAATTATCCGGAAAGAGTTGAAAGAAGCGGCATTAAAAAATATAACCACTTCCACATCGATAACCGAAGGGGTGAAAGAATCGGTGCTGGTAGTTGAAGCAGCAACGGAGAACCTTGACCTGAAATTGAAAATTTTCCGGGAGATGGATGCTGCTGCACCAGCCGGATGTATTCTTTCCACCAACACCTCCTCTATCTCCATTGCAAAGATGGCCGCCGTTACCAGCCGGCCAGCACTGGTAATCGGGATGCATTTTATGAACCCTGTACCAGTGATGAAACTGGTGGAGATCATCAATCATCCGGGCACTTCAAAAGAAGTGACAGACAATATTGTTGCGCTGAGTAAAGACCTGGGTAAAGTACCTTGTGTGGTCAATGATTTTCCCGGCTTTATCTCCAACCGTATCCTGATGCCGATGATCAATGAAGCGATTTATTGCCTTCAGGAAGGTGTGGCGGGTGTAGCTGAAATTGACACCATCATGAAACTGGGAATGGCCCATCCAATGGGACCTTTACAATTGGCTGACCTGATCGGACTCGATGTTTGTCTCTCGATCATGAATGTCTTATATGAAGGATTTGGCAATAATTCAAAATATACACCTTGCCCGCTGCTAATTGAAATGGTAAACAAAGGAAAACTGGGTGCCAAAAGCGGGGAAGGATTTTATGTGCATAAAGCGGGAAGTAAGGAATTGGTGGTAAGTGTAATGTGATTGTACTGTTCAGGCCACTCTATGTGGCCAGAACAGTACAATCAACCCCTCTCAGCTCCTTCAGCCGGAACAAGACTTCATTCAACCGGTTTTTCGGAATACCGGCATCTATGGAACAGAATAATTGTGTCTCCTGCCGGTGAACGGTGCAATCAAAGTGCTTGATCACCCGCATCACTTCATTCATTTGGGTATAATCAAACTGGATGTGATAATTAAGTTGCACCGGTTTTGCTACGGTTGGAATAACCTGTAAGGCAAGTGCCGCTACTGTTTTATAGGCATTAATCAGTCCTGGCACCCCCAATAGAGTGCCCCCGAAATAACGGACCACTACAATCAACACATTGGTGATTTTTTTACTGTCGATTTGTCCCAGAATGGGCTTACCTGCTGTACCGGAAGGTTCGCCATCATCACTGACCCGGAAGGTATTGCTGTCGAGCCCCAGCCGGTAAGCAAAACAATGATGTACAGCCTTGGGATGTTCTTTCTTGAGTGCGGCGAGTTTTTCCTTGAAATCCGCCACATCAGCCAGCGGATAGACATAGGCAATAAAGCGGCTTCCCCGGTCTTTGAATTCCGCCTGACCCGCCTGTTCCACGGTACTATAATAGAATGATTCCGAATTATTCTCCGTCACGCTTTTCCTTTTTAATAAAGAGATAATA
>DAORKK010000393.1:0-2207 GCA_035439525.1 Chitinophagaceae bacterium
AGTACCAATTTCTTCTTCAGTTACCTGCGGAAAGGAACCTATGTATTCGAATATGAACTCTTCGCCACTCATGCCGGTGAATTCAGCAATGGCATCACCAGTATCCAGTGCATGTACGCGCCGGAGTTTACCGCTCACTCGGAAGGAATCAGGATCACGGTAGAGTAGGTAAAAGTTCAAGAGGTTTAAAAGGTTTAAGAGGTTTAAGAGGTTTAAGAGGTTTAAAAGGTTTAAGAGGTTCAACGGTTTAAGAAGTTGTAGTTTTAACCTTTGGAACCTCTTAAACCTTTTAAACTTTTGAAACTAGTTATCGTCCGCCACGGCGTCACTCTCGAAAACGCTGCAAACATAGCCCAGGGTCAAACTGACGGCACGCTATCCCCCGAAGGGAAGGCCGCGAATGAGGAACTCGGAAGAGAACTTCAGCAGCATTTTTTTAAGACCATCTACAGCAGTCCGCTTGGCCGGGCCTTACAAACGGCTGAAACGATTCAGCGATACAATCCGCATACTCATTTGATTGTGGATCGCCGATTGATGGAACGTCACCTGGGTATACTACAAGAGAAGCCCTATCCGATCCCCTATGCTGAAGCCGATGTTTACGAAGGCATGGAAACGGCTGCCTCCATGAAAGCAAGGCTCAACGAATTTTTAGCGGATATAAAACAGCAACACAAAGAAGAGACCATTGTATTGGTTTCGCACGGATACCTGATCAAAGTACTCCTGTCGATTTTGCATGGCTGGCCGGTAGAGGAATTTCACCAGGTAAAACTGATGGGAAATTCTGCTTACACTGAAGTCGTGCTTCGATACGACAGCTGAAGTCGCTGTTATAACATTCTAGTATACCTGATGCTGTCTACTCAGCATGACAAGCGCATTGGAATTCTAAGCATGTAAACTGACATATTGCGCTACATTTGCCCCATGAAAGTCGACTATCTCCTCATCGGCCAGGGCATCTCCGGTACCTGGTTATCTTATTTCCTGCAAAAGGGAAATAAGTCCTTCCTGGTGATGGATGATAAAAAACCGAATGCCCCTTCCCGTTTAGCTGCTGGTATTATTAATCCGGTCACCGGCCGCCGTCATGTGAGCACCTGGATGATCGACACCTTACTTCCTTATGTTTGGGAAAAGTATACAACGCTTGGCAACGAACTGGGTATTACAGCTATCTCTCAAAAAAACGTAACTGACTTTTTCCCCAGCCCCCAGATGCGGGAAAGTTTTATCAAACGCGTGGAAGAAAAAGGGGAATATGTATCATTACCGGATGACCCCAATCAGTTCCGCCCGCTCTTCAATTATGAATTTGGTTGCGGGGAAATCAAACCCGTTTATACCGCGCATCTCGAAACCATCATCCCTGCCTGGCGAAAAAAACTGGTGAATGATGGATTATTACGGGAAGAAAAACTGGAAATCACTGAACTCATCGTGAAGAACAATCATATTTGTTATAAGGATATTGAAGCCCAAAAGATCATCTTCTGTGATGGGGCATCCTGTGCACAGAACCCCTGGTTTGAACTGCTCCCCTTCGCCCCCAATAAAGGAGAGGCATTATTTGTCAGTATCCCCGGTTTGCCCAAGGACCGTATTTACAAAAAAGGCATGTTACTGGTGCCCATGGTACAACCGGATCAATGGTGGCTGGGCTCTGCTTATGAATGGGAATTTAAAGATGATCTGCCGTCTCCGGATTTCAGAAAAAAGGGAGAACAATTGTTGCAACAATGGCTGAAACTCCCGTATACTATCCAGGATCATATTGCCAGTATCCGTCCGGCCACCCTGGAGCGGCGCCCCTTTGTAGGGTTTCACCCGGTACACCCTGCCATTGGCATCCTGAACGGGATGGGCACCAAGGGTTGTTCCCTGGCCCCTTTCTTTGCTGCACAACTGGTCCGTCATCTCATAGACGGAGAACCCATCGACCCCGAAGGAGATGTAAAGCGGTTTAGCCGAATACTTTCCCGCAACATTTCTTAACTTCCTTGCTTTAATTTTTACGGATGAACCAAAACAATGAAGCTGTGTACAGCATCCCGGCCCAATACCGCCGGATGGAGAATATGCATATCGTTTTTTGGCTGGTAAAAGATATCAGCTGGTGTATGATCTGGCGCGAGTTGGGACT
Organism: Chitinophagaceae bacterium; assembly: GCA_035439525.1. Classification (GTDB taxonomy): domain Bacteria; phylum Bacteroidota; class Bacteroidia; order Chitinophagales; family Chitinophagaceae; genus JJ008. The sequence continues at coordinate 2,150 of DAORKK010000393.1, forward strand.
GGCCATGTTTATACCCACCCTGACCATTGCCATTGTGATAGCGTGGCGTACCCGTCAG
>DAORKK010000394.1:0-2196 GCA_035439525.1 Chitinophagaceae bacterium
ACCTGTGTCTTGTTTCCCTTTGCGTAATAAAATAATTCACCACGCGGAGCTTCGAGCCGTACCGTGGCTTCCCCATCGGGGAAAGCTTTGGTCTCAGTGACCAGGTCGCCTTCCGGTAAACCATTGATAATATTCTGAATGATCCGGATAGATACATAGATCTCCCTTAAGCGGATCATATTCCGTGCATGCACATCACCGGCCGTATCCGTGATCATTTCAAAGCCCACTTCTTTCCAGGGCAATAAGTCCTCTGTTTCATCGCGTACATCCACCGCCAGACCAGCCGCACGGGCAAAGGGACCAACCACATTCAGCAGCATCGCATCTTCCTTAGTCAGTACTCCCACCCCCTTATTCTTCAACGACAGTGTCCAGTTGTTTTCGTATATATTCACCAGTTCTTCCAGTTGGGGCATAAATGTTTTCAGTCGTTGCAGGATCAGCTGACCGATCTCCGGTTTTAAATCACGGGCCACACCACCTACAATGGAAAAATCATATTGGATCCGGTTGCCACAAACCGCTTCGAGCAGTTCCATGGAAAATTCGCGGTACTGCATGGTCTTCATAAAGAGGGCTTCAAAGCCGGAGTTCTCGGCTACGTGACTCAGGCAAAGCAGGTGTGAGTGGATCCGGTCAAGTTCAATCACCAGCATCCGCAGGTACTTCGCCCGTTTAGGGATCTCGATCTTCAGTAATTTTTCTGCCACCTGAGAATAGGCAGTGGTATGGGAGATGGAACATAATCCGCAGACTCGTCCCACCACAAAACTCACCTGGCGGAATTTGAATTTGCTCACACAGGCCTGTTCGATACCCCGGTGTACATAGTAGACATTCGCATCCGTGCTGATGATCTTTTCATTCTCCGTCGTAAACTTAAAATGCAGGGGCTCCAGCAACGATATATGCTGGGCGCCTACCGGTATTTCATATTGCCTTCCCATATCATTTTTTCTTTAATAATGGTCCGCTTTCAAAATCAGGTTCCAGGACAAATCCTTTCGCTGTGTTTTCTACGTTGATATTCATCAGGTCCACCAGTTCGGCCTCCGCCACCCAGGCAGATAAAACAATGTCTTTAATCGAAGGCACTTCTTCATCCCGCCCGATCATGGCATAGAAACAAGTAGTTTCACAGGGATGCGCATAATCCGCAAAGAACCATTGCACTTCCATCTGCTCCCCGGTTTCCACCGCATTCATTACCATAAAATGATGGAGCTCCGGTTTATAAAAAGCCGCAATATCATTGCGCAGGTTGGCTAATGTGGTTTCTGTTTTTTTCATGCCAGTAATGGTTTTATCTCATCTGCGATATTCCTTCTGTTCAGCTGGCCATCTTCCTGCCAGGCTTCTTTTTTCAGTTTTACAGATTCCTCCAGTGCTTTTGTTTTCTTTTCCAGTATTCCTAAGGCCTGTACTACACCATCAATGATCTGTTCCGGACGGGTACCACAACCGCATACATACACATCCACCGGGATAAACTGATCCACCCCGCCTTCACAGTTGTACATGCCCCTGAACACACCACCGGTACTGGCACAAGCACCGCAACTGATCACCACTTTGGGTTCGGGCATCTGTGCATAGATCTCCACCAGTCTTTCGCGGGTGCGTTTGGTGACCGGTCCGGTAATTAATAATATATCCGATTGTTTCGGGTTGCCCGTATTGATCATCCCGAAGCGTTCAATATCATACTTGGGACCCAGGCAGGCCAGGATCTCAATATCACAGCCATTGCATCCTCCCGCGTTAAAATGCAGGATCCAGGGTGATTTCTTTCTGTAGGAAGCCAGGTTCATAAAAGGCTATTGATTAATAAATTAATAAATGCTAAAGTGAATGCCACTCCCAGCGAGAAACGCAGCATTTGTTTATAATTAACCCTTGCCGTGGAGTTGTCCAATGCAGCCAGGTAAAAGAAAGTAAATACAACTAATCCGATGCCCAAAAGAATATTACTACCCGCAAACAGAAAGACCAGGGTATAACAGAAAATATAATCCAGCCATTTGGCGGTATAGACCGCTTCAAAGAATAAACCGGAATACTCAATTTCCACTCCGCCGGTGATCTCCTGGTGAGCTTCGGCTACATCGAAGGGTGACTTTTTCAGTTTAATGGGTAATATCAGTAAGAGGGCAACAAAAGCCAGCGGCATTTTATATAACAAGGGCTGATCAG
>DAORKK010000395.1:0-2172 GCA_035439525.1 Chitinophagaceae bacterium
ATAAAACTGAGGTAACTGTCGCTGACCGGCAATTCCTTTCCGGATTGCATCCGCAGCTTACGTCCCTGTATGGATTTCACTTTTGTAAATGCTACTATATAGCTCCGGTGAATCCGCCTGAACTGATCTGCCGGAAGTTTTTCCAGTACTTTTTTCAGGGTCATCAGCGTCATCAGTGGCTTACCGGTAGTGGTATGTATCCGGATATAATCCTCCAGGCTTTCAATATACTCGATATCGGCCAGGTTGATTTTAACCAGCCGGTATTCAGCGTAGACAAAGAGGGCTTCGGGTATTTCAGACTGATGGGTGCGTTGCCGGTAAGTATAAAACTCCTGTGCTTTTTTCACTGCTTTTTCAAATCGTTCAAAAGCGATTGGCTTTACCAGGTAGTCCACGGCGTCCAGTTCAAAGCCGTCCAACGCAAAATTCTTATAGGCCGTGGTAAAAATAACCATCGGCGGCTGGCTGAGCGAACGCACCAGCTCCAGCCCGGAAATATCCGGCATATTAATATCCACAAAAAGCAGGTCGGTTCCTTCCTGCTGCAGCAATGCCTGTCCCTTAATGGCATCTTCAAACGTATACTGCAGTTGCAGGAAAGGGATACGGGATATATATTCTTTCATCAGCAACAGGGCCGGCGACTCGTCATCGATGGCAATACATCGGATCTTCATATACTAATTTGCGGGTTTTGTAAAAAAAGCTGAACCGTATAAAATCCATCTTCCTTGTTTATTTCCAGTGTATGTTTTCCCGGATAGAGATAGTCCAATCGTCTTCGTGCATTGGCAATACCGATTCCGGCCCGCTCCGCATGCGCCTGTACGGGGAAGGATTTATTGCGGCAATAAAAACGGATCCCGCTTTCCAGGACATCCAGCTGTATATGGATCGGGGCCGGCTCATGATTACTGACGCCATATTTAAATGCATTCTCCACAAAAGTCATCAGCAGTAACGGTGCAATCTGACCGTATGCCGCATCCCCGTTAACCTGAACCTGCACTTCGGTTTTGCCGCCCAACCGCATCCGTTGCAGTTCCACATAATCCTCCATACAGCTTATTTCGCTTTGCAAGGGAACCAGGTCGGTCCGGATCTCATCGGTTATATAGCGCATGATATTCGACAACTTCATCACCGCTTCTGCCGCATGTTCATGTTTTACCACCACCATGGAATAAATATTGTTCAGGGTATTAAACAGGAAATGCGGGTTGATCTGTGCTTTAAGAAAAGAGAGTTCCGCATGGGCTTTTTCTGTTTCTGCTTTAAATGCCCGTTGTTCGGTTATACGCCATTCCCGGATCATGCAAAGAGCCAGCCCGAGTGAAATCACCATGACATATAAAACAATACTGACTATATCGGTTTTAAAAATACTGTTATGCTGACCGGGGGGGCGCATGCCTGCCGGTCCGGGACCCGGCCCCGGTATTTCATCCAAACCGGGTGGTGCAGGTCCCTGGGGCATTGGCATATCCGGGTTCATTTTAATATCACCAATCAGCCGGTCAAAGGGTCTGATAAAAAAAACGGCGACCAGCATCAGGGATACTATCACAGCATAAAGCAGGTATTTTTTCCGGAGATAAAAAAATGGAACAAGCACCTGTGTATTGAAATAATAACTGAACAGGAAGATCGACGCAAAGAACAGAAAGGCCGGTGTGAACAGGAAAGCGATGAAGTGTTGTTCCGGGTGGGCATTATATAGAAAACCGGCCAGCAGGCCGAAAATAAGCAGCCAGCCGATCACATGTGCCATTACCGGTAATAGTTTTTCCCTCGCCATAGTACAAAGAAAGAACTATTCGTCTGAAATGCTGACAAGTACCGTCCGGTGACCGTTTTGTACGGATTAATCCACGTTGTTGATAACTCTTACTACAGATTTGAACAGGCATCTTACATTTGCAATGATTTGGTTCCCCCGCTTCATGCGGGAGATTAAAAGGGAAATCCGGTGTAAGTCCGGTGCTATCCCCGTAGCTGTAAAGGAAAGTGAATGGAGAATAGAAAATGGAGAATAGGAAGAACACTCCGTTAATCAACCATTCCTTAGCTGTTGCAAATCCACTATTCCGCCGTTGGCGGAATGGGAAGGAGCGGCGAATCCTGAGCCAGAAGACCTGCCTGATCACTTAATTATTATTCAGCTTTCGG
>DAORKK010000396.1:0-2116 GCA_035439525.1 Chitinophagaceae bacterium
AATGATATCATACCGGGCATTCCCTATGAGTTCGATGGTGCGGGAGCCTGTTGTTACGGCAAATTTTACTGCGCCATCACTCAATCCGCCACCCCCCTGATCATCCTGCACTTTGATCACCAATATATTTTTCCCTTCTTTGAGCACCCCTGCCGGAATTTTATATTTCCGCAACGCATCCCATTGACGCATCGTGCCGACAAAGGTCCCATTGATATAGGAGGAATCAATATCATCTATAGCCGGCATATCCAATATAGCTTCTTTACCAGCATCTGCTGCATCCACATTGAAAGAAAGACGAAAGGCCACAATTCCATCCAGTGCCGGAAAACCCTGCGCTTCCCAGGGTTTGGGCAGGTACATTTCCTTCCACTGACTATCATCAAAGCCTGGTTGTATCAATTGCTTCATATAATCCGCTTTCGCCTCCATTGTACGACGGAAAGCTTCTCTTCCTTCCTGGAGTTTACGGCTCATATCCCCCAGTTTTAACGGATGGATTTTATCAATAAAATTCTGACGATACGTTGAGAAGTCATGTAATCCTTCAAAGCTGGTCCATGATTGTGCCGGGGTTCCTCCCCAGGCAGTTACGATCAGCCCTATGGGTACTTTTAATTCCTGCTGGAGTTGTTTGGCGTACCAATAAGCCACCGCCGAACAGGCTCCGACTGTTTCCGGGGTTACCGCGGTCCATTTGGTGGAAACCGGCAGGTCTTTCTGCGGACTGGTAGCGAGTGTCTTTTCGACTACCATAAAACGGATATTATCATTCCGGGCCGTTTTCAGTTCCTGCGGATACGTTTCCTTCAGCATATCCATCCGCCATTCCATATTGCTTTGTCCACTACAGATCCAGACTTCACCGATTGCTACATTATTAAATTCGAACGTTGTTTCTCCAGCCCACACTGCCATCGTACCTGTCTTACCTGCAGGTGCAGCATCCAGGAATACAGACCAGTTACCGTTTGCATCCGCAAAGGCGGGATAATTCTTTTCCAGGAAATCCACCTGAACCAACTGACCGGGATCCGCCCAGCCCCATACGCGATTTACTTTTTTCTGCTGCAGCACCATGTTGTCGGCAAACAGGGCAGGCAGACGAAGTTGCGCATTAAGAAAGCCAATATTGAAAAGGAATAGTAAACCAATAATTTTTTTCATACCGCTGTTTTATGATTCGTATTGCTAAAGATATAAAGTGCCGGATGTATTTTACCTGATTTCCGGCCATTGTGATTAAATCGGTTAAAAAGTACTAACAACGGATAAAAAAGTACTGTCTGACAGCTGTTTTTTGTTACTTTGACCTTATGAATCCACAAGTGCCATTAGCTGAAAGAATCCGGCCGCAGACGCTGGACGAACTGATGGGGCAGGCGCACCTGGTGGGACCTGGCAGTATACTCCGGACGGCGATCGAGCATGGACGGATCCATTCGATGTTATTCTGGGGCCCGCCGGGTACCGGTAAAACCACCATTGCCAATATTATCGCCCATAGCCTGCATGTACCTTTCTTCCAGCTCAGTGCGATCAGTGCCGGGGTGAAAGATGTACGCGAGGTGATCGAACAAGCCAGACATCAAAATGGTTCCGTATTATTTATAGACGAGATCCATCGTTTCAATAAAGGTCAACAGGATGCCTTACTGGGAGCCGTCGAAAAAGGGATCATTACCCTGATCGGAGCAACCACCGAGAATCCTTCGTTTGAAGTCAACAGCGCCTTGCTTTCCCGGTGCCAGGTGTATGTGTTGAAACCGCTGGATGAACAGGACCTGGTGAGACTCATGCAAACCGCCATTGAAAAAGATGAATACCTGTCCAAAAAACAAATTGAATTAAAAGAATCCGCCGCCCTGATCAATATTTCCGGCGGGGATGGCCGTAAACTACTCAACCTGCTGGAAATTGTTTGTGAAGGTGCCGGTGATAAAGTAACCATTACTGACACGTATGTAATGGAAATGGCGCAGAAGCGGATTGCGTTATATGATAAGAGCGGAGAACAGCATTATGATATTATTTCCGCTTTTATAAAATCCATCCGCGGGAGCGATCCGAATGCCGCCGTCTATTGGCTGGCCCGGATGATTGAAGGCGGAGA
>DAORKK010000397.1:0-2111 GCA_035439525.1 Chitinophagaceae bacterium
TTTGGCGGGTACCTGAAATCCAAGGCCCCAGGTCAGTCCTTTTCTGTCTGAACGGGTGGCATATATTTCACCCGGCTCATCTCTGGTCGGGCGGGTTTCCTTGAAATAACCCAGCCGGGCAGTTACCAGTTGCAGGGCGGTGGCTTCCAGGCCAATACCTAATAATGTATTGGAAGCCGCCTCTCCTGAAAAATGATCCTTTTGCTTCAACCAGTTATTATATTGAATCCGCGCACTGAGATCCAGGGTCTTTGGAAGTTCCTTTATTTTACGGGTCTTACTGCCGACCGTGGTTTGCAACGGCACCGTAAATCCATACGCAGCCCCGAGCCGCATGATAATGGGTACATCACGATACTGCCAGGTGCTGGCATCTTTGCGTTCTATCAATGTTCCCTTAAACAACAGATTGGTAAACCCCAGAGCCAGCCGCAGGCTTTCATTACTTGCTTTACGGGATTCACCAAGCCATTGTACCGGACGATCATACACCAATCCTCCGTTCAGCAAAAAAACCTTACTGGTGGTTATCCCTTCAATCGCTTTATAGGAAACATTATTTCCGGATAAGCCGATATGCAGGTGTTTACCTATCCGGCCTGCCGCATGCAACGAATACGTCTGTTGCGATTTTTTCTCCGTAGGTGTATTGGTATTTGCAATAATGGCCGTCCAGGTTCCTTCCGGATCTACCCACTGATGTGTGGAGATGCCAATCGTAACGCGCTCTGTCACTTTATAAGAAAATCCGAAAAAATAATTCCTTGACTTCAGGTGGTATGGATGGCCATTTAAAAAGTTAAAAGCAAGCTGTGCTTTTTCCTGGCCCGGACTGATTGCTGCCGGATTGTCAAAAGCCGACCGAAGTCCGTTCAACGTGACCGTATTTTTTCCCAATGCCTCCGCCCTTGCACTATTGGTCACCTCGTTAAAGGTATTGTACATGTGGTTGGGAGTTACATAAGTGATCTGGGCTGAGCCAATAAATGCCCATCCGGAAAACAACATTAAAAAAAGCAGCTTTCTCATACCTGAACTTTTAGATAATTGATTAATAATTTGATTCTCAACCACTACCTGTTCACAACCGGGCACTATAACCGAAAACACAGCCCGTCCATGACAGATTTATTGTTCATCGGGAAAAAAGAGAAAAGTCATCAGGCTTCAGGATCAGAAAGTATAAAAACTTCTGTTTTCCCACTTCCGTGCTTTTTCCTACCTTTCTGTTAATCAAAAAAAATAAGATGCCTGCACCTTCCACCAAACCCTCTACCTTCTTATTATTTCCATGGGGATTATTATCCATTGTCCTTGTGCTCGGACTGAACCTCGTACTCGATAACGACTGGTTCAGCAAAAACTGGAGCTGGATTGCCCTTGTTTTAATTATACCGGCCGCCATCCTGGAAAATTTCAAAGTGGGATACTCCACCATGCGGATCATGTTTATGAAAGTGGTGTATTCGCTGATTTCCTTCCTCCTTGTGGGTATGGCTTTCGGCTCCGCTCTCAATGGCTGGCATATCGGCCGTTTCCAGAAAATACCTGATGTAAAGACAATCAGCCTTCCCTGGTATGTGGTGCTTGCACTTGCCGTCCTCCTGCTGATACAGGTAGCTCAGCTATTCAGTATGCTGAAAGCGGTGAAGCGGGAATTTATGCAGATGGACCCTGATCAGTAGTTAGTAGTTAGTAGTCGGGAGTTAGTAGTCTTCATTTTTCAGAAGAAAGCAGAGACTGGGTAAGTAAGCCGGCAAATGCAACAGCCTGTTTCACCCTGTAGGGGTGCATTGTTGGTAGCAAAAATCATCATTACCTCAATGAGGTTTCACCCTGTTCGGAGTGGAGCATTATCTTATTCCCGATATAAATATCCCAAAATTTTTATTTCACCCAAAGGGGTGCATTGTTGATAGCAAAAATAATCATCAATAACCCAATCGCCATTTCACCCCGTAGGGGTGCATTGTTGGTAGCAAAAAGATCATCGTTACCCCCAATGACGTTTCACCCCGTAGGGGTGTATTGTGATCTACATAAAAGAACCAGCATTTCATTTTTGAAACAATCATTCCGGTCTTTGTGGTTCAACGCAATTGCTTCAACGC
>DAORKK010000398.1:0-2106 GCA_035439525.1 Chitinophagaceae bacterium
GTATTCACGTAATTGGTAGGCCCCCCAGGTGCACCAGATGTATTATTATCAACGTTACCTCCCCTGAATCCGAGTCCGGCCACCGTAATGGATCCATTGACGGCTGCATTTCCATTTACTTCAAGCGCCACGATGCCCCCGGTAAATGTACCGCTCCAGGCGGTTGCCGTAAGAGACGCTCCAAGGTTAATGGTCAACGCACTGAGCCTCGGAATACGGATAACCTGCACGCGCTCTGTGCCACCCACCACATAGTTATTGGAAAGTCCGGAACAAAAAGTGATCAGGTTTGCACTGACCGCCCGAACCACTTTTAACTCGTAAAGACCCGTATTATTGGCTGAAGTGACGGTCCCATAGTTTACGGTATTCGTAGTATTAATGGCAGCGCCCTGCATTTTAATAATCATAATCAGATCCCCGTAACCGAGCGCTGCAGTGGCATAGGGATTATTAGCCGCACCGGCAATGGCACCAGCTGCCAGATTAGCGGCACTGGCCACGGTAATGGAGGTGCTGCCGGCTGTAGCAGTAACAGCAAGCGTGGTATACCGGTTGAAAGTTACTCCCGCAGTAGTAACAGTTTCTGCCCCATCCTTTCCGGCCTGGGAATACAAATGAATCGGAGCTAAACCAGCAAATAAAAAGAGGATAGAACAGGATGTTCTGAAAATAATATTCATAGCTACTAATTGAGATTGCAAAAGTACTGCCCTGATAAGCAAATACCCTTAGCAATTTATCAACAGGCTGTGAATATCCTTTAGTTGACTTTTCTCAATATTTAAACACTTTCCCATTTACCATGACTTGTTGCGACTTGCTGTTAAATGTCGCTTTGGAGCCTGTACGCACAGCGGCATTGGTCATGATCGTGGCAATAGAGTGATTATAGCCAGCTTCAACCGGCGCATTGGGCTGCTGGCGGCTGCGGATACATTCCATCCAGTTGCGCATATGCGCCGACGTAAGCCGGTCGGCCCCGGTATTGGCGGAGGCCACCACTTTGTCTGATTTCTCCACCAGGGCCATCTCGGTCAGCAGATTCGCTTTCATACCCATCGCAGAAGCCATCCGTTCACTTAAGCCGCCTTTGGGCGATACCTTATTGGTGATCAGGTTCAGTTCGCCCCCGTTGGAATAATAGATCTCGGAAGGATTCTCATCCCCGTTGTGCATCCGTGAGGCAAAGGAAACCTGGAAGCCATTTGTTTTATCATTATCCGGACCATAATCAAACACCGCCAGCGTCGTATCCCAGTTCTTGCGGCCATCCTTCCACATATAGATTCCGCCGTTGGCCACTACAGACCGTGGATGTGTGAGTCCGCTGAACCAATGCACCGTATCGATCTGGTGACTCATCCACTGCCCGGGCATACCGGAAGAATAAGGCCAGAATAAACGATACTCTAAATATTTACGGGGATCCCATTTTTCAAAAGGACGGTTTAATAAAAAGCGTTTCCAATCGGTATCCTCTTCCTTACAGATTTCCACCAGGGCGGGTCTTCTCCAGCGACCGGGTTGATTTACATTCCAGGTGAGCTCTACCATAGTAATAGGACCAAATTTACCGGACTGGATATAATCCGCCGCTGCCGTATAATTACCCCCACTCCTTCGCTGTGATCCGATCTGCACAATCTGTGATGAGGCTTTCACAGCTTTGAAGGCCGCAATATTATCATCCATGGTTTCGGCAAAAGGCTTTTCCACGTAAGCATCCTTCTTTGCTTTTACGGCTTCAATACAATGCAGCGCATGTTGAAAATCGGCCGTCGCAATAATCACCGCATCCACATCCTTCAGGGCATACAGTTCCTCATTATTCCGGCAGGCGGTAATATCATGTCCCATGGCATTTTTCAGAAAAGCCTCACCTTCCTCACGGCGGACTTTCCAGATATCCGACACGGCCACAAAATCAAAATTCAGTTCCTTGTAATGATTCAGGAAACTGGGAAACAAAGCCTGACGGAACCGGTCCGAAAAACCAATAGCCCCGAGCCTTACCCGGTCATTGGCACCCAGGATACGACCATAGCTTTTGGCAGACATACTCATGGCGCCCAGGTACAGGCCTGCGGCAGTGAGGGAAGATTG
>DAORKK010000399.1:0-2062 GCA_035439525.1 Chitinophagaceae bacterium
AGGAAGCCAGTTTATGCACCAGCAACCTTGTCTTTCCACTACCCGGACCCGCAGCCACCACAATATGCTGTTCCCGGTCATTAATGATGGCGAGCTGATTTACCGACAAACTGCCAAAGAGTTTTTTAAATTTCTCTGGTGTTAGTGTCCGCTTTATTTCAGTTTCACGACTACCCGGAAAATACTTTTGCAGAAAGGCAGGGTAATTCATTGTGAAATAGTCATCCACAAATCGCAGGGCCTCGTTGTAATTTTTGATCATCTTACGGGCATATTCACCCACAATATGGATCTGTTGCACTTTCTGCTTATAAAACTCGTCAAGCTTCCGGTAATCGGATTCTTTGTACCGGATCAGGTTGTTGGCTTCCAGTCGCTCAATACTGAGTTTATTATGAATGACTAAAAAACCACCCTCGATTTTTATTGCATCAATCCTGGATAAATAGAAAAGCGCATCCTCTACTTCGTCGATACTGGCTTTTTCATTGAATAACCGGTTATTGTTTTCAAACTGTTCTTTTAACTCAAGAACCGAAAATTCAACCAGTACCTGCTCGGCCTCCGTTTTATCTTTATTCTCAGCTGCCTTTTGAAATAAGTACTCTACTATGCTTTTTGCCAGTTGCAGCCGCTTTTCAAGTTTAGCCCTTATGTCGGCAACAGGCAAAGCTGGTGTAATCTTCACATGGTTTTTTGATCCTTCCGGGTAATGCTTTTTGATCCAGTTTTTCACTGCCCAGAAATTAATGATCGTCTTGATCTTGGCCGGCGTGGATTTTCCCGCACCAGCTTCAATAATCTTTTCATTCAGTTCCTTCAGGTGATAGGTGTGTTCATTATCCTGCAGGGCATCCAATAATAAGGATTCGATCAGCCTGAACGAATCTGCAACGCCCAGTGATTGTTTCGCGTTCTCTCCTTTCCGGATAAAAGCGGTGAGGTCCTTGGTTTGTGCCAGTATCTCTTCCTGCCGGAGCAGTTCAATGATCCGGATCACTTTGTCTTTTACTATACCCAGCTGGTCAGAAATATAATCCACCCTGGACTCTGCGGCTTCATCGGTGGAAAGCCGTTTGCTTTTACTGGAAAACAATTTTTTTATTATACGGATCGCATCCTCTTTAAGATTAAGGTCAATCCGTTGCGATTGATTTATTTTATCAATCGCTTCCTGTGCATTGGCACTAAGGATACTGTTGGCATATACCCTGGGCATATTTTGCCCCCTCCTGATATACCCGGCTCCTTCCAGTGCGGCGATAGCCGTATGTACCCTTGTTTCCATATCAGTTACACCCTCATCCCAACCAGCCTGACGGGCAATCTCCAGCGCCGAATTGGAAACCCGTTCTTTAACCCTGGTAAGATGCTTTATAGCTTTCCATATCTGATTAATTTCCTTTACGGTGATTTTTGTCTGATTGAGCAGGATAAAATGTTTGTCCAGATCATCTTCTGAAAACAGGATCTGACATTCAGCATTGATCTTTTCGTCACGTCCTGCTCTGCCCGCTTCCTGTACATAGTTTTCGAGGGAATCAGAAATATCATAGTGAATTACAAGTCCAACATTATCCTTATCCACCCCCATACCAAATGCTGAAGTAGCGACCATGATATTTACCTCCCCGGCCATAAAGGCATTCTGATTGGCCGTTTTTTCCTCCTTATCCATTTTGCCATGGTAGGCTTTTGCGACAAGGCCATCTTCCGTTAGCCGGGTAGCCAGTTTATAGGCTCTTTTTGTCCGGGATACATATACAATGGTTGGACAATTCCGGGTTTCGATCAGGTCCCTCAGTTGCGCATACTTCTCCTCATCCGTATCCTTTTTAAAAACCTCATACTGCAGGTTTTTTCGTCCGGATATGGCCCGGTACAAAGTCAGGTTCAATCCCAGTTTTTCCTGGAAATACTGCCGGATATCTTCAATGACTTTTTGTTTGGCCGTAGCGGTAAAGCAGGAAACGGGTATGCTGGTGTCCGGCCCTTTTAATTCCTGCAGGTTTTTAATAAAATCACCAATATAGAGATAGTCCACCCGGAAGTCCTGTCCCCA
>DAORKK010000400.1:0-2042 GCA_035439525.1 Chitinophagaceae bacterium
AACACGATCATGATCATTCCCATTCCCACAGCAAAACCATTGTGGAAGTGGAAAAAGATGTCTTATACGAAAACAATATGCTGGCCCAGCGGAACCGGGGCTACTTTGAAGCCAAGAATATTCTGGCACTCAACCTGGTCAGTTCTCCTGGTTCCGGGAAGACCTCCCTGCTGGAGCGAACCCTTACGGACCTGAAAGAGCAGTTTACCTGCTATGTCATTGAAGGAGATCAGCAAACGTCCCGTGATGCGGACCGGATTCATGCTACCGGTACCAAAGTGGCCCAGATCAATACCGGCAAAGGCTGTCACCTGGATGCCCATATGGTGCTCCATGCTGTACAAGGCATGAAACCCACCGAAAATTCGATCCTCTTTATAGAAAATGTCGGCAACCTGGTTTGTCCGGCCATGTTCGACCTTGGCGAAAAAGAACGCGTGGTGATTATCAGTGTTACGGAAGGGGATGACAAACCCATCAAGTACCCTGACATGTTCCATACTTCCACCCTGTGTATCATCAACAAAACAGATCTGCTGCCTTATGTTCCATTCAGCATGGACAAATGCAGGGAATATGCACGCCAGGTTAATCCAAACCTGCAGTTTATTGAAGTCAGTTGTACCAATGGCGAAGGATTACCGGCCTGGTATCAATGGCTGAAAGAAAAAGTGCTCGTGCCTGAAAGCGTATAGTCTGATTTTATAGTCTTTTTATGAACACCTATCATATCCATATTGGCGGGTTGGTTCAGGGCGTCGGTTTCCGGCCATTTGTTTGCCGGCTGGCCGAACGAATGGGTCTGTATGGCTGGGTAAGCAATGGCAATGATGGTGTACATATTGAAATCAATGCAACTGAAGAAACAGCAGACAACTTTTATACCTCCCTGCTTTGCTGTCAGCCGGAGAATGCCATCATACGCTCACATCATCTGCAGATAACAGCTCCAACATTATATACTGATTTTCATATTAAGGAAAGTGACAATTCTGCAATCCCTGATCTTTTACTGACCCCTGATATTGCTATTTGTGAGAACTGCCGGAAAGAAATCACTGACCCTGTAAATAAACGGTATCAATATCCGTTCACTACCTGCCTGGAATGTGGCCCCCGGTATTCTATCATTACCGGTTTGCCTTACGACCGACCGAATACCACGATGACCGAACTGGAGATGTGCCCATCTTGTAATAAAGAATATAACGACATTCATGATCACCGGCATTTCAGCCAGACCAATTCCTGCCCTGATTGCGCCATACCCATGCACCTTTTTGATAATAACGGGATTGAAATATCCAGAGATCCTGAAAGTATCCTGCTGATTGCACTCGAGTCACTGAAGCATGGCCATATCCTCGCAGTTAAAGGAATTGGCGGTTATCTGCTGCTCTGTGATGCCACCAAGCATTACTCTGTGAGTACATTGCGGGACCGGAAACACAGGCCTGCCCGGCCATTTGCCGTAATGTATCCATCCGTTGAAAAAGCAGAAGAAGACCTCATCATTACCGATAAAGAAAAAAAGGCCTTAACAGGTAAACAGGCTCCCATTGTATTGTGCCAACTGAAAGAAGATCCGGCTTCGGGCATTTGCACGGAAGCAATTGCACCGGGTCTTGGTAAAATCGGCGCGTTGCTCCCCTATACCCCGCTGCTTTGCCTGATCATGGAGGGCTGGAATAAACCCCTGGTGGCTACGAGCGGCAACCTGAGCGGGACACCTATTATTTATACGGATGAGGATGCTTTACTTTGGCTGACAGACTATGCGGACTTCATTATCAGCTTTGAACGGGATATTGTTGCCCCCCAGGATGACAGTGTAATACAATTTACCGGACATTCGACCCATCCGGTTATACTGCGTCGGTCCCGGGGATTGTCACCTAACTATTTTCCGGCTACTTTTCTGAACACCCAGCCTACACTGGCTATGGGGGCTGAATTAAAAAGTGCTTTTGCAATTAGTGCAGGACATAACCTGTTTGTAAGTCAGTACCTGGGTGACCAGGCTAATTTTGAATCACAGGTTA
>DAORKK010000401.1:0-2036 GCA_035439525.1 Chitinophagaceae bacterium
CCTGATCTCCTCCGGAATAAGTAACCGTTGAAGTCGTTCCATTTAAACTTGTCGTTTCATTACCAGAACCCGTAAGTGTAAAAGGAGCCTCATTTGTAAGCACAAGCTTTCCGGAGTTAGCACCAGACTGCAGCGAAATAGTTGCAGTAGCACCACTTGAATTATCAGAGTCTAATGTTATTACACCACCAACCGACACGACACCGCTCTGGATGTTAAAAGATGCGTTATTGTCATCGCTACCATCATCTTCCGAATTAATTGAAATATTTCCGCTAATTGTAAAGTTCGCATTTGTCGAAGTGAAAACAGTTGTGGCATCATTTGAGAGAGTAGTATTCGTCCCTCCAATCACCAGCGAAGCCGCAGATATTGAACCTGCTCCTGAAATGGTTGCTGACCTGTTATTACCGGCTGCATTATTAATTGTGATGGCATTTGTAACTGTCACAGAGAACCCGGCAGATATGGAAAGTGTTGACGCTGTAGTACTTGTACCAGAAGTCGTAAATGTAATTGAATTACATTCTGCGTTTGCACCGCTTGCAAGTGTTACATCCACTCCGGGATTAATCACAACATCATTTGCCGAAGTCGGTATAGTCTGCCCGCCCCAGGTAGTAGTGACATTCCATGGACCATCCTGGGAGGCCGTCCTTGTTTGTGCGTTCGCCACTGTCGCCGTGAATAACAGCATCAGTACAAAAACGATTTTTTTGCCAAATTGTAAAAACTTTTTCATGCTTCAGAGTTTAAATGTTTAAAAAGGTTCGAATAAAACCAGCTTCTTCAGGAAGCCCTGGTTATCAAGAGGTATTGGCAAAGAGATATATGATAAGCCCTTTACAGGCAATCAGTATTGAACTCAGATCTTTCTTTGGAGGAATTGGGGTACGGCGTTTCGGAGGAATCGGAAAATTACTTCGTAATCTGACCGTAAATGTATAGGGGCTTTCCAGTTTCCGCAAGTGTTTTCCCTGCGGATTTCCCAAAATAAAGTTTCCCCTATGTTTTGACTACGTAAATATTACTATGCATGAGAAAGCAAAGAGGCCACAGCAAAAGCTGTGGCCTCTTTTTATCTTAAAAAGTCAACCCTATTCCTTTATTGTATTACAAAGGTCCTGGTCTCCTTGTAATTGTCACCGCTGATCAGCACATTATAAACACCGGCTTTCAGGGAAGCAGGAAGGCTGAAAGACTGTGCCACAGTTCCACCGGCATGGTTCAGGGCCTGGCGATAGACCACCTGTCCTGCGGTATTGAGCACATTCAGACTGTATTGGCCTTTCATGGCTGTAAAGCCAATTGTGATTTCGGAGCCGCGAACCGGGTTGGGATACAGGCTGATGCCTTTGGGGCTGCGGCCGATATCCACACGGAGGCTCTTGGTATATACATTCTTACCTGACAACTCAATGGCTTTTACACGATAGAAATTCGTGCCAGCTAACGGTGTGGCATCAGTGTAAGAATAACTTACCCGGTCAAACTGGTTGCTGCGGGGAGCAGTCTGTCCGATAGCCGTGAAATCTATACCGTTTGATGAACGCTCAATGATGTAAGCACTCATATCAGATTCAGTGGAGTTGGTCCATTCGATCTGTACACCAGTCCCTTTCTCAAATGCCTTCACATTCGTAAAGGAAACCGGCAGCGGGTTCAGGATAGCATTAGTCGTACCGATCGTAAACGGACTGAATGTAGAGGCTGTTGCGGCGGTCATATTGGTTAACGTAGCGCCTGATGCTCCCAGGTTTTCCCAGGCTGTACCATTATGGTGTGCTACAACCAGGGTCGCGGCATCTGTAATATATCCGTTCGTGTTACAGGGAGAAGTGCTGCTGTACTGAAGACCAATCACGGCACTGATCGATTCAGCACCATCATTCAGGTCCCAATACTCGCAAAGGCTGATATCCTTAATGGTAAGCGCCGGACCAGTTCCGGCCACACCATAAGCAGTACGGGGATTCCCGAGGATATACCTGGCAGTAACCACAGAAGTACCGGTTGCGCTGGTTAATGAAGACATG
>DAORKK010000402.1:0-2030 GCA_035439525.1 Chitinophagaceae bacterium
AAGAATGAGTAATGAGTAATCAGTAATGAGTAAGAAGGGAAAAGTCATTACTGCATCAATCGTTTCGCAAAGCGGGATGACCAACGTTTAGTCCTGTTCGATCAGCTCCTCATTACTCATTATTCATTACTCATTATTCATTACTCATTATTCATTACTCATCTTGCTACTCAATATGTTCAATACTTTAGTTCTGTCCGATCAGCTACTCATTACTCATTACTGATTACTCATTATGAAAGCTATCGTCGACTGCAACAGCTTCTACTGCTCCTGCGAGCGGTTATTCCGGCCCGACCTGCGGGAGAAACCCGTCGTGGTGCTGAGCAATAATGATGGCTGCATCGTGTCCCGCACCGATGAGGCCAAAAAACTCGGTGTGGGCATGGCGGCCCCGTATTACCAGAACAAAGAATTAATTGAACGGAATGGTGTCGCTGTATTTTCCAGCAACTATAATCTCTATGGCGATCTCAGTATGCGGGTGATGGATACCCTGCGCGAACTGGTGGGGGAAGAACAGGTGGAGGTCTACTCCGTAGATGAAGCCTTTCTCGATATGGACCGGTTTTCCGGAAATGCTTTACAGGAGGCATCGGTGCATATCAAAGAAACGGTGGAACAGTGGACAGGTATTGCGGTTTCTGTAGGGGTAGGACCCAGCAAGGTCTTATCCAAAGTAGCGAACCGCCTGTCGAAAAAAGATAAACAGGGTACCAAGGGTGTACTGGTGCTGGATACGGAGGAGAAAATAAAAGAGGCGCTTGAACGCACCGCCGTGGATGATCTCTGGGGTGTGGGCCGGCAGTATGCAATCAAACTCCATCACCTGGGCATTGACAATGGCTGGCAACTGCGCAATATGCCCGAAGACTGGGCCCGGAAAAATATGGGCGGCGTGGTAGGTGTACGCATGATCAGGGAACTGAATGGCCATAGCTGTATCCCGATGAAAGATCCGCTGGAAACCAAAAAAATGATTGCCACCACGCGGATGTTTGGTAAGCCCGTATATGAACTGAGTGATATCAAAGAAGCCATTGCCACCTATGTGGCGAGGGCGGCAGAAAAACTGCGCCGGCAATTCAGTGCGGCCACGACGATCCAGGTATTCCTGGTGACCAATGGTACCCGCAACGGCAAGTACGAATACAATCCGCAATCCCGTTACCAGTACAGCACCCTGCCCGAAGCCACCTCCGATACCTCCACGCTGATGCGGCATGCCTTACCACTGGCGGAGAAACTTTATCAGCCCGGATTCAAATACCTCAAGGGCGGGGTGATCCTCAGCGGACTGGTACCGGCCAAAGCCATCCAGGCCAATCTCTTTCTTGATGATCACCTGCAGCATAACAAAAGTCTGCTGGAGGCCGTGGACAATATCAATTTCAGTCACCGCGATGATGTGGTGAAATATGTGGCTTCCGGCCTGAAGCGCAACTGGAAAATGCGGCAGGAACTGCGGAGTAAACGCTATACCACCCGCTGGGATGAACTCTATAAAATCAGTTAATATGTACAACCCTTTTACGTTACTAAATCCCGTGCTGCTGAATGCCTTGCTGCAGCAACCGATGTATTTTGTGCGGCAGCATTATCCCAGAGGCATACAATTTCCAGGAGAAACCGCAGTTCCTCTCCTGCTTACGCATTATTCGCAACATGAAACCGATCATGAGCGGTCGGAACGACATATCCGTTTGCTATGGAAAGATCCCTATCGCTTTATCTATGACAGCGAAATACCCGAACACCGCGAAAAACTGATCACCGCGGCCGGCCAGCCCGAAGGTTTCCGGATCTATATCAACCTGATGGCGAAGAAATGGAAGGCCAGCGACGGATTGAAAATGAAAGTCAGTCGTTACCTGTCCGCCAAACTCCCCTGGTGGCATTATTCCCCGGCCGATAAACTGCATGTGACGCTGAAGGAACGGTACGGGGAACTCTTTATCGCCCTGTTGTGGCGGGGACAACAAACTGAAGTACTTTTGGCTGAAATAGAAAACTTCTCCCCATGTGCTATG
>DAORKK010000403.1:0-2008 GCA_035439525.1 Chitinophagaceae bacterium
TTCTTCAATCACTTCACTTAAGGCCAACGCTGTACCGGTACTGTTACTGATCCCCAGGTTACAGGTATCCGTACCCGGACAGCTGGTAATATCCGCCACACTGCCGAAACCGGGTGTAGCGAGTCCTTCCGATTCAAGTACCTGGTATACATAGGGCAGGTGTTCGGGTTTTACAAAACGAAACTGTAATCCCTGGTTGATCGTCACCCGCACATCATCCGCGATCACTCCTTCCAGCTGACCAATCAACCGGCGGCTGATATCCGAGGAAATATTTCCATTCGGTACCCGAACATATACTGCATAATATCCATCCTGTTTTTGTTTAAACAAATTAGTATTCTTCCACAACTCATATTTCAATGGATCTGCAATCTCCGTAGCCTTGTCCTCCGTAGCTTTAGCGAAGGAGGGCGGACTCCCTTCTCCCGTCTCCCGACTCCCGACTCCCGTCTCCCGACTCCTTATCGCCACCCGCTGATGCGTCAGCGCCAGTCGCTCTTCCTCCACCAGTTGAATAAACGTTTCAATGCCGATTTTCTGAATCAGAAATTTGATCCGTGCCTTGTGCCGGCTGTTGCGTTCACCATACCGGTCGAATACGCGAAGTACCGCTTCGAGATAGGGGATCAGTAAGTCTTCTTCCAGGAATTCATGGGTGCAGATGGCCAGGTGTGGTTGCGCACCCAGTCCGCCACCAATCAGTATTTTAAAACCTCTTTGTTCTTTACCATCCACTGTCCTCACCCGGGCAATGGCCCCGAGATCATGCATGAATGTTAAGGCCGTATCTTTTTCGGTATTACTAAATGCGATCTTGAATTTGCGGCCCATTTCCTGGCAAAGAGGTTTACGCAGGAAGTATTCAAACATCGCATGTGCATATGGCGTAACATCAAAGGGTTCTTCCGGATCAATACCCGCTGTATCGGAGGCCGTGATATTCCTGACGGTATTGCCACAGGCTTCCCGGATGGTGATGTCGTCTTTATCAAGTTCAGCCCATAATTGTGGGGTACGGTCCAGGCTCACAAAATGGATCTGAATATCCTGGCGGGTGGTGAGGTGCAGATTACCAGTGGAGTATTCATCAGACACTGCAGCGATTCTTTTCCATTGGGCCAGGGTCATTTTTCCATAGGGTAATTTAATACGCACCATTTGTACGCCCGGCTGCCGCTGGCCATATACCCCGCGGGCGAGGCGGAGACTGCGGAATTTTTCTTCATCCATTTTCCCTTCCCGGAATAGCCTGATTTTTTTGTCAAGATCGAGGATGTCTTTTTCTACCAATGGATTCTCTAACTCAGTGCGGAAGCTCTGCATATCGGTTGGTTATTGTTTACCCGCCGGTTGGAACGAACGGGGGATGAAAAATACTCTACCTTATAAGTAGACTAACAAAATTACAGGGTCGCACCCGTTTGTCAAAAAATAATTATAGCAATAACAGACGTACGTATTACAGAATAAAATGCGAAAACCCTACTAAATTAGTAGGAAATTAATTACTTTCGTTTTTCGTCCCGTTTATACCGGGTTTATATAAGGCGTATGGAGTACCAGCAATTATTTACCGATCAGTTAAACCGTTTAAAAGACGAAGGCACCTATCGCTATTTTCTGGAGGTGAATAAAAGTGCGCAACATTTTCCCCGGTTTACCTACCAGGATGAACAGGGGAACAGTCAATATGCCATTAACTGGTGCAGCAATGATTATCTCGGACTGAGCAGTGAAGAAAGCCTGATTTCCAAACTCGGATTTGCAGCCCATCGCAGCGGTACGGGCAGCGGAGGTACGCGTAATATTTCCGGTACTACCAATTACCATAAAGAACTGGAGCGCACACTGGCGGACTGGCATCGGAAAGAAGGCGCCTTGCTTTTTAACGGGGCCTACCAGGCCAATGTAACCACGCTGCAGACACTGGGCAGACAGTTACCCGGTCTTGTCTTCTTTTCCGATGAACGCAACCATGCTTCCATCATTGAAGGGATCCGGGGTT
>DAORKK010000404.1:0-1999 GCA_035439525.1 Chitinophagaceae bacterium
GATTGGCAAAGGGGAATTGCGGGTAGGCCAGCGGGTTAGTAGCACTGGGTATTGGATAAGTGCCATCCGCATTCTGGTAAGGAGCCAGGTTGTATTTGGCCACCAGTTCCCGCATAATCTCGTTCCAGCGAAGCACCGCTCCTGCACTCCAGTAACTGACCAGGTCTTTTTCTTCGCTGCTCAGGTTGGCTTGCCAGCTTTTGATCTCATTGAGTTGGGCGATATAATCAGGTGAATTGGTGGCAATAGGTGCTGCCACGGTAAATTCAGTGGGCCCGGTAATCAGGATGGGTCTCCAGTTCCCGGCATTGGCGTCAATATTGGCGGGCTGAAGGGCGCGTGTATGATCAGTCCTGCCTTCCACTTCTTTTTTACATCCGGTAAACAGCACAGCAGCTATCACCAGTAAGAAAAGTATCTGTATAGTATTTTTAGGCATATTCGTTTTTTTAAGGTTGATCAGTTGATTTCTTTTCCCGGTGGAGATCGAGCACATAGAACAGGGATCCGTAAACCGTAGTGGACTGACCCATATTCCGTCCGGCGATCGTCATACTGCCTCCCGTTACCACGGATAATTGCGGCAGGGACGGGATCACATACTTGATATTCACACCGGCGGTGGTGGCATTCATCCGGTTACTGGGGAAAGGCATGTTGTTGCGGGTAATATCAAAACCGCCCAGGGTGGTCCAGTTGTTGACCACCGCTTCGGCGATCAGGCGAAAGGAACGGTAACCGGCCCTGAAATTAAAATTCATCGCATCCGGCATGGCCACTTTATTGGTCAGGTGTAGTTCCGTGGTGTAATAAGAATTGCGGTCTATCTCCATATTGCTCCGGAATACATAAGTGGCCGAACCGGTCACAAAGAGTTTATCCATCAGGTAATCGCCCATGATCCTTGCGGAAGCTGTTTTCGATTTTAAACCAATGGATAAGGGCAGGTAATCCGCTACATAATTACTCACCGGTAAAGAAACACCGGCAATACCGAATACGGAGAGGACACCATTCCCCTTTCTTTTCTGGTAAAACCGCCATTTGGCAAACAGGCTAAGGTCCTGCAGCCCGTTCAGGCCTTTCATAGTGCCCGCACTGGCCTTTGTGCGGATATAAGGCAGACTGAATAACAGGTTCAGTTTCCGGGTGACACCATAGTTGCCCATTACACTATAGGTATTGGTGCTGATACGGCCGATGTTGAGATTTTCTCTTTTCAGCGTGCCTTCCCAGTAATTTTTCCAGCTGCTGTGAGTGTACATGGGACCTACACAAAAAGCATTTTTTTCCATCATGATGGCATCTATATCCGTCTGACCCGACAGCCTGAGTTGCAGGACAAGCAGGATCAGCAAAAGGACGCAACAATTGAGGGTAAAATATCGTTGTTTCATTGCAGATAGTTTTAATAATAACCAGGTTGTTCCTGCATATACAGGAACCGGCAGGCTGACTGTATCTGTTCAATACAGGCAACACATAACTGGTTTTGAAAACAATTAAAATTTAAAGGTCATTCCCACACTCACCAGGTAATCGGCAAAGGCCGCATCACCTTGTACGTGTGTGCCGGTATCCCGTGTCCGGCGTTTGTCGGAATCACTCTGGGTGCGGTTGCGTTTCAGGGCAAAGGGAACCGACAGGTTATAACTGACTTTTTTATTCATGTAAGTCACAGCAGGTTCTGCTGAAATAATATAACCGGGTCTCCTGAATCCACGATTGCCCCCGATCAGGTCACTGGAAGGAAGCCCTTCCGCACGGATACCACCCGAAAAAGTAACATGCCCCAGCATATAACTCAGTCCGCCACGGGCCATAAACAGATCGGGTACACTCATGACATCGGTATTGTATTTAATGGCCGTGGCCGATGGAGCACTGCCTCTTGAAGTGGAAGTGCCGTTCACTTCGCGGGGATTGATCAGGTAAAAGAAACTGCCATAAGCGCCTACCTTATGATTGAAGTTGTAATAACTATTCAGTTCAACACTGA
>DAORKK010000405.1:0-1987 GCA_035439525.1 Chitinophagaceae bacterium
TGTTCTCCGTTTTTCGTTTAATATAGGGTGGGAGGGGGATGGCTCCGGCCGCATGCAAGAGTTCAGCAAAGCTCAATGAGGATGGTGTCCAGCTGAGTTCAATGATAAAACAACCGACACGTTTCTCTATATACGCAGCCTGCACTATGATTTCATTCCCGTTATAGGAGATCCTCTTCTCAAGCACCTGTCCCGGTTTCCATTTAGACGCGCCGCCCACCAGGCATTGCCAGTTTACTTTTCCGGTTTGCAGCATGGCGCTGGAGATATCCGCATATTGTTCATGGGGTTCAAGACAGAATACTTCAATCACACCACCCGTGCTTTTCTGAAACAACAAACGGGCTTCCACCACTTTGGTATTGTTGAATACGAGCAGTGAATCTTCCGGAATATAATCAGCAAGTTGTCTGTATGTATCTGTAGTGATAATACCCTGATCATAGATCAGCAGCTTTGAGGCATCTCTTTCCGCCAAGGGGAAAGCGGCAATCCGTGCTTCAGGTAACGGATACGTGTAGTCGAGAATGGAAAGTTCTTTGGGATGTTTCATGACACAACCAACTGTTGTATGGTGAAGATAATGAGTAATGAGTAATCAGTAATGAGTAGCTGATCGTACTGAACTATAGTATTAAATCTTCCATATTAGGGAAGGTTCAATTCTGTAAAGCCTTTTCCATTCGTACTCATTACTGATTACTCATTACTCATCTGGTGCTATCAGCTCATGTTTTCGGTTTATGCACCTGTTATCCACCGCAATCCACACCCTAATCACACTGTTTTTGCCAAAAACCGCCTCCCACCGGCTGAAAGCCTTACTGGTGGCTGTTTTTGGCAGATTTTTAGGTGTGGAAAAAAGAAAATGACGAAAATTTGGTTCCTAAGTGGTAAAAAGTGTTATTTTGTGTCAATTAATTCAAACTTGATTCAATTAACTGATAATGACAGGCTTTCTCGGAGAATTCGAGGCAACGGTAGACGCCAAGGGGCGGTTCTTGCTCCCGGCGGGGTTCAAGAGGCAGTTGCCGGAAGAGGAGACCAACCGGTTCGTTATCAACAGGGGGTTTGAAAAATGCCTGGCGCTCTATCCGATGAGGACCTGGGAGCCACTCTTTGAAAAGATTACCGGCCTGAATGAGTTTGACCCCAAGCAACGGGAGTTCAGACGGGCATTCCTGAACGGCGCCACTTTTGTGGAGCCCGACACCGCCGGTAGAATATTGTTGCCACCAAACCTGAAGGCATATGCCGGGCTGCAGAAGGATATCGTGCTGATGGCAACAGGAGACAAATTAGAAATCTGGGATAGTAATAAGTACAAAGAGCTCTTTGATTCACTTTCTTCGGACACATTCAGTGATTTGGGCGACCAGGTACTGGGTAGCGGATCGGATAAGTCGAAAAGTTAAAACGGTAAAGCATGGAACAGCCCAATCAACAAAAAGGTGCATCCGGCTTACCCGCTGACTCACAAGACTATCACATTCCTGTTCTGCTCAGCGAAACCCTGGAAGGCCTGAATATTCAACCGGACGGCATTTATGTGGATTGCACATTTGGCGGAGGTGGTCACTCAAGGGCGATCCTCTCCAGGCTGGGTGCAAAAGGAAAACTGGTCGCCTTTGACCAGGATGACGATGCAAAGAAAAACCTGCCCGATGACGAAAGATTAGTATTTGTTTCACACAACTTTCGTCACCTGCAGCGTTTCCTCCGGTTAGAACAAATCACCGCAGTGGATGGTATTATGGCCGACCTGGGCGTCAGCAGTCACCAGTTTGATGAGGCAGACAGAGGGTTCTCCACCCGCTTCAATGCCGATCTGGACATGCGGATGGATCAGCGCCAGGCACTGACCGCTTTTGATGTGGTGAATACCTATACTGAACAGCAGTTGCACAAACTGTTTGAGCAGTATGGAGAAGTCACCAACTCCAAAACACTGGCCCGTAAAATTGTACAGGTGAGGAATACCGCCTCA
>DAORKK010000406.1:0-1956 GCA_035439525.1 Chitinophagaceae bacterium
CCACAGAAATTGTAAATACCGGTTCCGGATTAAAACCGGTGGAATCTATATAACAGGCATAAGCACTTACAACCTGTTTATTATCTGACTCACAGTTTTTGCAAAGTATTACCAACGCATTCCGGGCCGGATCGAAATACATCGACTCAAAATCATTGACCCCGCTGACGCCGGCTTTCCCTAATTCAACCGCTGAGGCGTTGCCGGAACTGTCTTTGGCGATCATCAGTATCAGCCCGTCGCTCCTTAAAACATACGGAACACTGTTTACCACGACAACCTCTTCATAATCTCCTTTTTCCCCGAAAGGCAGTTCGCTTTTGATCAGTTTGGTTTCCTTATCCAGGTAAAATAATTTCCCGGACTCATCATTATGGGCAATAAATTCATCCAGCTTTTTGTCCCAGGCCAGCCCGGAAATCTCTTTCAGTTTGGGTTCCAGTTTATGGGTGAACACCTGGGCGAAACTATAATGGGGAGGTGATTGTATCCGTCGTACTTTACCCGTGCCACAACTGCTGATCAACACCGTCATCAACACGAAACCACAACAACAGTTACTGAAATTTAAACAACGCATTCTCTATTTTTCATTAAATTTATCAAAAGTTATCATTATATCATGATGGAAAATCCGTCAGCACTGTTGAAAGCAGCCCAGGAGTATGCCAGCCAGCTTATTACCACGAAAGTCGGCAAGGAAGTTACGTTCCATACCCTGCAGCACACCCGCGAGGTGGCGGAAGCCTGTGCCCGGATTGCTGAACAGGAAGATCTCCCTGAAGAAGATCTCCTGGCCCTTCACGTAGCGGCCTGGCTTCATGATACCGGGTACAGTGCTGGAAAAGCCAAAGGGCATGAACAAGTGAGCATTCAGCATATGCAGGAGTTTTTCAGTCTGCATCCGGCAGAAGAAGCTTTTGCGGAAAAAGTAAAAGGCTGTATCCTGGCTACCAAAATGCCCCAGAATCCGCAATGCCGGATTGAGGAAATTATTTGTGACGCGGATCTTTTTCACCTGGGTTCTTCCGATTTTAAAGAGAAAAGCCGTTTACTCCGCAAGGAATTAATTGAATTCAACGGGGAAGAATGGTCTAAAAAAGACTGGCGGCAGAACAATATTGCTTTCCTGGAAGCCCATAATTATTTTACTGCTTATGGAAGAAAGGTATTACAGCCGGCGAAGGATGAACACCTGGCCCGTTTGCTGGAAAAAAATCCGGTAGAAAAAATACAGGATGAGAAAACCCAGGAAAAAGATGATGATGATGATGCAACAGCGCATTTATCGGAAGAAGAACTGAAACTGAAGCGGATGAAGGAAAACCAGACTGAACGGGGTATCAGTACTGTTTTCCGCATTATGGCACAGAACCAGTCCAACCTGAGCCAGATGGCCGATTCCAAAGCGAATATCCTGATCTCCGTTAATTCCATCATTCTTACGATCGTCATTTCCACCCTCTCCACCAAACTGGAGAGCAACAGTTACCTGCAGATTCCGGTAATTATCCTGGTGACGGTTTGTGTATCCGCCATTGTATTCTCCATCTTAGCGACCCGTCCGCATGTTACCGAAGGCACTTTCACGCCTGAGGATATCCAGAATAAAAAGACCAACCTGCTCTTCTTCGGAAACTTTTATAAAATGAGCCTCCCGGATTATGACTGGGCCATGCAGGAATTGCTGGCGGATAAAAATTATTTATACAGCAGCCTTGTCAAAGACAATTACTTCCTGGGTGTGGTACTCGCCAAAAAATACAGGTGGCTGCGCATCGCCTATAATGTCTTCATGTTCGGCATCATCATCGCCATGGTCGCTTTCGCCGTAGCTGTAGCTATTCCGCAGGCAACGGAAGTGTATGCACCAGGATAAATTAGTCGGCAGTCGGGAGTTAGTAGTCGGGAGTCAATACACCTCCTAAGGAGGCTGAATCTGGTTAAACAGCTGTC
>DAORKK010000407.1:0-1940 GCA_035439525.1 Chitinophagaceae bacterium
ATTTTTTAGCCTCATCTCCTACTGCTACCTGGCCTTGTCCGCCGAAGTGAACGATCGACGGCACCAGGGATACGCCATCATGCTCTTTTAAAACAACCGGTTGGCGTGTATCGGGATGTATGATGGCGACCAGGCTGTTCGTCGTGCCGAGATCGATACCAACAATCATTTCGTTTTGCTGCAGACTTCCGGTTGCAATATTAATTCCAATCTTGGCCATATACTGTATTATACCGTTACAAAACGGTGTGAATTAAAAAAATCTTCCTTATAAAATGACTGTTGTGTATCCGGATCAGATAACACTTCTTCCACAGACATCGTTTTTATATTTTCCTGCTCCTGAACAAAAAACAAATTATACCCCTGTTTGTTGGCAGCTACCAGCTTGTACCCTTTTTCCAGTCCCAGCCTGCGAAAAGCATCCACCGAAGCCCCGTTGTACCGGGCATCGCCAGAATGATGATTGAAATCGCCGTAAGGTACTGCATAATTGCCCGGACCAAACTCAACCTTTGCTTCAATGACTACAATGCGGGGCTGTATGACGTCCAGTGCTTTCCATATCCAGTAATCATTCCCGTCAATATCTATGGATAACAAACCGGTTTCCCCGCTGATACCGGCCGTTTTCAGCAATTCATTAATATTAAAAGGAGTCACTTTCTCTTTCATAAATGAGAAACAAGAAATTCCCTTAACTGCTTTTTGGTAAAAAGACTTCCCGATCTCCAGTTGCTGTTCATTTGAGTCGATAAAACAACCCGTCCAACCGGCATGAACCGCCAGGCTGGCACAATTACTTTTTATACAATCCCCTGCACCAATATCGGCAAAAACCGGCGGAACATCTTTCAATCGGGACAACAGCCAGGCGATGATCCCATCCTCACCATGATAGGTAAACAGGTCCCTCGAAGCTGCCTGGACCGGTAAATCCGGATCAATGGAAAATGTGTGAATCCAGCTTCGGAAAAGTTCACCTGCTTCCCGCTTGCATTTATGCCTATATAACTGGAAAGCAAAGTTCCGTTTTATCCAGGTTTTGAGTAACTGCATATCAGGAGCAAAACTCGCTTTTCCCGGGCGTAAAAAAAAGTCCTGCCGGGGCAGGACTTTTCGTTTTTTGGAATATTTTTTAGCGCATCAGGTACATTTTACCATAGCCTTTATTAAAATACTTATTGGTATCATCTCCCTGGGCCTTGTACTTATCGAGTGATTTACCATTCAGATTGGTGATTACCCGGTAGAGATAGATGCCATTCGCCAGTTTCTGCCCATACTGGTCGGTTCCATCCCATTTAAACTCGGTGATGTTGCGACCGATCCGGAGCGGACCAAGCTCATCCTTCGTGATTTCCCGGACTATTTTACCGGTCACGGTCATAATCTCAATTTTGATATTTTGCGGCACTTCATTTCCGGTAATCGTGAATACAAAGGCTGTAGAACTGGTAAACGGATTCGGATAATTGAGCATGTTCGAGATCATCGGTTTATTGATTACCTCAAATAATACCCGGTATTCAATCGCACCGGCTTCGTTTGCACTTTTATCTTCTCCGGAAACAATCAGTTCATATTCGCCATCCTGTTCAAAATAGGGCCTGAAATTCAATGTGGCCGTATTGTCATTTACCGGTACCTGCCCGGCCGGGTTAAACCGGAGTGTATCATTATTGAAATAGAATCTGCGCAGGCTACCATTTGGATAGCGTACCTGTAAGGTCAGCAGGCTGGTATCATCCAGGGCCATCCATTTCGCTTCGTCTTTCAGTTTAATGATGATATCCGGTTTGGATGAGACGATATCACGGTTCAGTATATGCATACCGTCAAACGTAACATCGAGCAGCGGGTTGAGGCTATCCGGTTTAACGTAAAGATTACGGAAGGCAAAATTATTAAAGTGATATTGCTCCCACTGGTCATTGTCC
>DAORKK010000408.1:0-1895 GCA_035439525.1 Chitinophagaceae bacterium
GGAGCGATCCGAATGCCGCCGTCTATTGGCTGGCCCGGATGATTGAAGGCGGAGAAGATGTGAAATTTATAGCGCGGCGCCTGGTGATCCTGTCAAGCGAAGATATTGGCAATGCCAATCCCACTGCCCTGGTCATGGCTAATGCCTGCTTTGATGCGGTGAACAAGATCGGTTACCCGGAATCAAGGATCATCCTCTCCCAATGTGTTACTTACCTGGCCGCTTCTCCGAAAAGCAATGCAGCATACGAAGCGATTGACCAGGCGCTTGCTATGGTTAAACAATTTGGAGACCTGCCCGTACCATTACATATCCGGAATGCACCTACCAAACTGATGAAAAACCTGGGCTATGGAAAAGAATACCAGTATTCACACAGTTATGAAGGCAACTTCTCTCCGCAGGAATACCTGCCAAAAGAATTAGCTGGCAAAGCATTTTACCAACCCGGAAAGAATGCACGGGAGGAAGAACTGAGGAAATTTTTGAAGGGACTGTGGAAGGACAAGTATGGATACTAGTTAGCAGATAGTAGTCGGTAGTTAGTAGTCGGGAGTCAAGAGTCGGGAGTCAGGAGTAAACAGCCCATTCTAAGGAGATTGAATCTAAAGGAACAAATAGATACTCGTTTTACGAAATGCCGCTCGTACTTCGTACTTCTTACCTCGTACTTTTAACACACTCTTCTTACTTATTACTTTACTACTTATAACTTATTACTTATAACTATGTCTCCATCCCCGGTCTTAACAGTCAGTCAGCTCTCTATCTCCCGTTCCGGAAAAAAAATACTGGAAAATATTTCATTTACCCTGAACACCGGTGACGCCCTGGCTATTACCGGGCTGGCTGGATGTGGTAAGACGAGCCTGGGACTGGCGCTGGCTCAGCAATTATATTACCAGGGTACGATTACCTATCATTTACCTGATGGGAGTCCGATTGCCTGGGTGGAGCAACAGCATCATTTTAAGACCCTGCAATCCACCTCAGATTTGTATTACCAGCAACGGTTTAACTCCTATGACACGGAAGAAACACAGACCGTTGCTGAATCATTGGGACCCCGGCTTTCAGTGGCCCGGGAATTGATTAATGAAATGGGCATCGGCTATTTACTGGAAGAAAAACTCATACAATTATCGAATGGTGAAAATAAAAAACTGCAATTGCTGAATGCCCTGCTGCAGCAGCCGGCTGTACTGATCATGGACCAGCCTTTTACCGGTCTTGATACATCGACCCGGCAATGGCTGCATGGCCAGGTCAACCGGTTGAAACAATC
Organism: Chitinophagaceae bacterium; assembly: GCA_035439525.1. GTDB lineage: Bacteria > Bacteroidota > Bacteroidia > Chitinophagales > Chitinophagaceae > JJ008. The sequence goes on from DAORKK010000408.1 coordinate 1,286, forward strand.
CGGGGTCCTGGTAATGGTTATCTGTTCCATGGATGAAATCCCGGATTGTACCGATAAGCTGATCATCCTGGAACAGGGTAAGATGAAAACCGTGGAAGACAGGCATTATTTTCAACAACAACAAAGAGTTGCGACTGCCCAAACAGAAAGCAGGAATTCGACTGCACTCCCCCTTTCAGCAGAACATCCTGAATTTGACAGTATCATAGACATGGAGGACGTAACGGTCCGATATGGTGAGAAGCTGATTCTTGACCGTATCAGCTGGCGGGTACTACCCGGGGAATGCTGGTTGCTCACTGGTCCGAATGGGGCCGGTAAATCCACCCTTTTAAGCCTGCTAAACGGGGATAACCCGCAGGCCTATGCGAATAAGATCCATTTGTTTGGCCAGCGGAGAGGGAGCGGGGAAAGTATCTGGGACATTAAAAAGAAAACCGGCTTCCTGTCTCCGGAACTGCATGTTTATTTTAATGCTGCTTCCAGTGGTTTTGAGACGGTCGCCTCCGGACTTTTTGATACGATCGGACTTTTTCGCCAGATAGGCCCGGAACATACGGAATGGGTGATGCAGTGGATGGAGGTCTGTGGGGTCAGTCAGCTGAAGGAT
>DAORKK010000409.1:0-1888 GCA_035439525.1 Chitinophagaceae bacterium
AGGAAGGATTGCGGGCCTTCAAGAATACTACATTAGCCGGCTATGAACTACCCTGGAATAATTACAGTTTCCGGACCAATTTCTTTATGCAGCTGACCCCGGCTGATCTGGATCGGAAGATCGCTTCGCTGAACGCATACGAATCGCAGTCACACCGGAATTATATGCAGGAAGACTTTACCCGTTCACTGGCCAAAGTAAGAGGCGTGCAATGCAACCATGAATACGCGGAAGCATTTGAAATTTATAAACTGATTTCCTGATCACCAGCTGCTTTTTTCACCTGGTTTACCCAACGTAAAATAGGCATTTAACCGAAGATTAATCCCGATCTGATTATAGGCAGATGAGGCCTGGTAATAAGACCGGGCATAGCGTAAACTGAACTTCCCAAGAAATACACCAGCTCCCACCGAAAACCCATTCAGCCCGTTGCCGGCATTCCCGATATTCAACTCACGACGACGGAGAAAATTATATCCGGTTTGTACGTCCACTTTTTCATGCACATGAATGCTGGCGCCCAATACCAGGTGATCGAAGAGTTTACCCAATGAAAAACCGGTGGGTTGAGACCGAAAACCATTGCTGTTACTGAACGTTGTATCATTATAGAGGATATCAGACTGATGCAGGCGGTGTGCGGTCAATGAAAAACTGAAGGGAGCATTGGCCAACCGTTTGGTAATACCCGCCTGAAGGTCAAAGGGCAACTCTTCCTGTTCGTTATTGTATTTTTTCAACTGAACGCCCAGGTTTTTTATCATGAAGGAGGCTGTAAACTTCATAGCCGTATCCCTGAATAAAAGGGCCATATCGGCAGCAATACCATTGGAGCGAAATGGCCCATACGCAGAACTGATAAACTTCAAGGTGGCCCCGTACCTCCATTTCTCCAGGTAACTCCGGGAAGCACCAAACTGCATGACCCAGTCCACCGGACGAAATTTGCCCAGCACATTCCCCCCTGCATCTGTTTCAGTGGTACTGCCATAATTGAAGAAATTAAGTCCCCAGGTAAAATCCGTATTCAGGGGCTTATGATGATAACCAAGTGAAAGATGAAACACTTTTATTCCTCCGTAGAAATCATTGAATACTGCATTGGCTTGTGTATGCATGGATGGCGTGAACAGGGCCGGGTTATTGAATGTCATACCAATGTCATCCGATAGCTGAGAAATATTTATTCCTCCGAGTGCTGTTAACTGTGGAGTATGGGAAAGCCGTAAAAAGTTAAACACGGAACGTCCGCCAAGCACTTGTGCTCCTGCCTTTGTCTGTGTGAGGATCAGTAATATGACTAAAAACCGCCGCATACCCAACGAAAATAAGTCATATAAAAAGAAATCCCCTCCGGGAACAGAGAGGATTTCGATATTCCGCCAGGCGGAACTAACCTTAAACAACCAACATGCAGGATAAATAACAGCCCGGAACGATGATTGGTTGACAGATTATATAAAAAATTATTTGCTGTCCAGCGCCAGTTCCAGCACCTGGTTCATGGTCTTGACGTAATGGAATTTAATCCCTTTAATAAAAGCAGAATCAATTTCCTGCACATCTTTCTCATTCTGCCAGCAAAGGATAATTTCCTTCAGTCCGGCCCGTTTTGCGGCCAGCACTTTCTCTTTGATTCCTCCTACGGGCAACACCTGTCCGCGGAGTGTGATCTCACCGGTCATCGCCAGAAAGGGTTTTACCCGCTTACCGGTAATAGCCGAAGCAATGGCAGTCATCATCGTCACCCCGGCGCTGGGACCATCCTTTGGTACGGCCCCTTCCGGAACGTGAATATGGATATTCTTTTTCTCAAAAAACTTTGGATCCAGCTTATATTTTTTGGCATTACTCTGCAGGTAAGTCAGGGCGGTACTCGCACTCT
>DAORKK010000410.1:0-1882 GCA_035439525.1 Chitinophagaceae bacterium
GGGGGCAAATCCTCCTTCGTCACCCACATTGGTGCTGAACCCTTTTTTCTTTAATACTGATTTAAGGGCATGGAAGATCTCCACTCCCCAACGCAATCCTTCGCTGAAACTATTAGCCCCTACCGGCATCACCATGAATTCCTGGAAGTCAATTTTATTATCGGCATGGGCTCCCCCATTCAGGATATTCATCATGGGAATGGGAAGGGTCTTGGCATTGGTACCACCCACATAACGGAACAGGGGCAGTCCGGCTTCCTCTGCCGCCGCCTTGGCTACAGCCATACTCACGGCCAGCAGGGCATTGGCACCCAGCTTTCCTTTGTTCTCTGTACCATCCAGCTGTATCATCATGGCATCAATACCGGTCTGGTCAGCCACATCATTGCCAAGCAAGGCCGGGGCCAGGATATTGTTGACATTCTTTACCGCTTTCAGTACGCCTCTACCGAGATAATTCTTTTTATCACCATCTCTGAGTTCCACTGCTTCATGAACCCCGGTACTGGCTCCACTGGGAACCGCAGCACGGCCCAGGGCTCCTTCGTCGGTTAATACATCTACTTCCACAGTTGGGTTTCCTCTTGAATCCAGGATCTGACGGGCAAAGACTTCAGCAATGTAACTCATGATTATTTGGTTTATACACGTTTAATATTGTTATCATATTTGGGTTTGGCGCTCGATTTCATAATAAATAAAAAGAGACCAAAGGCTCCGGCTATTGCCAGGGCAGCTGATCCATATAGGCGCAGTTTTAAATCACCCAGGCCCTCTGTATCAGCACCTGCCAATCTTAACTGTTCCTGTCTCATTTTCTCCTGTTTGATTTCAAGCCGGGTCCGGGCAAATTCAAATGCACCTGTTGCTGCAGCATACAAACAACCCAGCAGGAGCAAACCAATAAAGATGTCTTTTGGTTTCAGATGAGCGGTTTTTGATCAGTTCCGCAAAGAAACGTGTTTTTAGCAATGAAAAGACTGATAAATTAGAGAAAGAACGATCGTTAGGAATTATGACGGGGAGATTTTTTTGATTAAGTTTGGCGTCTCTTTATGCGATTCGGGAAACGGTCAATTCAATGCTTACTGGGTCTTGTATGTTTTGCAGGGCTTTTGAATAGTGCTGCTGCGCAGGCCGGGCTTTGTCCTTCCAACCTGAATTTTGAAATCGGTAGTTTAATTGGATGGGAGTGCCGGGCCGGAACAACGGCCAGTAACCCGCTTCCGCTCACCGGTCCGATTCCCGGGCGTCACACGATTATCGATGCAGCTACTGCCGGACTTGATCCCTTCGGAGGCTTTCCGGAAATTTCACCGCTGGGTAGTAATTATAGTGTAAAGCTTGGTAATCATTCCACACAGTCACAGGCAGAGAGTATTTCCTATATCTATACTATCCCTTCTAACTTAACTGTTTTTTCGATGCTATTGTATTATGCAGTAGTGATCGAAAGCCCAGGACATGTACCTTCAAATCAGCCCCGATTTCAGGCCAGGATTATTGATGTGGCCACAGGTCAGCCGATACCCTGTGTGGATTTTGATTTTATTGCCCAAACCACACCGGGCGGATTTCAAACCTCATTGGTTCCGGGTAATAATGGTAGTCCGGTTTTGTATAAAGACTGGACACCAATCAGCATCAACCTGAATGCCTATATCGGCCGGACGATCATGCTGGAGCTGATCACCAAAGATTGTTCTCAGGGCGGTCATGCCGGTTATGCCTATATAGATGTGGGTACGGTTTGTAATGGCGCCATATCCGGTAATTATATTTGTCCGGGTGATCCGGGTATTACCCTCACCGCTCCCTTTGGATTTCAGAACTATACATGGTATGCTGATAATACTTTTACCACCATCCTTTCCACCAGTCA
>DAORKK010000411.1:0-1876 GCA_035439525.1 Chitinophagaceae bacterium
CCGATAATATAATAATGAAAAAACAACAGCCAGATCAATGCATAATAGAGCAATGTTTGTTGCATCGCCGTTGATTTTTGATGCGCTTTGCGGAAAAGTTTTTCAAGACCGAAATTTACAGCGGTCACTACTATTCCCAAAACGGCATATCCCCTTTCCTGTATAGTGGTCAGGTAATACACTAAAGTGCAGAACACAGTCAGGTTAATGATGACCAGCATCCAGCCCATCATGTCATAGAACCGGGCCTTGGTGTTTGGCAGTTTGATAATGTAGTCAGCCTGGGGGAGTGTCATACTGCTTACGAATTTGACGTCACCAGCAGGTTACACAATTTGAACAGCACCCTGGCGCCCACATTGGCATTCCAGTCGGAATCACTGACGCCCACTTCACAAAGGTCGAAGCCGATAATCTTCTTGCCGCTCTGGCGGAGCAGTTTCAGCATGTAATACACTTCTTCCATTTCAAACCCGCCGGGTACTGGGGTGCCTGTATGGGGACAGAGTTTACGGTCGAGTCCGTCGATATCAAAACTGATATACACTTTCTCCGGCAACTGGCCGATGATCTCTTCCGCAATATGTTTCCAGGTATCGCCGCAGAACTGGCGTTCCTTGATCTCGCGGTCAAAATAGGCTATGACTTTGTAACCACTGTTCTTGATATAATCCCATTCCACCTGGCTGTAATCCCGGAGCCCGACCTGCACCACGCGCTGGAGTTGGGTAACGTCCCTGAGCGCATTGAACATGATGCTGGCATGGGAGTGTTTGAAACCTTCATAGGTGTCACGCAGGTCACAGTGGGCATCAATCTGCAGAATACCATATTCCCCGTGTTTTTCTCCCAGCGCTTTCATATAGCCCAGGGGGACGCTATGATCACCTCCGAGTACACCCACCAGTTTATCCTGATCCAGCAGGGCTTTGCTCTGGGCATGCATCCATTCAGTAAGATAAACACCACCTTCATTTACCTCTTTCAGGGTCTTGCACATGAACTGATTGGCATTCACGTCATCCCCCTTTGAAATATAGTCGATATATAATTCCGCTTCCTTACGCAGGTAATCGCTCTTCATGAGAAGTTTACGATCCACCGGACGCATATAGAACCCCTGTTTCCAGGCATCCGGCATTTCGGGATCAAACAGGTCGACCTGGTAACTGGCTTTGAGAATGGCCTCAGGTGCACGGGCGGTACCTGCACCATAACTTACCGTTACCTCCCAGGGTACGGGCAGAATGATCAGCCGGGCACTCTCTTCATCACTGGGAAGTCCGAAAATGTTGTTATTAGGATTGCTGACACTGTTAGGGTCGTAGGAGGAAAGGTCTACCATTTTGATTTCATATTGAAAAACGGTGCAAGTTACAGGTGTTTTCTGGTAGCTGCAAAAAGAATCCTTCATCCCGTTTTTTTCCCGTAAAGCAAAGAAGACAGACTTAAAGAGGCAGATTTACTCCTGGTCTGGAAGAATGGGTCTTTCGATCTGGATAAGATATTTTTGGTATCCGATTGTCTTTTAATTCTTTGCGGGACAAAAAAAATCCCGCAACCTGCGGGATTCAGTATTTTATTTTCGGCTGAGGTTCTTCAGGTGATGTACATGCGAGGCCAGGGCCAGTCGCATTTTGGGGTATTCGATATAGGTTACACCAAAGTCCTCACAGGCTTTCTTAATGATTTTACTGATTGCAGGATAGTGCACGTGTGAGATCTTGGGGAACAGGTGGTGTTCAACCTGGAAATTCAAACCGCCCACCAGCCAGGAAATCACTTTATTATCCGTAGCAAAATTGGCTGTCGTTTTTAACTGGTGAATCGCCCATTCATCTTCCATCCGGTTATGATCATCCGCATGCGGGAAATG
>DAORKK010000412.1:0-1847 GCA_035439525.1 Chitinophagaceae bacterium
CCGGTAACACCCAGCGCTACTTTACCTACTGTATCGGCAGTGGATTCTATACCAAAACCGGGGAAGGCGGACGCTCTTTCATATATGCGGCCACTGTCCCAATAGTTTTCTTCACTGCAACCGAAGCAACCATGACCGGACTGAATCGGGAAACTGACCCCGTTGTTCCATTTCGTCACCCCGCAGGCATTATACGTTGAAGGACCTTTACATCCCACTTTATATAAGCAGTATCCTTTTTTCGCATTCTCATCATCAAAACTTTCCACATACAATCCCGCATCATAATACGGACGACGGTAGCAGGTATCGTGAACGCGTTTGCTGTAGAAGGCTTTTGGACGACCCAGACCATCCAACTCGGGAAGACGGCCAAAAGTGACTACGTGAACAATCACCCCGGCCATAACCTCACCAATCGGAGGACATCCGGGTACCTTAATCACGGGTTTACCTTTCAGCAGTTTATGAATCGGCGTAGCGGATGTCGGATTTGGTTTGGCGGCCTGTACACAACCATTACTGGCGCAACTACCCCATGCAATCACCGCTTTGGCCCCTTCAGCCGCTTCTTCCAGTATTTGCATAGAAGTTTTACCACCAATCATACAATACACCCCGTCCGCAGCTGTCGGCACACTGCCTTCCACACATAATATATATTCACCTTTGTACTTGGTCATCGTGTTTTTCATAGCTTCTTCTGCCTGGTGGCCGGATGCGGCCATCAATGTTTCAGAATAATCCAGTGAAATCTGATCCAGCAGTACATCCGCCACAATCGGGTGTGAAGAGCGGATAAAGGACTCACTGCAACAGGTACATTCCTGGAAATGCAGCCAGATCACCGGGAGCCTTGGTTTGGTGGACATGGCCTGTACCACCTGGGCGGTAGAGGAGTTTTCCAGGCCGAGATAAGCGGCCATGAGTGTACAGAATTTCAGGAAATCCGCACGGGAATATCCTTTTCTTTTAAACTCCTCCAAATAAGTAGGGGCTTGTTGAACAGTGGGGTTGTCCATGCAAAGTAGTTTATGGCAAGCAGCCGTGATGAATGGGGAAATTGACAAAACAAGGTTATTGATTCTAATAGACCAGAGAGGTGACTTATGTCAGACAATTCCATGACAAAAGTCAGTCGGGGGGTTGGAGACTAAGATTAATATTGGTAACCAGAAAATGCCATTTATGAAAAAATACGTACTGTCAATCGCTGCTGTCACAGCCACTCTTAGCTCATTCGCGCATGAAGGTCATGGTCATACCCACGGGTTTACCATTCAACACTATTTTGTTGAGCCGGAGCATGCACTGGCTGTATTGGCAGTAGTGGCCATCGGGGTATTGCTGTTTAAGCGGTACCGTACGACCGCTGCTAAAAAGTAACCGATGCATGAATTGTCCATCGTAATGAGCATTATTCAGATTGCCGAAAAAGAATCGGCAAAGAATAATGCTGTAAGTGTGGATGAAATTGAACTGGAGATCGGTGAGCTGAGTGGCATTGAAATGCCCGCCTTTGATTTTGCCTGGGAGCAGGCCATCCGTTCGACCCTGCTCGAAAAAGCAAAGAGAACGATCAATCATATTGCGGGTGAAGGAAAATGTATGGATTGTGATGCGGTTTTCCCGATGCAGCAACTATACGAACCCTGCCCGGTATGCGGGGATCATTTTGTAACTATTCAGAAAGGAAAAGAACTCCGGGTGAAATCCCTGGTCATAAACTGAAACAATAACCTAAAACGTATTATCATGTGTGCTACCTGCGGTTGCGACTCCCATTCCCATCAACACGATCATGATCATTCCCATTCCCACAGCAAAACCATTGTGGAAGTGGAAAA
>DAORKK010000413.1:0-1822 GCA_035439525.1 Chitinophagaceae bacterium
ACTTAGCTATTTTGCCAACCGCATCATCTCCAATCCCGATACCGCCCAGGACCTGGTGCAGGATTGTTTTGTGCAGCTATGGCAACGCCGGGAGCGGTTAAGTCATATAAACGCTATTAAAAGCTACCTGTACAGCTCCGTAAAAAACCAGTGCCTGAAACACCTGGAAAAGCAGAAAAGGAAGGTTGGGTTAAATGAGCCGGACAGAAATGAACCCAGTATTGAAGTAGCTGTTATTGCGGCTGAAACGGCCAGGGAACTTTATCAATTCATCGATTCGCTTTCCCCATCTCTCCGGCAAATCATCCGCCTGTATTATTTAGAAGGAAAGTCAAACAAAGAAATCGCCGCCCAACTCAATATTGAACCCGACACCGTAACCCGGCAACGCCTGCGGGCCATCATGGCACTTAGGAAAACTAAAATTTCACTTTGATTAATTAAATGTCAGAAAAAAAACCGGGATTCGTATGTCCGGCATTTTGTCCTTTCCGGATCATATACCTACGGCGCCTAACAATTAAATTTATTGTATGAAAGCTTCGGTACCATACCAGGCAGAACTTGAACAAAATTTCAGGGCAGCATACCTGATCAGCCAGTTCATCCAGGAAACTATTTCTGAAGAAGATGAAGAGGAACTGGACAGGTGGATGCAGCAAAGTGAACTCAACATGCAGATCTTCGAGGACCTGACGGACGAATCCATGGTCCGTGATTTTTTGACATGGTACGCTGAGCGGGATACAGAACGAAAACTGGAGGAGGTCAAGAGAAGATTACAATTTACAAAACCAGGGAAAGTAATACCTATCTGGCGATATGCAGCAGCAGCCAGTGCAGTATTGTTATTGGGTGCAGGGATTTATTATTTTGGCCTTCGGGGAAATGAATCAACTGTTACTTCAACCGGTACTGAAACAGCGGATATATTGCCCGGTAAAGCCTCCGCCACCCTGACACTGGCCGATGGTAAAAAAATAGATCTGACCAACCTGCGTGATACCATCATCAGTAACGAAGTGTGGATTGTGAATGGCACAGTTGTTTACACAAGTACAGTATCAGCACCTGAAATGCATGAGATCAGCATCCCCCGCAAGGGTTTTTATGAACTGGTATTACCAGATGGCAGCAAGGCCTGGATCAATTCCAGTTCTTCTGTACGGTATCCTTCCCGGTTCAACGGGAACGAACGGCGGGTAACAGTAACCGGAGAAACTTATTTTGAAGTAGCCAAAGATGCTGCTCATCCCTTTATTGTTACGGTAAATGGAGTGGATATTACAGCACTCGGCACTGCTTTTAATGTGAATGCTTATCCCAATGAGGACGGGTTACGTATTACCCTGACGGAGGGAAAAATAAATGTTAATGCTGCCAATCGAAATGAGCAACTCTTACCGGGGCAACAAATTATTATACGACCGGGCGAATGGGAGATCAGAACAATTGACATTTCTCCGGTTGTTGCCTGGACAAAGAACCAATTTAAATTAAAGAATACCAGCATTGAAGAAGTGATGCGGATGGCGGAGCGCTGGTATGATGCCAGGATTGTTTATAAAGGTAAAGTAACCGATCATTTTACCGGAACTATTGACCGGAATGTACCCATTTCCCAACTGCTGAAATTATTGGAAGCAACCGGGCAGGTACATTTTCAAATTGAAGGCGAAACCATTATTGTCACTCAGTAAGGTAGCCCCATAAAAAACCGGGTTGTGCGCTAACACTCCCCGGCGTGTCTGGGTTACCCCAACTATATCGCGGAAACGATTATTGATTCACCCAAACAACCCAAAGCTATGCTTTTAACCCT
>DAORKK010000414.1:0-1819 GCA_035439525.1 Chitinophagaceae bacterium
CCTGTTTGCCATTCACCTTGCATTGCATCCGCAGGTTCCAGCTTTTGCCGGTATGATTTTCCTTGGCCGGAATTTCAAATTGTTCCAGTTCGTCCAGGGTCACCAGCCAGGGTCCGATCACGGTAGAAAAGTCTTTTCCTTTGGCGGGACCGAGGTTGAGCAGCATTTCTTCCATCTGCAACCGTCTTGCACTCAGGTCATTCATGATCATGAGGCCACCGATATATTGGTCCGCTTCTTCCGCACGGATATTACGCCCGTGTTTGCAGATCACAACGGCGGCTTCCAGTTCAAAATCCAGTTTTTCAAAATGATCGGGCATGCAACGTACATCACCCGGTCCCTGGATACTATGATGATTGGTAAAATAAAAGATCGGGTACTGGTCAAACTCAGGGATCATGTCTACTTTGCGGTTGCGCCGTGCTGCTGCTACGTGCTGACGGAACGCATAACCATCGCGGCAGGATGTAGGGAAGGGGATCGGGGCCAGCAACTGCACTTCGCTGATCGGAATACCGCGGTTACTGGTACGGGTACCCTCGCGAAGCATCAGCTCCCCGGCCTGGGCAAACGGGAAAAACTCTTCCCAGTAGTTGAGCATCATATTCATGCTGTTGGGCAGTTCCGGATGCAGGACTTCCATATCGTACAGCATTCCATTGATCAGGACACCCAGTTGTTCTCTTTCTTCTTTGAGGTAAGTGACTAATTTCATCAGGTTAACATTATAAGTTGCTAAGTTATACTAAATAGGGTTTCCAATCCGGCGGGTATTGACCGGCAGTTTGTAAATTGTGGGTATGAAAAAAAGCTTCTTTCTGTTTCTCTTCTTTCCCCTGCTGTTGACGGCTCAGCAAGCACCGCAAAGCTGGATCCGGATTAACCAGTTGGGGTATACTCCCGGCGGACTGAAAGTGGCCGTTTGGGTGAGTAAAGAAGACAGTTCTTTTGGCCGTTGGGAATTGGTGGAACGGACAAGCGGCAAGCTGGTGATGATCGGATATGCCGGTAAGGATTATGGCGCTTATGGCCCGTTTAAACATAGTCACCGGCTCAACTTCACCGCCGTTCATCAGCCGGGCGAATATATACTGAAGGCCGGCGGAGTCAGTTCACCCGCTTTCCGGATCGGGCAGGATGTTTACAAGGGGGCGGCCGATTTTTGCCTGCGTTATATGCGGCAGCAACGCACCGGCTTCAATCCTTTTTTAAAAGACAGTTGTCATACTCATGATGGCTATGTATTATATGGCGAAAAGGCCGGGATCAAAGACAGCACCCATATTGATGTGGTGGGTGGCTGGCACGATGCCTCGGATTACCTGCAGTACAGTTCAACTTCGGCCAATGCCACTTATCATCTGTTAATGGCTTACCGCGATTTCCCCAACGTGTTTACTGATGAAAAGCAGGCCAATGGCCTCGATGGAAAGAATGGGAAGGCGGACGTGCTGGATGAAGCGAAATGGGGACTGGACTGGTTGTTGAAAATGCATCCGAAGGATAACTGGTTGTTCAACCAGATCGGTGATGACCGCGACCATATGGGGATGCGGATTCCGAAAGAGGATACGAATTATTATGGTCCCGGTCTGGACCGCCCGGTGTATTTTATCAATGGCGAACCGCAACAGCGGGGGAAGTTTATGAATGCGACTACAGGTACAAGTTCTACTGCCGGGAAGTTTTCGAGTGCCTTTTCATTGGGTTCATCCATATTTAAAAAGACGGATCCTGTATTTGCCACCAGGCTTTCAAAAAAATCACTCTCAGCTTACAATTTCGGGAAAAAGAAAACAGGATTTACGCAAACGGT
>DAORKK010000415.1:0-1813 GCA_035439525.1 Chitinophagaceae bacterium
ACACCAGCGGTTTACCCAGGTATTTGAAACCGGGCATGCCATAACTGATCCCTTCCACTGCATCCGGGGCATTGTCACGAATGGTTTTGCGCATTTCTTCCAGGCGTTTTTTTACCGTGGCCGGGAAACCAGCGATATATTGATCCACATCTGAAACTTTTTTGCCTTTTATCATGGTTTAGAGGGATTGGGAAACAGGAATTAGGGGATTAGGCGGCTTTCAGTTTGTTCCAGAAATAATATGACGCCGCGCCGAGTAATACCGGAACCAGGATAAATAACGTACCGGCATCGAATTTTTTCTGCACCATATAAATGGAGAATAAAGCACCAGCCAGGTCAAAGAAAAGACCGGCATAGGCCCATTCCTTTATTTTATTCAGTCCGGGTATCAGGATGACGACTGAACCAATGATCTTGGCCATACTGATAAAATGGATAAAATAGACAGGGTAGCCGAGATAGCCGTTCATGAACTCGAGGACTTCACCTTTTGGGTTAATCCCGGGCACAGAGGACCAGATCATGAAAGCGGAGAAGAGGAGGGTGAAGACCCAGTATAAAATAAGGATTGTTTGTTTTTTCATAATTATAGTGTTTAAGAACCAAGAACCAAGATGCCAAAGAAGCATCAATGTACAAGATCCAAAGAAAAATCAATATTCAAATCTCAAAGCCTTCTAAGGGGGTTTTATTGAGATTTGTTCATTACTATCGACTAACGACTACGCTCTAATTCCGCTATCACTATCTTCTTCATCTGCATCAACGCCTTCATCGCCCCGACACTTTTAACCGGATCCGTCATGATTTGCCCAATATTGGCGGGGATAATTTGCCAGGACACTCCAAAGGGATCTTTGAGCCAACCGCACATGCTTTCTGACCCGCCATTGCTGGTCATATAATTCCAGTAATGATCAATCTCTTCCTGGTCTTTACATTCCACCACAAATGAAATAGCTTCATTAAAAGCAAAACCGTAATTGCCGGCGCCATCCATAGCCATAAAGACTTTGTCATCAACGATGAACTGGGAATGCTTGACTTTACCTGCTACTTCGGCTCCCTCGTTGTCCTGGTATTTCAGTATACCATTGACTGTAGAAGAAGGGAATAAGTTCGTATAGTAATTCAAGGCCGCTTCCGCCTTACCAAAATGACTGTCGGTAAAGAGGAAGCAGGGTGTGATCTTCTGATTTACCGAACTGTAGCTTCCTTTATATAATTGCCAGGCTAGCCCGAATTTATCCTGTACAAACGCATAGTATTCGCTCCACTCATATTTATCCAACGGCATCATAACCATACCGCCCTCTATCAGTTTTGCATAGAGCGCATCGATCTCCTCATTGGTTTCACTGGTGACGAACATGGAAATGGAGGGATTGAACTTAAACATCGGACCGCCATTCAGCCCCATGAATTTTTGTCCATGCAGATAGAAATTCACCACCATTGGGGTATCAAACGAAATCCGGGAATCCGGAAACAGGCTGCAGTAGAATTCTGCGGCTTCTTTGCCGTTGCCGTTGAACCAGAGGCAGGGGTGGATATTGTTGGACATGTTGAAAAGTTAACAAGTTAAAAAGTTTATAAGAACAACTATAAAGTACGAGATACGAAGTACGAAGTACGCTGACGTTCTATGAAGAACTGCTTCTTAGAACGAGCCGTTCCCTAACACCGAACAGCTAACAACGAACACCTATTTTATTGGTGTGTGGCTTACCATCCACATCACCCCAAACTTATCACTGAAGCTGCCAAAGTAGGAGCCCCAGAACATATCCTGCATGGCCATGGTGACTTT
>DAORKK010000416.1:0-1806 GCA_035439525.1 Chitinophagaceae bacterium
GTTTATCTGTTGTGCTCCAGATACTGAAATAAGGATCATGGGTAATCAGCGGATAGGCAGGTGCTTTATTGACCTGGGCAAATGATGTTACTTTTCCGAATAATATTAAAATGATGAGCTTGTAGTTCATAAACGGTTTTTATACAACAATGTCACCCCTTCGGGGTTACTAGCATTAATTTCCTATTACATATTCACTATAATAATGTCAGCCTTTCAGGCTTCTCCACTCACCATTCCCCATTCCCCATTTCCCATTTCCCGATCCCCATTCCCCTAATAATTCACCTTCACATCATTAATCCTTACCGGCAACCACACCTGCATTTCATTTTTACCCCGGTTGGCCCAGGCATAGTAAGGAATAGCGATTATTTTCTTTTTCTCCGTTTTTAATGATTCTCCGCCATCCATAACAGTTACCACAGGGACTTCAGCCGTAATGGCTTTTACCGTCTCATCCAGCACTTTATAGTCTATGGTTTCAAATTTAGTATCTTCCGGCACGATGATATTCCAGGCTTTCCCATTGTTGTCCGCCCCTTCCACACAGTACACGATCGGTCCCCGCTGGATGGCGATGCGACCCTGGTCCTGTTTCAGTTCTGCGCGGGCATTGATTCGTTTTATTTCCATGGGGAATTCAAATTCAAGCTGATCCCCTTTTTTCCATACCGACTCAACCAACATATATCCGTCCTTCAATGTATAAGCAATTTCCTTTCCATTCAGTTTTAGCACCAGATCAGAATGATCACTCCCCCAATTTTCGCCATCCTGCGGTATCGAATAAAGACCACCCGGGGCACCCACATTATTCACCCATCCCGGCAACCGGAGTGCAAGCCGGAACGCAGATTTTTTAATGGGATCAATATTGATCTTCACGCTGCCTTCCCAGGGATAGTTGGTTTCCATTTTCAACCCAACCGGCCCGTTTTTCAGGTTTAAACTGGTATTACTTCCGACATATAGGTTTACATACACTGAATTATCTCCGTAAGCATAAATGTAATTTCCCAGTGAGGCAACCAGACGGGCAATATTGGCTGGACAACAGGCCGTACCAAACCATTCCCTGCGTTGATGTTGTCCTTTTGATGCCAACGGGTTGCCGTAGAAAAAACGATCACCACTCAGGCTTAATCCGTCCAGCGCTCCATTATATAAACTTCTTTCCAGGACATCCATATACTCCGCATTACCGGTCAATGAACTCATCCGTTGGTTCCAGAACACCATTCCAACGGAGGCACAGGTTTCACAATAAGCCTGTTCATTGGGCAGGTCATAATCCACACTGAAGCCTTCATTACTACCAGCCGAACCAATGCCTCCTGTGATATACATATTCCGGTATACCACATCTTCCCAAACGGTACGCATGGCTTTCAGGTAGGCGGTATCCCCTGTTTGTGCAGCAACATCAGCTGCACCGGTATACATATACATGGCTCTTACCGCATGACCCGTAATTTCTTTTTGCTCCTTCACCGGTAAAACATCCTGCGCATAAGCGGTGTCTTTCCAGTCAGTCCAGGTATATCCTTTCGCCAGTTTTTTTCCTCTTTCACTCAACAACCAATCCGACAAATTCAGGTAAGCTATATTATTGGTGATCTTATACAATTTCACGAGGGCCAGTTCCAGTTCCTGGTGTCCGGTCACCCAATGTTTTTTACCCGGGCCAAAAATGGCGCCGAAATGATCTGCCCATTTAATACAAACATCGAGTAGTTTACGTTTTCCGGTGGCATTGAAATAAGCCACTCCTGCTTCGATCATATGACCGGCATTGTAATCCTC
>DAORKK010000417.1:0-1796 GCA_035439525.1 Chitinophagaceae bacterium
TGGAATTAAAAGGTAAAGAAACAAAAAAGAACTTCAGCCTGAATCGGGGTGCTATAATCAGGGGTGACAGTACCCGCCGGGAAATAGCCCTCGTATTTACCGGGCATGAATTTGGCGAAGGCGGGGCATTTATCGACAGCCTGCTGCTGAAAGAGAAGATCCAGGCTTCCTTCTTTCTGACCGGCGATTTTTACCGCAACGAACAATTCCGTCCGTTGATCAAAGGACTCCGCCGCCGCGGGCATTACCTGGGGGCACATTCGGATAAGCACCTGTTGTACTGCGACTGGACAAAAAGGGACAGCCTGCTCCTGAATGAGCAACAGTTTAGTATAGACCTGGCCGATAACTATGCGGCCATGGCCAAGCATGGGATCGAAGCCAATAAGTCACGCTACTTTCTGCCGCCATACGAATGGTACAATGATTCTATTGCAGACTGGACGGCCAGGTATGGAATGCAATTGATCAATTATACACCCGGTACACGGAGTACAGCCGACTATACTACGGAAACGGATAAAAACTACCGCGACAGTGAATCCATCTTTAACTCGATAACCGGTTACGAGGGCAGCCAGCCGGCCGGTTTGAACGGGTTTATCCTGTTACTGCACGCAGGGGCTGGTCCGGGCCGAAATGATAAATTTTTCTATAAACTGCCTGAATTAATAAAATATTTAAAAACAAAAGGTTATCGGTTTGTCCGGATTGATGATTTATTGCAACAGGATTAGATAGTTTTATTTGCAACTATTTTTTCATTGTTAAAACCGGATATTGGTCACAAAAAATCAACCCTGCCCGTATTATCTTTGCAGCATGAAATTCGAGAAGATTCACAATAAAGGGCAGGCCCGCCTATTCGAGAACGATTTCCTGGAGGCATTGACGAAGGCCCATCCGCTTGTGATCTGGGGGATGTACATTCCGATCATGAGCTATATCATTTACCTGGCTGCTACAAAGTATGATTACAGTACAGGTACCATCCTCCTGACCTTCTTTGGGGGTATGTTTTTCTGGACTTTTTTCGAATACCTGGCCCACCGGTTCCTGTTTCATTGGATACCGAAAGGAAGGATGGCGACCAAGATCGTGTACACCATGCACGGCAATCACCACCATTATCCCCGTGACCGGCAGCGTTTATTTATGCCGCCTGTTCCCAGCCTGATCATTGCCACTATTTTGTTCAGTACGCAGTGGCTGATTATGGGTTCATACGCCCTCATGTTTTTCCCCGGTTTCCTGATCGGTTACCTGATGTATGGTACCATGCACTATGCGATCCATGCCTGGAATCCACCGTTTAAATGGATGAAGCCGCTCTGGAGAAATCATCACCTGCATCATTATAAAAGCGAACACCAGGGTTTTGGCGTAAGTTCCACCATCTGGGATCATATTTTCGGGACCATGTTCGATCTTAAAGAGAAAGAGGATAAGGAGAAAGCACAGGAGCTTATGTTTGAGAAGAAAGGAAGGGGGAGAGAGATAATAGAAAATAGTAAATAGACAACAGGGATGCATTGTTTTTATACTAGTAGACTCATTTGAGAAGTGCATCCGGGTCTCCTGTTTCGCATTGATAAGTCCGGTGAACTTTATCCCTTGCAGCGCCGGTGGCTTCATGAATGGCCAGCATTTTTGTATTGAAGTCACCCACCCAGGCCAGTTCCACGCCTTTAATTGTGTTGCGCGGCATTACTTCCAGCTGCAGGTTGCGGATCAATGCTGATTCGATTCCTTTATTCTGGTATTTCTTTTTACAGCCCATCACAATCGTGCGGATA
>DAORKK010000418.1:0-1765 GCA_035439525.1 Chitinophagaceae bacterium
AAAAACAAAAAAGCCCAACCATAGGGTACGTTGAGCTTTTTTTGTAATCATCCATCCTTGTTGTGTGTCCAATCAGCCGTTTAATATTTTTGATCCATTCAGGTAACTCTTTTCCGGGTGATAGATGAATAAACAGGTGCCGTTCTTTATCGTTGTTATGATACTATTGGCTTCTTCCCTGGGTACCGCCGGACATCCCCAGCTTCTTCCCATATAACCACCGGCGGCCGCTCTTCCCGCACTCACATATTCCGCGCCGTGGATCACAATCGTCCGGAACATCGCTTTGTCATTGATCCCGGGTTCCATACCGTTTACCTTTAAGGATAAGCCATGCTTGCCGATATAGGTATTGGCCGTGACATAAAAACCGAGACTGCTTTGCAGTGACTCCGGCTTATTGGAAAAACGGTTGGCATATTCGCCCCCGGAATTCCGGCCATGCGCCACATAGGTTTGCGTAACCAGTTTGTTATTTTCAATATCGATTATATACATTCTCTTCTTCAGCGATGATTGACTGAAATCACAGATCGTGAGGTAATTGCTCCGGCTGATACTTTTATTATTCAGCAGGTACTCATACCCCTTCCAGGCATAATCAAAAGCCGCTTTGGAAAGTCCCAGTTGTTCCAGCTTTATACTGTTATAAAGCGCGGTGGCCGCGTCGGCTACTACTGGGGAAAACCGGATGTTTTTTAGAGAGGAAGCTGTTATTGCATCGTCAATCCTGTTCAGGGCCTGAACAGCGGGGCTTATGCTAAATGAACTGCACAAAAACCCCAGGGATATCGGGAATATTAGTTTTCTCAAACAGGTACGGATTTACTTTTTCTTAAACGGAACGCAAGACGAAATTATTATCGCAGCCCCGCAATTTATAGTAATAATATCCTGTTTTTTAATGAATTAAGGATTAATACGTACAACCGTAATTGAAGAGATGGGGGATTTTACGAGAACAGTTTCTATGCATCGGATGAATGCGGTACTTAGTTGCGAAAGAATACGCATAACGGAACTTAGTTCTCCATTATCTTATGTATATCGCGTTGCTTGGTAATAAATTCGCTCGAATAGATCCGGAGCAATAACATAAATAAGGAGATCAGCAAGGGTCCGAAGATGAGCCCGATAAAGCCAAAGAGGTTCAGCCCGATGATGACCCCGAATACCGTGGTCAACGGATGCACATCCCCCAGCTTCTTTAATAAGGTAAAGCGAAGTACATTATCGATGGTGCCAATAATTCCAAATCCAAAGACCAGCATGGCGATCCCCTGCCAGTTCTGCCCGTTGGCAAAAAACAGGATGGCCAGCGGGATATAAGCCAGCGCAGCTCCCACTACCGGGATCATCCCCGCAATACAAGTGACCCCAAACCAGAAGAATGGCTCTTTTACCCCCAATATCAGGTAACCAACCAGTCCAATTACCCCCTGTGCAAAGGCTATCAACGGAATCCCGATCGCATTAGAGGCTACCATACTATTCACCTCCTTACCCAACCGGCTGACATTCTCATCTTTCAGGGGTATATATTCATATAAGGTATCTTCCATATACCGGCCATTCATCAGCATAAAATAAAGGATGAAGTACATGAAGAAAATCGTAGTGATCGAATTGAACGTGGCCCCTACAATACCGGGCAGACTCGTGGCAATAAAATCCCCGAGTTTATTGATGTTCTGCTCACTCAGGATCTCCATATTCAGCTGCCCTTCGGCATCGGCCACCACTTTCTTCAACGCGGCTACCAGTT
>DAORKK010000419.1:0-1725 GCA_035439525.1 Chitinophagaceae bacterium
TCGCCGGCATTGCCATAGGCAAACAGTACATAACGGAGTGCCCAGGCCAGCATACCCACCAGGATCGTTTTCTTGAACCCAAACCGGGTGAAAAAAACAGGTAACGCCAACAGGAATAAAACTTCGGAAATCTGACCGATAGTCATTTTTCCGGTTGGGTTGGACATGCCAATATTGGTCAGGAAAGGATTGGTGTTCTGGTAATAAAAAGCCAGCGGTATACAAATGGCTACGGATGCGAGGAAAAAAACAGCAAAGTTTTTATCTTTTAATAATTTAAGTGCATCCAATCCGATAATATCACCCACTTTGATTTTTTCCCCGCTTTTTTTAGAAGGGGGTGTCTTAGGTAATGTAAAACTCAGCAACCCCAGTACCAGTGCAGCACTACCCGATAAAAGGAAGGTGTTCTTTAACAGACCTGCGGCGATATTTTCTTTGGAATCCCAATGGAATAAATAACTGATCAGTAGCCCGGCTACAATCCAGCCAATGGTTCCCCAGACACGGATGCTGGAAAACTCTTTTTCCGGATTTTTCATCTGGTTAAAGGAAACGGAATTCACTAATGCCAGTGTGGGCATGTAGAGCACCATATAGCCGAATACGTATGGGTAAAAGCTGCTGATATTATCGGCAGTATACATCTGGTACATCAGAATCGCTCCGGCAATATGTAATACCCCAAGGATTTTTTCCGCATTGAAAAAACGATCGGCGATCAGGCCAATGATAAAGGGTGCAATAATGGCACCCCAGGATTGGGTGGAAAATACCTGGCCGATACTGGCTCCGTCAGCCTGCAGGTTCGTGCCTAAAAAAGTGCCCAGTGTCACAAACCATCCTCCCCAGATAAAAAATTCAAGAAACATCATGACCGACAGCTGGATGCGTGTAGTGGATTTCATGTGTGAGCCTTTAAGTGAATCGTTAGTTTTTTAAAAAGTGAATTCGGAAAACTAAATGTACTATTTTTAACCACATATTTTATTTATCATTTATCAAATTTTACCCGCGGTAATCTTTGTTTATTCACATTATTCATTTCAAACGTTTGCGATGCAAAACAGAAAACTAAGAATGGCTATGATCGGCGGTGGTATGGATGCCTTTATCGGGGCGGTACACCGGCTTGCACTCAATATGGACGGACAGGTGGAACTGGTGGCAGGCGCCCTCAGTGTGAATCCCGAAATGGCCCTCGCATCCGGCCGGCAGCTCTTCCTGGACGAGGACCGGATCTATACAGATTATAAAACCATGCTGGAGAAAGAAGCGGCCATGCCTGCTGATAAGCGTATTGATTTTGTCACCATCGTTACCCCCAATTTTGTACATTTTGAACCGGCTATGATGGCACTGGATATGGGTTTCAACGTGGTGATTGAAAAGCCGATCACTTTTTCACTGGAAGAAGCCAAACTGCTGAAGGCAAAACTGGAAGAAACCGGGCTCAGTTTATTATTATGTCATACGTATAACGGATACCCCATGGTGAAGCAGGCCAAACGCATGTTGCAGCAGGGGGTATTGGGTAAGATCCGGAAAGTGTATGTGGAATACCCGCAGGGATGGCTAAGTACCTTCCTGGAAAAAACAGGTCAGACACAGGCGGCCTGGCGTACCGATCCGAAGAAAAGCGGGAAAGCGGGTTCAATGGGCGATATCGGTACCCATGCGTTTAACCTGGCGGAATATGTGACTGGTTTGAAAGTAACCAGTCTC
>DAORKK010000420.1:0-1716 GCA_035439525.1 Chitinophagaceae bacterium
CTGGGAATTATTATTAAACGGAAACGCAAAATACAGCCTTGATCAGCTGGCCCGCGAAGCTTGTCTGAGCACCAAACAGTTTGAACGTCGTTTTAAAGAGCGTACCGGGGTCAATCCAAAACTATATGAACGGATCATCCGTTTCGACCGGGCCTTCCGGTTAAAAAACTCGAAGCCGGACTATGACTGGCTCCGGATTGCGATAGAATGCGGCTATCACGACTACCAGCACCTGGTAAAGGACTATAAGGATTTTACAAGCCTCTCCCCGACCGCCTTTCATGAGATAGAGAATAAGGCGCCGGAAAGAAAATTCGGGCTGAGTGAAGGGTATTATAAAGAATAAAAAAGCAGGACCCGGGGCCAGAAGTTCATACTATTTTATCCGTTTAACTTACCGGGCACAATTCTCCTACCGCTTAAACAATTTATCTCCGGGGTTGTTAGCACAGAGTTCATTATTTTTATGCTTCAACATTGTATACATGAAACAATTACCTTTTCTTTTTCTATTGGCCGGATCAGCCATTCTTTTAAATGCCTGTCTCCAAAGCAATGGCAATCCTGTCAATACCACAGAAGGCGATCAGTTGCCCCCGGTGGAAACCCGAAAGGCCAATGCGGAATATAAACCAGCTTTTACCGGGCAGACCCGGATTGGTGGTGCTAAAACCACAACTCCCTATAAGGTAGATAAGATCGGTGAAAAACTTGGGCAACCCTGGGCCGTGGTACCATTGCCCGATGGACAATTACTGCTTACGTTCAAAAAAGGATATATGCAGATTCATACCACTGATGGTGCATTGGTGAAAAAAATCACCGGGTTCCCCCAGGTGGATGATAAAGGCCAGGGAGGCATGCTCGACGTAACACCCGATCCGGCCTATGCCACAAATAAAACGATTTACTGGTCTTTCTCCGAAACATCAGGAAGTGGTAACCTGATGGCCGTAGCCAAAGGACAACTCAATGAAAAAAACGGGACCGTGGATAATCCGGTGGTCATTTTCCGGGCAACACCCGCTTTGAAAAGTGTGTTACATTTCGGATCCCGCCTGTTGTTTGATAAAAACGGATATCTTTTTGTCAGTACCGGTGAGCGTTCTATTTCCGAAGGAAGGGCACAGGCCCAATTACTCAGTTCAGGCTTAGGAAAAATCTTCCGTATCACAAAGGATGGAAAACCGGCCCCTGGAAATCCTTTTGCCAAACAAGCAGGCGCCTTGCCTGAAATTTATGCCTATGGCATTCGTAACAGTCAGAGCCTGGATATTCATCCGGTAACCGGAGATCTCTGGGAAGCGGAATTTGGTCCTCGCGGAGGTGATGAACTGAATATCATTAAATCCGGCAAAAACTATGGCTGGCCTGTTATTACTTATGGTATTGAATACAGCGGATCGAAAGTAGGTGAAGCTCTCCAGCAAAAAGCCGGAATGGAACAGCCCGTCTATTACTGGGATCCCACCCTCTCTCCCAGCGGCATGACTTTCTACAAAAGCAAGGATATTCCTGAATGGGAAAACAATCTCTTTATCGGCGGACTCAGCGGACAGCATATCGCCCGCCTGATTATTAAAAATAATAAAGTAACCGGTGAGGAACGTTTACTGGTTGATAAGAACGAACGTTTCCGCGATGTGGCTTTTTATAAAGGAATGTTGTTTGCGGTGACGGATGGGGGGAGTTTGTACAGGGTTAGCAAGAAGTAAG
>DAORKK010000421.1:0-1686 GCA_035439525.1 Chitinophagaceae bacterium
AAAGGAAGCCGGAGTATGAAGATGGAAAAGATTTTAGAAGCCTAACTTTGTCGTATGAACTGGAAAGAACAATTCCCCCAATTTGAACCAGGCCTGATCGAACTGATCGAAAAAGAAGCGGTTCAACGCAGTTTTAATGCCGGAGATATCATTATGCGCACCGGACAGTATATCAAATCAACGGTGCTGGTACTGGAGGGACGAATAAAAATCTACCGCGAAAACCAGGATGGGGGTGAATTTCTTATGTACTACCTGCAGCCCGGCCAGGCCTGCGCAGTTTCCATGATCTGTGCCATCCAGTCCGGCACGAGCGAGATCATGGCCATGGCCGAAGAGGATTCGGAAGTACTGATGATTCCCGTACACCTGATGGATGATATGATGAACCAGTATAAAAGCTGGTACCAGTTTGTGATACAGACTTACCGAGGTCGTTTTGATGAACTTTTATCCGTAGTGGATAATATTGCTTTCCGCAATATGGATGAGCGCCTTGAATTTTACATCAAACGTTATGTTGAAAAAGCCGGAAAGAAAAACCTGGAAATATCACATCAGCAGATCGCCGATGACCTGAACAGTTCCCGGGAAGTGATTTCCCGTTTACTTAAAAAAATGGAACAACGCGGACTGGTGAAACTCCACCGGAACATGATCGAACTGATCAGTTCCTGATTCGTCCGGTGATTTGGGTCACAGCCCAGGCTTTTCCTTTGCGCTAATCTTGCACACTATTCATGGAGATCATTGGATACATATCGGCCATACTTATTGGCATATCTCTTGGACTGGTCGGAAGCGGAGGTTCGATCCTGACCGTTCCGGTCCTGGTCTATTTAATGGGTGTGGATCCCCTGCTGGCCACTACCAGTTCCTTGTTTATTGTGGGTTTCACCAGCCTGATCGGCGGTATCCGGGCTTACTCCAAAAAACAACTGGATTACCGGGCTGTAACCGAATTTGGTTTCCCTTCCGTGCTTTCAATCTTTATAACAAGACATAATCTTTTACCCGCCATTCCCGATATTATATTTACTACCAGTGGTTTCACAGTAACAAAAAATATGTTACTGATGCTCGTTTTCGCCGTATTGATGTTGCTGGCTTCCTGGTCGATGATCCGTAACCGCGAAAGCAGGACTGTTGTCAAGGCAAAAGAAGGCGGCGCCCGTGTTTTCCCCCTGATGATTTTCGGTCTTTTAATAGGTGTGGTTACTGGTCTGCTCGGAGCGGGCGGCGGATTCCTGATTATTCCTACTCTTGTTTTATTCCTGGGACTGGATATGAAAACGGCGGTTGGCACTTCCCTGCTGATCATTGCGATCAACTCCCTGTTTGGTTTTCTGTTCAGCCTGAATCATTTCTCATTCAACTGGATACTATTGCTTTCCTTTACCCTGCTCTCCGCTGGCGGCCTTTTTATTGGCAGTCATTTCTCCGATAAAATAAGTCCTGCTTCCCTTAAAAAAGGCTTTGGCTGGTTCATCCTGATCATGGGTGTTTTTGTAATTGTCCGTGAACTATTTCTCTCCTGATACCACTGACGGACCACTGTGATTGATGTCACCGTATACCTCCTGATTTAAACTGATTTTTGTATTCACAATTAAAAAAGGAATCAATGAAAGTAGAACAAATCTATACAGGCTGCCTTGCACAGGGTGCTTATTATATAGAGAGTAA
>DAORKK010000422.1:0-1669 GCA_035439525.1 Chitinophagaceae bacterium
TAGTCCCGCACAAGATTCATTTCAGGGCAAGTGAAAAAGTCGTGCGGGACGTATCGAAGGGTGCCCGCTAAAGAACAATAAGATAAAAATCATACGCCCCATCCCTCTACATTCTGTTTATTTATTTTACATTTAACATGAAACCCATTAACCCATTTTATGATGAATGCTTCCCGCAGGCGCCTGCTGAAGCTGCTTGCCCTCTCTGCAGGTGCGGGCTCTGCCCGTGCTATCTCCGCTTCGCCCGCCACCATTGATCAGACACTCGATGCCCTTTTTCGTGAACTGGCCGATACGGTTAAACTCACCCTTTACCGGCCGGAAGACCTGCTGGAACTGGAACTGGTTTTTACGGGGTACAAAAAATCCCCGGGCAATCATTCCCTGCAAAAAACCTCAGGTCCGCAACTGCTGATCGTGTACTTCACCCCACAGGCCCTGGCTGAAGAAGCGTTTGAAGAAGGCGGTGAAGCCGGCTCCATGAGTTTTTCCAATAACCAGACCGGCCCCGTTAAAGGCAACGAAAAAAGCGTGATGGGATCCCAGAATCCCCGCTTCCCGGCAAGAGCTTATCTCTCCGGCCGCTCACGACTGGTCTTTTCAATTCCCGCTTCTGTAAACAGTATCCCGCTGACAGCGGAGGCCCTGCTCAACTGGGATAAATTCACCCCCGTAGTAAGCAAACGCGCCGCTTCACCAAAACTCTTCCCGGTTTTTAATGCGTCAGATACAAATGATAATTATAAGAACATCCTGATCAAAGAAGGACCGGCGATTAATCTGAACACACCGGTTACAGTTCCACAGGGAAATAATCAGCAACCAGCAGTTAATAACCAGAACATCCGCATCCAGCAACTGCCGGCCAATAATGCAGACCGGCAGGTACAACTGAATAATGAACGCAGGGCTGCCACCAAAACGGAAGAAAGACAGATCCAGAAAACAGAGGCACCAATCACCCTCACGCAGACAACAGTAAGCCCGCAGGTGATTGCGATCATGGACGAACTCCGGAATGGGAAAACACCACGGCCCGTTCACCCCGAGGAAACCTGTATAGAATTTCCTTACCGCTTATTTATTTCTCCCAATGAGTACAGTGCCTGGAATCATGATACAAAACTGAAAGGCCGTCCCATAGGCGGTATCGCTCCCGGCATATATTATGAACTCTGGCATACCCGCCTTACATGTAAGAACTGTGTGGGTGGCAAAGACCTGTCGGATTCGCTGAAGTCCATCCGCTCCGTGCGGGCGTTGTGGGGTACCGATATCAATGGCGATTTTAAAGTGAAACCCGCCCGAGATAATTCTTTTATTACTTCATTATACAATGACGACCGCCACTGTATCGTACACGAAAGCAGCAACTGGGCCCTGCCCGGTGGCTTTGTTCCCAAACCGGTACAGGTAAACAACCTCATGCTGAGTACCCTCGGTGCCTGGTTTGATGCAGAGCTGGAAGTCAAACGAAATGAACTGGATAATGCAGGACTCATCGGCAGTCTCAACCTCCTGAAATGGAAACATATCGCTACCATGGCCCGCGATCATTATGTGGAAGTGGTATATGCCGGGAATATGTTCCCCTTCGGACATGAAGCCTCGCTTGTGCGCATCACCGAACGAAAACCACAGGCCGGTTATGCCGTCAACCGCCAGCGTT
>DAORKK010000423.1:0-1632 GCA_035439525.1 Chitinophagaceae bacterium
TTCACTTGATCTGTATGTTGAAAATCAGCAACAGCAAAACGATGTGATTGTCCCAGGCTGGAATCAAGTGAAGCAACCGCCTCTTTCAACCGGTCTTCGTTCCGTGCCATCAGGATACAATTGGCACCCAGCAAGGCCAGCTCTTTGGCGATGGCCAGACCGATGCCCTGGGTACTGCCGCAAACTAATGCCGTTTTACTTTTCAATGATAGCTCCATGGCATCAAACCTAAAGAAAATAGTTGTATTTTTTCCTCACCTGTTTAATCTTCAATGTAAATAAGGGAGATGAATCCTGAATTGAAAAAAATACTGCTTATACAGCTTCGCAACCGGTTCATCCTGTTGATTGCGGGCATTGTGCTTGTCTCAGCAGGTTGGAAGAAATCGGGATGGCCTGCGGATGTATTGGTGATCGGAGGAGCTATACTTGCCTTGTTTGCTTTTATGGCTATCATGGGATTGTTGCTAACATGGCATGAAATCAGGAAGAAAATTAAAGAAGAGGAGACCGGTATACTCGAACCTGATAGTTATATCAACTGGCCACCCTGGTTCAACCGGGGAGCCTGGCTCGTTATCTATATCCTTTTGTTTATCGGAATAAGTTTTGGCGCTTCAAAGCATGAAAATGATTTTGGCGGATTAAGTTTCCTGATCCATTCCCTGGTTGCCGGATTGTTGACCGGATATGGTGTTTTTCATTTATTGTCCCTGTATTTCGTAAGCTGGAATGATCACAAAAACAAACGAATCGAGATTGGATTCTATATAGTACTCGTCACTGTTTTCCTGTTTGTTTCACTGGGGCCAGTGGTGAATGAATACTGGGCCCGTTCATCCAGTGAATGTAAAAACTTTGTCATTGAATCTTCATACCGTGAAAGACGGGTAAAGGAGAAATATATCAAGGTCAGGATCGAAAACCGGACAGAGCGATTTGAACCATCTCCGGCCATATTACGCCGCTTAAATCCCGGGGACTCATTAATTACCCTTTGTATTAAAAAGGGAGCTCTTGGTTATAAATTTGTTGATGAATTCAGGATTCCATAAAAGACTAAAAAAGATCCGGGTAATCGGTAATAATACCATCCACGCCCATT
Source organism: Chitinophagaceae bacterium (assembly GCA_035439525.1). Lineage (GTDB taxonomy): Bacteria > Bacteroidota > Bacteroidia > Chitinophagales > Chitinophagaceae > JJ008. The sequence goes on from DAORKK010000423.1 coordinate 1,106, forward strand.
GCTTTTAGTTCTTCGATTTTTGCTTTCTCATTCACCGTCCAGGGGATCACTTTCATTCCCTGCTCATGGCATTTTTTTAATAAGGCCGGGGTGACCAGTTGATAAGCCGGACTATAAATAGTGGGTGTAAAACCCAGTGCTTTAATTTGCTCTTCCAATGATCGCTTATCATAATCTTCGATCAACATGGCCGTTTTGATGGACGGATATTTTTGATGCAGGTATTGCAGGGTGCGGAAATCGAAGGACTGAATGATCACCTGTTCCTCCAGTTGTTTCTCTTTTATGACTGCTACAAGACTGTCCACAAATTCCTTCGGCTCCGGGTGATAAATATTATCCGTGAGCGGCTGGGTCTTGGTTTCAATATTATAAAACGGAAAGGGCCGGCGGGCCATCATCATCTGTTGTTTCACCGCTTCCAGCACATCCCGGAGCAAGGGCTTCACCACTTTCATTTTCTCCTGGCGGGGGAAGCGAGGATGCGGCTTCATTCCCACATCATACTTCTTCACCTCCTCGTAGGT
>DAORKK010000424.1:0-1606 GCA_035439525.1 Chitinophagaceae bacterium
TCCGGAGGGATGAAACAAAAACTTGCCTTGAGCTGTGCGCTGATTCATAGACCTTCAGTATTGTTCCTTGATGAACCTACGACAGGAGTTGATGCAGTATCAAGAAAGGAATTCTGGGAAATGCTTCGGCGACTTAAAGAACAAGGTATTACGATCCTGGTTTCAACGCCCTACATGGACGAAGCCAGTCTCTGCGACCGGGTAGCCCTGATCCAGTCCGGTCGTATCATGCAGATCGATACACCTGCCGGCATTGTAAAGCAATTTGGAAAAAAACTGCTGGCAGTGAAAAGCAACAACATGCTTGAACTTTTAAATATACTGAACGATCAGGAGGTGGTGGAGAATGCTTATCCCTTTGGTGAATACCATCATGTGGTCCTGAAGGAAAATGGCGCAGATGTTTTACGAAATGAACTGAAGAATAAAGGAGTTGATTTTGAGATGAAAGAGGCGGAGGCGAATATTGAGGATTGTTTTATCAGGTTGATGAATAACAATTAGCCAATTAGCCAATATGCCAATGTGCCTATGTAGGAAGAGTTTGAAACTTTAATGAGACATGAAAGTTGGGAGATGGATTCGTAAGAAAATGATTTTTTTAAATGTAAACAAGAACTCATTAGAAGGCCTTTGGATTTTGCATTTTGATTTTTCTTTGGCTTCTTGCTTGCCCGCCGTAGCTTCAGCGAAGGTGGGGCATCTTGGTTTCTTGGATCTTTAAGTAAGAGACAAGGTTCATAAAATTCTACTAATGTCTGAAAAAGTAATAATTGCAGATAAGCTAACAAAGCGCTTCGGCGACTTCACTGCCGTGGACGCGATCAGCTTTGACGTGAACCGGGGCGAGATATTTGGTTTTCTCGGGGCTAACGGGGCCGGTAAGACCACGGCTATGCGGATGTTGTCGGGGTTGTCATTGCCTACATCCGGTAAAGCGATGGTGGCCGGTTTTGATGTGTACAAGGAGAATGAAAAGATCAAGCGGAATATCGGGTATATGAGTCAGAAGTTTTCTTTATATGAAGATCTGACGGTACGGGAGAATATCCGTTTTTATGCGGGTATATATGGTAAGAGCAATGCTTTTATCAAGGAGAAAACGGAATTGGTACTGAAACAGCTTCATCTGACAGCAGAAGCAGATAAGCTGGTAAAATCCTTGCCCCTGGGCTGGAAGCAAAAGCTGGCTTTTTCGGTGGCCATTTTTCATGAACCCAAACTGGTCTTCCTGGATGAACCCACCGGCGGGGTGGATCCGGTAACACGACGGGAATTCTGGAACCTGATCTATGAAGCGGCTGCGGATGGTATCACCATATTCGTAACTACACACTACATGGATGAAGCCGAGTACTGCAACCGGGTCAGCATTATGGTGGATGGAAGAATTGATGCCTTGGATACGCCGGCGCAGCTGAAAAAGACCTTTGCTGCTCAATCGATGGATGAGGTTTTTTTGAAGCTGGCGAGGAAAGCCGTAAGGAATGCTGATTAAAGGAATGTGCCAATGTGCGAAAATAATGTGCCAATATGCCAATGTGCCAATGGAGGAAGAGTTTGAAACTTTAATGAGACATGAAAGTTGGGAGATGGATTCGTAAGA
>DAORKK010000425.1:0-1600 GCA_035439525.1 Chitinophagaceae bacterium
TAATTCAGATCAACAAAACATCCGGGGCTTTTTTTTTAATATTTTCTATCCACAGCCTGTGCGTATTAAATATCTGCAATCGCCCTGCATCCCCCTCTCCCTCCTTTCAATTACCTTCACGCCCAAAAACAGCTGTATGGCGATCCGCATATTTATTACCGGGGGAACATTTGACAAGGAGTACAATGAAATTACCGGTCAACTTTACTTTAATGACACCCACATGCATGACCTGCTGGACATGGGCCGTTGTAAAGTGCCCGTGGAAATCCGGACCCTCATGATGATCGACAGCCTGGAAATGACGGACGAGGACCGCGATCTGATCGTTCACCAATGTAATAACTGTGATGAAGACCAGATCGTGATCACTCATGGTACCGATACGATGGCTGAAACGGCAGCCATTCTGGCCCAACGGGTCAAAAACAAAACCGTGGTGCTGACCGGCGCCATGATCCCTATCAAATTTGGTAGCTCCGACGGACTCTTCAACCTCGGCAGTGCCCTGGCTTTTGCTCAAACCTTACCGGCCGGTGTATATGTGGCCATGAATGGCCGCTGTTTTCATGCGGACAATGTTCGTAAGAATAAACAGACGGGGATGTTTGAGGAAGTGAGGGGGTGAATGGGGAATGGGGAATGGTGAGTAGTGAATGGTGAATGGTGAGTAGTGAGTAGTGAGTGGGGATTTAAAGCAGTACGTGAACTGCATTTGTAACTATTTTTCAATAGCGCGGATGAAATAATATTGGTGCCGTTGTATAAATTTTTCTTCGCCGTCATATTTCACCATTTTAGTAATCTTCAGTTCATTCCCGGTCAGCTCCATGACCCGTTGCATAATGGCCATGCGGTTATCATTGCCGTCGGGACCGCGGTATTCGAATACCAGTAACAGTTTACCCTTTTCTTCTTTTCGTTCCACCAGCTTCATCTCGTTTAATACAGTGCCATTCTCCCGGATGGTATAGCGGCTGTCCGCATTTTTATGCGGTTCATCGGTATAATAGATAAACTGATCAAAACTGGAATCGCTGACCATTTCAAACAAGCTGTTGGCAGGGATGGATACCGGCTTATTACTGATATAGTCGAGATAAGTGAGCTGGCCTTTCCATTTACCGGAAAGGGAATTGAAATCACTGATCGTGGTTTTAATTACCTGGGTACCTGATTGTGCCTGTACAGGGTTTGCAAAAAGGATGATAATAAGAATGGCAGCTACAGCCGTTTTTAAAGGGGTATTGATTTTTACCTTTTTTCTATTCTGCAATAAGTAATCAATGGAGAAACGGCCGCTGCCGGCAAAAACCGTAAGTACATAGGCCCAGAATAAAGTCTGCTGAAAATACATCCCGGTCAATGGTTCGGGCTTATCAAACCAGATAAAAGAAATTACAAAAAACTGGAACGCCAGTTGGAAGGCATTAAAACGGGTCAGCAATCCGAGGGCAATACCAATCCCGCCCACAAACTCTCCCCAGGAAGCCAATGTAGCCCAGAAGGCCGGGGAAGGGAAGGTATAACCGAGACCAGCGACCTGGTCATTGAACCAGCCGGGAGCGGCGAGTGTATTCATTTTCGGCCAGCCGGCATG
>DAORKK010000426.1:0-1595 GCA_035439525.1 Chitinophagaceae bacterium
CCTCCCGATCCACGCAAACGTAAAGAAATCAAACTGGAAGATATTACAATCGGTGTGCCGGAGTATGTACCTGATGCCGAAGACGAATTCCGCACTGGTAAAGTCAGCTTTTTCAATCATGAAAAAGGATTTGGCTTTATCCGTGACCTGGTGACACAGGAAAGTATTTTTGTACACATCAATAACCTGTCAGGCCCCGTTCAGGAAAATGATAAGGTCAGTTTTACAACCGAGAAAGGACCCCGTGGCCTGATGGCTGTAAACGTGAATATAGTTGCTTAAGGAACTCAGACCTCGCTGAGCCGGGTAAAGGAGATCCCGTTAAAGATCCGGCTCAGATTCAGGTCCTTTCGCTGTTCCCATTCCTTCACATTATTTCCACTCACAACCCTCCAGAGATTCTTGGACTTGAGTTCCTCGTAATCTGCTTCCTGGATAAATATTCCGGTAACCGGCTGGCGGTCTTTAAAATGAATATTCAACGGGTTGTCTTTTCGCTTACCCGGGGCAATGTACTTTTCAATTTGTTCTGTAGTCATAACGAATGATATATTTTTAACCAGCACCGGAATCCTGTCCGGAATAGGCTGTTAAATCCATTGTTGGATACTGATTCTTTTTAAAACTGACTTTTAGGTTTTGCCATATTGACCACCATCGGGCGTCCTTCACAATTTGAACCATTCAGATCGTCAATTGCTTTTTGCCCTTCCTGTTCATCCGGCATCTCGATAAATGCAAATCCCCGGCTCCGGTTGGTAAATTTATCCGTCATTATCCTGGCGGAGGACACTTCCCCGAATGGAAGAAATACTTTTTTCAGCTGATCCTCAGAAATAGTAAAACTCAGATTGGACACATAGATGGTCATGGGGATGATTTACTGGTCAATAAATAGGTCGCGACGAATGCAGCTGTAGGGAAAAAGATAAGGGAAGGTGATTCTCGTACAAGAGCAGATAAGTCTGAATGTCCCTGTAAAGGTACGTTTATTTTGGCCGGTGCCGGATTTTCTTTTCAGCGAAGCGTTGGCTGGCTTGAATCCCTTCTGGCCCTGCTAAAACCCGCATACGGGGGGAGTTACTCACATAAATTCAGAAGGGTTGCAAATATTTGTGAATAAGTTGATTGCCCTGCAAGTATTTTTTCTAATAATTTTAAAATATGCAAGACCATTACAGCCTTCTCCATACCATCTACGAAATCGTGAAGAATGATCCCCAGCCGGAACGATATTCCTGCAAACCCCGGGAACTGATTTTGCGCCGTATGCAGGAATGGTCTGATATTCAGCAACAAATACATCAGCTTGAACGGGAAGAATTGGTAACCACCGAACAACAGGAAACCATGGTTATCCGGATTACCGTTGCAGGTATCTCATTGGTCAAAGAACAATTGGAAATGGCACGTAGCGGCAATTAGTTTTTACCGTGGTCCTGAACTTCCAGGAGTCTCTGCCCCAACATTTAATGAATCATCAGTGTTTTCATGTTTGTGCCTGAAATGGCTGACTGCATTTGTATGTGCCATTGTTTCGTCCTTTGTCATGGTCACCAGGCTTCCATGCCCTTCAAAATGATAATGTACACTGA
>DAORKK010000427.1:0-1461 GCA_035439525.1 Chitinophagaceae bacterium
CCTCCCGCACACCCCGTATTTCAGGGGAGTGCAAATATACAGGCTTCCGGGTTAACTGGCGGAGATTTCTTTGGTTAATCTAAAAGAAAAAAAGAGGCTGTTTCAACTGTCTGTCAGCCGGTTAACCCAGAATAAGGTTTTACGGACGCTGAAACACAGTTAAAACAGCCTTTATTATTGTACTGCCTCCTTAACGCTTACCGGACCAGGCTCAGCGGTGAAGAAAGCGAATACGTTACAAACCGGTCCAGTTTGCCGGTTGACATATTATTCTGGTAAACAGTAAACTCTACCCTGAAATTCTTTCCGGCCAGTTCGGGTATTTCCTTGTAAGGGAACACCAGTTGGAGGTCCTTTTTGGGCAGCTTATTATATGTTTTGATAGTTTTCGGCAACAGATTCATTTTAAGATAAGTGCCGCTGTTCCCACCCCAGTTGTATTTCAGGCTTGACGTGGCTATATAATATTGTCCATCTTCCGTAGTCAATCGGGCCACATAATAGGCATTGGCCAGTTTAGCCCCGGTTTTTACCGTAAAATAAGGCGTAATGATCAGTGCTTTTTTCACATCATCCTTTTTCACTTCCAGTTTTACAAAGTTTGATACAATTACTTTAGGTACAGCCAGGTCTGACACTTTTTTGTCCTTTGGATACATAGCAGCAATGATTCGCTTATCCCCGTCTGACATTTCATAGTTCTCATCCACTGAATAACCATCTAATGTTTGCCAGGAAGGTATGGAATAGTGCATGATTGACTTTGGATCATAGGCTGTTCCATTGGTGAAGAACTGCTCACTTACTTCCAGGACATTAAAATCTGTCTTTGCCTTATCCCAATCATGTCGCTCATAGTATTTATATACGGTATCCTTATTCCATTTGATTGCACCAGGATAGCTTTGCTCATGTAATAAGCCCAACGCATGTCCGAATTCATGCATAGTCGTTCCTTTGGCTACTTTTTCTTTAAAGCGGGGTAGCGGAGACGGATAATCAATGATATCATCATAAAATTGTGGATACGTGTACTTGGTCAGGTCCTTCCCCTTTGCCTGCAGGAATTTATAGAAGGGCCCACCGGTTTTTAATTCAGTGATAAAAAAATCATGATCCAGAAAATCACTGGTATCCAGGTTCATGGTCTGGCGGGTTTGGGCACGCTGATCATTATCAACCCCGACAGCTGAATTGTGACCGAGTTTATCACGACGGCTCCCCAGGCGTATGCGGATATTTGTAGTCGGGGTATTATCCGGAACGAATTTCAGGGTGATATTGGCAAATTTCTCCCACTCTTTTGCATAGCGGGTAATCCGTTCCCGGATGGCCGGGCTGCCCACATTGTTCATGAACTTAACCAGGAGTACGGAGCCGTTCTCCCAGGTTTTGTAATTATCCGCCACACTCCGGCCGGTAGTGGTATCTGCCATACCTGGTAGCATATCGTCCCCTACC
>DAORKK010000428.1:0-1443 GCA_035439525.1 Chitinophagaceae bacterium
CCAGTGGTGCTTCATTGCTCAGTCAGTCATTTGTTCCGGTACCTGCACTCGATTGCTTTCCATTACCTGTTTCCCTGATTTCCTTTGAGGCAAAGCTGAATGAGTTGAAAGAAGGGGTAATCAGCTGGGTATCCGATATTGAAACCGATCTGGAAGGGTATATCGTAGAATATAGTACAGATGCTGTGAACTGGAATGTGTTTTCGACGACCCCGGCACGTAATCAGCCAGGCCGTCAGATATATACAGTCAATACCGGAATATTGCGGGAGAACCGGTTTTACCGGCTACGGATATTGAACAGGGATCAGAGTTATACCTATTCAGCCACTCGTCTGTTAACCGGGAGTACCAAAACCACGCTGGTGGTAAACGGAAATAGCCTGTTGCTTCAAGGGCTGTCCCCACAAGCAATAAAAATCCGTCTGTTTAACAGTTATGGAAATCTGGTTTCAGATATACCGGTCACCAATAATGCAGCACTTGTAGTACCGGTTAACCATCTTGCTCATGGTGTCTATATCCTGAAAATCAGCTATGCCGCAGGTCAGGAAGAGGTGATGAAGTTTATTTATTAAGTTGTACGACTATAGTTTTAAAGCCGGGTTGTAAAGCCTGGCTTTTTTTCTTCAAGACCGGGCAGGCTATTTCTTCGAAATTATTTACTAGTTTATTCCGCTTTTAACCGGAAAAAATACCCCTTCATAATTCCGCGATACGCTGTAAAAATTGAAACCAATAAGGCTCCATTTTTCAGTTCCGTTTACGAAATACCTGAATTGGCCGGTACCCTGGACAGGTGTGATTTCTACATAGTGGGGTTCCCAATTATATCCGGATGAAAAGCCTTGCAGCATCGATTTGGCTTCCACGGCTACCAGGCTGTCATTGTCCCTGTATTTACCCATCAGGGCCATTACCTCAATTTTTGAGATCCAGTTGTCTTTAATTTTTGTTCTTGTAAAATACTGGTCTTTCACAAAACTCCGGTCCATGTACACATAAGGGAAACGTGCATTGTTGCTGGAATTTGAGTTAATGGCTGAACTGCCAATTCTGCTGCTCATCATACCTATGCCGCCAATGATCAGGATGAGTGTGGCTGCAAGTCCATATTTTTCTGACACCAGTTTGATTGCCCGAAGGGCCGTAAAGATAAAAAAGAGGAATGCGCCGACGTTTATGAAGGCCCAGATTAGTTGCAGCATGGATAAGGTGGTTTAGGTTATCTTAAAAGTACAGAAAAATATGTATTATACAACTCCTCCAGCAATTCCCTGCTTAGTTCTTCCGCCACCAGTTCGGCGGATGTAATACAAAGCCCGCCACATAAAGTGCCATAGCGCATACAATCCCGGATGGATTTTCCCTGCAATGAGGCGTACAAGAATCCGGCAAAATAATTATCACCTGCGCCATTACTGTCCACTAACCGGAAATGAG
>DAORKK010000429.1:0-1433 GCA_035439525.1 Chitinophagaceae bacterium
ACCGCTCGCTTAAACTGACAACCGGCACCGTCAACATTGATCATTTCTTTTTCTTCCGCAACGACCTGGTAGTACTGCTTCGCTTTGAATACAAAGCCAGCAACAAGGACTACCTGAGCGATGTCGTCGCCTCTGCCGTGAACCAGTTTTTATGGCTGGAACCGAAAACGGTGCTGACGATAAAGGAAATGGGCGCCCGGATAAAGCTGCCGGCTGAATTGAAGGGCGTTCTCAATAAGTCAAAAACATCTCTGTTGCTTTCCTACACTGACAGCCTTAAGAACCGGTATTTTCAGTTCCGGGGTAATATCGAATTTCTGGGCGAGTCCGGCAAATACGACACGGCCAAAATTAAAACGGTACTACTAAAAGAAATCAAGAACCTTCCTTCATCAAGACTTGTCTTTACCAGCGTGCCTATAGAGATGGCTCCTGATTATATCGTGGAAAAATACAGGGCAGAGTTTATAGAAAGGGGTCAGGAAATGGAGCTGTATGTGTTCCTGATTTACACCGGAAAAAAAATGTACCGGTATTCGGTTGCAGGCGCGCATGATTTTTTCTATAATAAGGCAAACGGGATATTTACTGACCTGATTAAGGCGATTCAGCCGCTCTGACCTGCACTTCCTTATCGGGCCCTGGCTGGCCTTTTCGGTAAAACACGGTAAAGAAACCCGCCGTTGTTATTTCCATTACATTTAACGTAACTTCTGCAGATCCTACTCTTCCAACAGCTACACCTTGCTCTCCTGCTGATTAGCGCTTGTCCGTAGCCGGGCACCGGGGCATAGATTATTACGATCGATTCACTTTACTCAAAAGCTGTAAAGGACAAATATGTGATTGCCGTACGGATTCCGCCCGGAGATTTTTTAACTTTTTTGCGAACAGAAATAACAGCGGTCTGAAGATTACAAAAAATGAAATCGGTAATGTCAACCATTTCAGCATCCGAAATCCAGCAATCGATCAGATATTTGAGCTGCTCAAATTGTATCGTTTTGTTAAAAGCCCTATTAACTAACTTTGCCTCCTCAATTTCTTACTGATGATGCAGGAACCTGTACGTTTAACTCAATACTCTCATGGCGCCGGTTGTGGCTGCAAGATCGCCCCCAAAGTGCTGGATGAGATCCTCAAGACCTCCGTTGCATTTCCCGATAATGATAAACTGCTGGTGGGTAATCACAGCCGGGACGATGCGGCCGTATATGATCTCGGCAACGGGACCGCGATCATTTCCACCACGGATTTCTTTATGCCCATCGTAGATGATCCCTTTGAATTCGGCCGGATCGCCGCCGCCAACTCCATCAGCGATGTGTATGCCATGGGAGGCAAACCCCTGATGGCCATTGCCGTATTGGGATGGCCAGTAAATAAACTGCCGGCGGATGTGGCACAAAAGGTGGTCGAAGGCGGACGCAGCA
>DAORKK010000430.1:0-1235 GCA_035439525.1 Chitinophagaceae bacterium
TTTGTATTGTTCTTCATAATAATGCTGATAGGCGCCGCTGGTAACGTTTTTCAGCCATTCGGTATTGTGCAGGTACCAGTCAATTGTCTGGGAAAGGCCCTCTTCGAAGGTGACGGATGGGGACCAGCCCAGTTCTTTATTGATTTTCGTGGCATCAATAGCGTATCGGCGGTCATGTCCGGGACGGTCTTTTACATAGGTAATCAGCACTTCGCTTGTACCGGGTGCATTGCCCAGTTTTTCATCCATTTGCTTACAGAGCAGTTTGACGAGGTCGATATTCCGCCATTCGTTAAATCCGCCAATATTGTAGGTCTGACCGTTCTTGCCGTTATGAAACACCTTGTCAATGGCCGTGGCATGATCTTTTACAAAGAGCCAGTCACGGGTATACAACCCATCCCCATAAACCGGCAACGGTTTTTTAGTAATGATATTGTTTATAAAAAGCGGAATCAGTTTTTCCGGAAAGTGATTCGGTCCATAATTGTTTGAACAGTTACTCACGACTACGGGCAATCCGTAAGTATCATGATAGGCCCGGACAAATTGATCACTGGCTGCTTTGGAAGCACTGTATGGAGAGTGCGGGTCGTACCTGGTGTCTTCAGTAAAGAAGCCAGTATCGCCGAGCGCACCATATACTTCATCAGTTGATATATGATAGAAACGTTTGCCTTCATAACTGTCCTTCCAGAAATGGCGGGCCGTATTCAGGAGATTAACGGTACCGATCACATTGGTATAGACAAAATCGAGCGGGGAAATAATGGACCGGTCCACATGGCTTTCCGCGGCCAGGTGAATTACGGCATCCGGCGTATGTGTAACAAAAATCCGTTCAAGCGCCGCTATATCCAGGATATCCGCTTTTTCAAAAAAATAATTCGGAGCCTTTTCAATATCCCGCAGGTTTTCCAGGTTGCCGGCATAAGTGAGTGCATCCAGGTTGATGATCCGGTACGCCGGATAGTTGTTTACAAACAACCGGATTACATGCGAACCAATAAAGCCGGCACCACCAGTGATGATGATGGAACGGCGGGTATTTGTATCAGACATGTTATTCCTGTTTATTGGCTAATCAATTGAGCGCGATACCAGGCAAATGTCCTGCTCAGGCCTTCTGCCACAGCGATATCCGGTTCATACCCCAAAAGTTTTCTGGCTTTAGTGATATCTGCCAGGCTATGCTTCACATCACCCAGGCGTTCAGGGCCGAAAACCGGTTGCAG
>DAORKK010000431.1:0-1191 GCA_035439525.1 Chitinophagaceae bacterium
TGGCGGCATAAATTATTATACGGGACAATTATTTGACATGAAAGCCATTGCTGCTGCGGGACATGCAGCCGGAGCATTGGTTGGTTTTGACCTGGCCCATGCTGCGGGGAATGTAGTTTTACAACTGCATGAGTGGAACGTGGATTTTGCCTGCTGGTGCAGTTATAAATATTTAAACTCCGGTCCGGGTGCCATTGGTGGTGCCTTTATTCATGAAAAACATCATGCGGCCAACCTGACCCGTTTTGCCGGCTGGTGGGGTTATGATATCAACACCCGGTTCAAGATGGAGAAAGGCTTTGTGCCCATGCCCGGCGCAGAAGGCTGGCAGTTGAGTACACCGGCTATATTTCTTTATGCCGCTCATCGGGCGGCCCTTGAGATTGTGGAAGCCGCAGGTTGGGAAGCGATCCAGGAAAAGAGGCTTAAATTAAACGGATTCCTCTGGTCCTTACTGGAAGAACTGGATCAGGAAACCGGTGGTCAACAACTTCGGTTTATCACGCCCCGCGAAGCCCAGGCACGAGGCTGCCAGGTATCCATGTTGATGCTGCAAAACGGGAAGGCCGTCTATGATGGGTTGATGAAGGCCGGGTTTATTGTGGACTGGCGGGAACCGGATGTGATCCGTTTTGCCCCCGTGCCTTTGTATAACAGCTATACGGAGGTCTGGAATTTTGTTCAGGCGCTTCGTGGACTACTCCGGTAATCGGGTGAATAAGTATCCTTTTTTGTAATTCCGCAACCTGTATTTTTGCGGCATGACAAGAGCCCAGCTGGTAGAACAGATCCGCCAAAAGCAGTCTTATCTCTGTGTAGGACTGGATTCAGATATCACTAAAATCCCCGCGCATTTATTATCCGAAGCCGACCCGGTGCTGGCCTTCAATAAAGCGATCATTGATGCCACCCGGGCCTATTGTGTCAGCTATAAGATCAATACCGCTTTTTACGAATCCATGGGCGTAAAGGGCTGGCAAACCCTGGAAGATACCGTGAAATATATCGGCACTTCTCATTTCACCATTGCCGATGCCAAGCGGGGTGATATCGGGAATACATCCGATCAATATGCCAAAGCCTTTTTTGAAGCCCTGCCTTTTGATTCGGTGACGGTGGCCCCTTATATGGGCGAAGACAGTGTGAAGCCTTTCCTGCAACATCCGGGCAAATGGGCTATTGTACTGGGAC
>DAORKK010000432.1:0-1138 GCA_035439525.1 Chitinophagaceae bacterium
AAACGTTGGGAATACACTGGAAGATCACTACATCGCCGTCAATCTTTTTCTTTACATAGGTGTATGACTGACCTTCCACTTCAATATTCCCGTAATGCCGTTCGTATCCGGTGTAACGCTGCTGGTATGGCATATTCAACGGCACGCGGATTTCAATCAGGCGGGATTCATCATATACTTCTTCGTCGAGCAGGGATTCCAGGTTGCGGTCGGCCTTTTGCTGCAACAGGCTGATAAAAGGGTGATACCCTCCTGTACTGAAAAGAAGGATTCCGGCGAAGCATATGGCAATTATCTTTTTCAAAGCAGCAGTCGTCGTAGTCTATTGGCGCACAATATATGTTTTTTTCTCTCTTCCTGCACCGGTGATGGTCAGGCTTTTCCAATGACCGGGTAATGCGGATTTTAGCTGCACCAGTCCCTGCGGGGTAATATCAAGTCCGCCAAAGCCCATGAGTATACTTTGCAAAATCCCTCCGGCCCCCGTGGCAAAATAGGGATTGGTACCACCCTTGGTTTCGGCGATCACCCGGAAGGGAGGTAACAGGTTGGGCAGATAAGCATCCTTAAACCAGTGGTAGGCTTTTTCACCTTCCCCCAGCCGTGCATATAAGGTTGTGAATACCGCCTGTGTCATAGCGGGTGTACCCTCGTTGGGTACCCGTGTTTCATAATAGGCCAGGTCTTTGCGGATGGCTTTCGGATCAGTCACTTCTTTTAATGGATAAGACAACAGATTTACATCGGCCTGTTTGATTCCCTCACCGGCATAGGCCGCATGTTCTTTTGTTACGCCATCCGGGAATTTCAGGATGGGTATATTGGCATGCACCTGCATCCAGACCGGATCGGGGGCAATGCCTAAAAGGTTCGCTGCTTCGGTAGCAAACTGCAGATTGGCCCGGGCAGCTGCATTGGTAAAGGCGTTATTATTTACATTCTCCGCCCACTCATCGGCGGCTACTACATTATTAATATCATATTGACCAGGACCTTTTCTTTCCACGCGGCTGGCCCAGAAATCAGCGGTGGCTGATAATAGCGGCCAGCCTTTTTCACGTAACCAGTTTTTATCCTGCGTAACACAATAATAATTCCAGGCAGCAATGGCCACACAGCCCGTGATATGATGTTCAAA
>DAORKK010000433.1:0-1057 GCA_035439525.1 Chitinophagaceae bacterium
ACCAGCACTTGTTCTGGTTCCTCGGTCACCCTGAAGTATACATTATCCTCCTGCCCGCAATGGGTATGGTGTCGGAGATATTATCCGTCAGTGCCCGTAAACCGATCTTCGGTTATATGGCCATGCTCGGTTCTATGTTCGCTATTGCGATCCTGGCCTTCCTGGTATGGGCGCACCATATGTTTGTCACGGGACTTAATCCATTCCTCGGATCAGTCTTTGTGCTGCTGACGCTATTGATTGCCGTACCTTCTGCGATCAAAGTGTTTAACTGGCTCACCACATTATGGAGGGGAAATATCCGCTTCACCCCGGCTGCTTTATTTGCAATCGGTTTTGTAAGCTTATTCATCTCTGGTGGTCTGACCGGTATCTTCCTGGGCAACTCCACCATTGATATTCACCTGCACGATACCATGTTTGTGGTAGCTCACTTCCATATTGTAATGGGTGTGGCTTCTTTCTTCGGTATGTTCGCCGGTGTGTACCACTGGTTCCCCAAAATGTTTGGCCGTTACCTGAACAATACATTAGGCTACCTGCATTTCTGGGTAACCATGATCGGGGCTTACCTGATTTTCTGGCCCATGCACTATCAAGGTCTGGCCGGTGTTCCCCGCCGTTACCTGGATAAAAAAGGATGGGTTTCCTTCAACCAGTTTGGTGATCTTGATAAAATGATCACTGTGGTTTCGATCATTGTATTCGCGGTACAGCTGATGTTTGTCTTCAATTTCTTCTACTCTATTTTCAAAGGAAGAAAAGTAACGACTACCAACCCCTGGGGTGCCAACACCCTGGAATGGACCACCCCGATCAACCCGGGTCATGGTAACTGGGAAGGTGAGATTCCTGAAGTACACCGCTGGCCTTATGATTATGCGAAAGATGGAAGAGATTTCATTCCGCAGACTGAGCCGGTAGGGGCGAATGAATCAAAGCACTAAGGCAAAGTACGAGTTACGAAGTACGAAAAAAAGTACGAGGTTAGAAGTACGAAGTACGGAAAGCCCGAAGGGCTGACAGGATTATAGAAAAAAAGTGTTAAGTGAGCTAT
>DAORKK010000434.1:0-1021 GCA_035439525.1 Chitinophagaceae bacterium
TTTCTGGGCAATCACCCCGATCAGTTTATCACCACGGTAGGCATCATTCACCGCCTTGATACTCTTGTCGCGGCCAACAGTAATGGGTAATACCACCCCGGGGAATAAAACGGTGTTGCGGAGGGGCAATAAAGCTATTTCGGCCGGGATCTCGATCCCGTTCGGATCATCCTGGTCACCTTCATTCAGGGGAATAATAGGCAAAAAGTCCATGTCATCTTCTGAACGCATCAAAAAATTCTCAATATTCATATCCTTATCTTCTTTAGACATTCTGTCATTTTATCCGGGCCTAACAGGTCCGGAGGGTAAAAGTATAGCGTGAATTCAGTATTGCCAAGTATCGTGCCTGTCATTTCCGGACTGCCAAACCAGGTAATTGCTGCCTAGACCTTTATACATAAAAAAACCTCCCCGGGGGGAGGCCTTTTTCATAGCTATACGAAGACACTCAGAGTGCGAGACCAACGGATAACTGGAAGCCCTGGCTTTTCCACTTGTTATCATCAGGGATATCGCTGATATTGTTCAGACCGATGGCATAGCGGCCGTTCACCCGGATCGGTCCCATCCTGACCAGCACACCGGCCAGCATGGAAAAATCGCCCTGTTTGAACGCATTGCCGCCATTCTGCAGCAGGGTCTTGTTCTGATCGATCAGCACACCGAACTGCGGACCGGCTTGCAGGGAAATGAAATTGCCAACCAGTTTGTAGTTTACCAGGATGGGAATGGACAGGTAATTCAGTTTGACATTACTGTTGCCATCAAATACATCCTGGTATACATGACTGAAATTACTGTCGAGCCGTGTGGCATACTGGTTCCAGAGTACTTCCGGCTGCAGCACCAGTTTGTTGCCCATCCGGATCTCGGCAAATCCGCCCAGGTGGTAACCGTAACGGAATTCATCTTTGAACGATTTGCCATCGACCTTGGTAATGTTGGTACCGGCTTTAACACCTAAATGAAACTGGGCCGTGGCTGCCTGTGTCATCAGTACCAGGGCGAAGAGCGAAAG
>DAORKK010000435.1:0-1009 GCA_035439525.1 Chitinophagaceae bacterium
CCATCCATCAGGGCGATAAAGCCGCTTTTCCCATCCTTCTTTGTACCATATAAGGCCATATCAATATAGTCCTTATTACCAGTGGCGATACCTACCAGTCCCACACCTGCGCAGGCCCAGACACCATGATTATGAATCAGGTCAAACCAGGTTTGCAGATCACGGGTGATAAATTCCACTTCGGGTTTAAAGGCGCCCTCTTCAATCAATTTACGGTCGGATGCAGCAATGCCGTTATAAGCGAGATCATAGGCCATGCCACTATACACCAGCCAGTTTGCATCATTAAGTGCCTGCCAGAAAATACGGCCTGGCGAACTGCTCGTAGCCTGTGGATGATTTTTCAATGTGGGATTCAGGGTTGCATATTTCAGTAATGTGCGGCTGACCAGTTGAGCGTATTTTAATTCGCCGGTGAGGTTATATAATATACCACTGTTAAACATCAGGGTATAGTTGTATTTATGTTTATCATGTGTATAGCCCCCCGCCGGATCTTTAGGCACCGGGACATCAATTTCCTTCGTAAGCCATTGGTCAACTTCCCGTTTAATGTCAAGGTAGGAACGCCTCAGTAATGGAAAGCGGTTCAGGTCTTTCTTTACCAGGGCAGCTTCTCCTTTAGTAAAAAAAGTCACCGGATGCTGTGCTTCCGTCAGTAAAGGGAAGCCAATCAAAAGCAGGCAAAACGTTTTCAGCAATCGCATGTAAATATTCAATTGTATGATCCGCAAACAAATCAGTACTAAACAAAATAGGTACCGCCATTAATCTCTACACTCTCTCCGTTTATAAACGAGGAAGCAGGTCCGGCCAGGTAACAAACCAGGTCTGCTACTTCACTTGCTTCTCCTTCCCGGCGTAAAGGGGTGGTTGATGCCACATGGGTTCGTACTTCCGGCTTCGTAAAGGTGTTATGAAAAGTGGTGTTGATCATACCGGGAGAAACACAATTCACCCGTATACCTTTGGGGCCAAGCTCTTTGGCGAGTCCGCGGGTCATGGTCAA